>NZ_KV836306.1:248548-293351 GCF_001838335.1 Corynebacterium sp. HMSC075F02 | reverse complement strand
TATCCATGATGCAATGACCGCCTGACCCTACCGCCCGAAAAATGGCTTGAAAGTGTCATAAACCCATACAGTTTCACATTTGCAGCCCCAAGTTCGCATCCCCGAGCGAGCAGCCCGTGGCTCTTTGGGGTTGTCAGAATCGAATCTCGAAGCCTGCGGTTCCCACGAAGGGCATTTCTTCGATAGTGTGGATTATCGGCTAGAATTTACGCACTGAACCAGACTTGCTCTGCACAGTGGGGGCTTGGATCCGGAGAACATTCCCGGAGTCTGCCCTTGAAGAATTCACGTTTGAGTTTCACTGTGCAGTATCTTTAGGTCTCATATGCACGAAGTAGCGAAGGAGCATCGTGTCTGAGGAAAACCAGACTTTCCAGGCGGCGGCTCGCCCGTCCGGTAAGCGCCAGGCGACGGGCGCGCAGACCACCGTGGCGAAGAAGCCTGCGCGTGAGAAGGAGACCAACGAGCTTTCGACTCGTAATCCTTTGGTTTTCATCAAGCAGGTAGTTGACGAGCTGCGCAAGGTGATTTGGCCGACCGGCCGCCAGATGGTCACCTACAGCATCATCGTGATTCTGTTCCTGATTGCCATGATCGCTCTCGTGTGGGGTGTGGACACGCTGGCCGGTCTGGGTGTCCGATCGGTGTTGGGTAAGTAATCGGTTATACTGTTTCGCAGTGATGCTTTTCATCCCGCCTCCGAGTTCCGGACGGCGGGATTATTCGTTAGCGCAGCTGGTGTCTGGCTGTGCGAAGTGATTGCGGATGGCATATTGGCTCTTAAGACTCTTTAGGCGAAGATGCCAATGTCGCGAACCGTTGATGTAGATACAAGAGGGGTTAGCACGACATGAATGATGGTCAGAATATTTTCTCCGACGCCCAGTCCGCGGATGCTGCCGCAACTGAGCAGGATGCGCAGGGCGCACCGGCTCAGGTAGAAGCTCCGGCCGAGGGTGCAGCCGCAGCCGACGCAGCCGCAGCTGACACTGCTGCAGCAGAAGCAGCGCCGGCAGAGGAGACTGCCGCTGACGCTGAGGTACAGGCAGCTGCTGACGCAGATGCCGAGTACCGTAAGCGCCTGCGCGAGTTCCAGCGTGAGCTCAAGCGTCGTCCGGGCGACTGGTACATCATCCAGTGCTACTCCGGCTACGAGAACAAGGTGAAGACCAACCTGGAAATGCGCGCCCAGACCATGGGTGTCGATGAGCAGATCCACGAGGTCATCGTTCCGGTTGAGGAAGTCGAAGAGCGCAAGGACGACGGCAAGAAGAAGATCGTTAAGCGCAAGCTGCTGCCGGGCTACGTTCTGGTTCGTATGAGCCTGGATGACCCGTCCTGGTCCGTCGTCCGCGACACCCCGGGTGTTACTTCCTTCGTCGGTAGCGAGGGCCAGCCGTCCAAGGTCAAGATTCGCGAGGTCGCTAAGTTCCTCATGCCGAAGGAGACCATCACCGCGGACGCCGCTGAAGAAGCTGCAAATGCCGACGGTGAGCTGGCTGTCGCAGCGGCGCCGCAGGCGGAGAAGAAGGCCGTCGCCATCGACTATGAGGTCGGCGAGTCCGTCACCATCCTGTCCGGTCCGTTCGCATCTGTGGCTGCGACCATCTCCGAGATCGACCCGGACACCGGCCGCATGAAGGCTCTGGTTTCCATCTTCGGCCGTGAGACCCCGGTCGAGCTGGGCATCGATGAGGTCGAGAAGCTGAACTAGGCCCGACCTCAAGCCAGGCGCAGAGCCAAGCGGAGAGCACCGCCAAGCCAAGCGCCGAGCAAGGCACCAGCTAGCTCGCTCGCGCAACCAATCCGGTAACGGATTTTGATGCACGCCATACGCTGCGGTAACGTAGCCAGGCGTGCATTTTTGTGCCTTGAGCACAGATGCGCCAAGTAATTCGTATCCCCGGTGGCTGGCACCAACTCGATGACCAGCGCCAGCGGCCATGATGGTCGAGGGCGCAAGGGTCGTCGTAAAGCGTCGGCATCCGGACGGGGTGAGTCGCCTTTTCATCGGGGCGGCGTGCCCCGGTAACTAGGAAGTAGGTTAATCCGATGGCTCCGAAGAAGAAGCTTTCTGCGATTATTAAGCTGCAGATTCAGGCTGGTCAGGCTAACCCGGCTCCGCCGGTTGGTCCGGCACTGGGTGCTCATGGTGTCAACATCATGGAGTTCTGCAAGGCTTACAACGCAGCAACTGAGAACCAGCGTGGCAACGTTGTCCCGGTTGAAATCTCTGTCTACGAAGACCGCTCCTTCACCTTCGTTCTGAAGACCCCGCCGGCAGCTAAGCTGCTGCTGAAGGCCGCTGGCATCCAGAAGGGCTCTGGCGTTCCGCACACCAACAAGGTCGGTTCCGTGACCTGGGAGCAGTGCAAGGAAATCGCCGAGCTGAAGAAGCCGGACCTGAACGCTAACGACATCGAGATGGGTGCACGCATCATCGCCGGTACCGCTCGTTCTATGGGCATCACCGTCGAGGGCGCTAAGTAAACCGTCAGCGTTTAGCTGCACCTTCATCAAGTGGTAGGGCCAGCTTCGGCCCGCTACACACCACAATCCAACCATTTCACTTAATTGAGATTGGACTTTTCATGAGCAAGAACTCTAAGGCATACCGCGCCGCCGCCGAGAAGATCGACGCCGGCCGCATCTACTCTCCGCTCGAGGCCGCTAACCTGGCCAAGGAGACCTCCTCCAAGAACTACGACGCCACCATCGACGTCGCCATCCGCCTGGGCGTTGACCCGCGCAAGGCTGACCAGCTGGTTCGCGGCACTGTCTCCCTGCCGAACGGTACCGGTAAGACCGTCCGCGTTGTCGTCTTCGCTGCTGGCGAGAACGCCACCAAGGCTGAAGAGGCTGGCGCTGACTTCGTTGGCTCCGAGGAGCTGATCGAGAAGATTCAGGGCGGTTGGACCGACTTCGACGCTGCTATCGCTACCCCGGACCAGATGGCCAAGGTTGGTCGCGTGGCTCGCATCCTCGGCCCGCGTGGTCTGATGCCGAACCCGAAGACCGGCACCGTTACCCCGGATGTCGCTAAGGCTGTCACCGAGATCAAGGGCGGTAAGATTTCCTTCCGCGTTGACAAGGCTGCAAACCTGCAGGCTGTTATCGGTAAGGCTTCCTTCGACGCTGAGAAGCTGGCCGAGAACTACGGTGCGCTTATCGACGAGCTGATGCGCCTCAAGCCGTCCGCTGCTAAGGGTAAGTACCTGAAGAAGATCACCGTCTCCGCCACCAACGGCCCGGGCATCCCGGTTGACACCAGTGTGATCAAGGACTACACCGCCTAAATCAGCATCAGCCGATAGGCGAGTGTGCTCTTCACGAGTCACTCGAGAGTGACTCTGAGCAAAGCTCTTTAAAACCGCCGCCGCGCGCACTTTCCAGAGTGTGTGAGGTGGCGGTTTTGCATTGGCATAAGGGGTATCGATAGCGCGGTGGGGGCTTGGGCGCGGTAGACGTCGTAAAGCGAATTGCTAATCCAAACAACTAATCCAGGCGAAATGGACTCACAGCCAAAGTTTGTTGCTTAAAATCGCGACTATGACGTTAATTTTGGAACCCGAAGAAGGGCTGGAGGCGCTCGGCGAGATTAATCGCCTGGCGCAGCTCGACGACGGTTCCGGAATTATTGAATCGCAGCTCATCTCGTATCTCGACTCGTTGGGCGACGACGCCTATGACATGCCCTGCCTGCGCATCGCGGGACAGACTCTGCTGGGCGAGGTACTGACGGGGCTAGGGGAGGACGAGCGCGTAGCTGAGGTCCTTCGCCGCAATATCCAGGACTCTGTGGTGCTTCCGGGGATGAGTGAGGAGGAAGCTCTGCAAGCTCGGGCGGCGCAGGTCGTGGTCGTGCGGCTGTTGCGCATCATCGCGCGGATGGAGGCCGTCGAGCTGCGCAATGTCGTGGCGCAGCAGTGCCTGGCATCGCAGATCCCGCCGGTTGTGCGCGTGGCACTGACACTCACCGTGGATATTCTCGACGCCGCCAGATTGGACGCACATCCCGACGACATGGTGCGCGTGGTGCTCGACTACGCCGACCAAGTGCTCTGGCTTGCCGACGACAACCTGAATGCGTACTTTGCCGAGCTCGAGATGATTGTCCAGCAACGTGAGAAGGACCTGGAGTTCGGCCGCTTCGGAGAGCCAGGTGCGGCGCGGTTTGGATAGGCGATTTGGTTAATTGCCAGGGTCTGGTATAAAGTTTCTTCACGAAGTTTGACCGGCTTCCAATCGGTACCAACATCGAGTTGGGAAGATGGAGGTTGGTACTCAAGTTTCACCGAAGACCGTCGGTCATTCGCTTTGAAAGAAGCGGATTGAAGGTTTCATTGTAGGAATACAGTGAGCGGCCCACGCAGGAGGACTTGGAAGCGCTTGCGCAGTTTGACTTCACCTGCTGGCCTTGGGGTTGGCGGAGTTGAAGTGGAACACGCCACAAGAATTGTGCGCCCCATCCTTGTGCGAGGATTGGGGCGTTTGTTGTATTTGCGCAAAAGAATCCTTCACTTGGCCGAGCGGAAAATTGCAAAGACCAGGAAGGAGGCGAGAGTACACATGGCAGCAAATGCTGAGAAGATTGCAGCTGTTGCAGCGCTGAAGCAGGACGTTGAAGAGTCCAACGCTATCGTGCTGACTGAGTACCGCGGCCTGTCCGTTGCGGAAATCACGGAACTGCGTCGCGCCCTCGGTGCTGATGTTAAGTACTCCGTCGCCAAGAACACCATGATCAAGATCGCTGCCGACGAGGCAGGGATTGAGGGTCTTGATGAGCACCTGAACGGCCCGACTGCAGTCGCCTTCATCAAGGGCGAGGCTGTGGATGCGGCTAAGGCGATTAAGAAGTTCGCCGGTGACAACAAGAACCTCGTGATCAAGGGCGGCTACATGGACGGTGCTGCAATGGATGCAGCACAGTTCGAGGCTCTTGCGGATATGGATAACCGTGAGACCACGCTGGCAAAGCTGGCTGGTGCCTTCAACGGCGTTCTGGCGAACGTCGCTGGCCTGCTCGACGCTCCGACCTCCTCGGTTGCCCGCCTTGCTGCGGCACTCGAGGAAAAGAAGTAATCCCGAGCGGCTCGCGATCTACGCGAACTAAATCACGCGAAAAACTTTTCAATATCACTTTGACGGCTTCGACCCCAGGGATCTCTGAGGGGAGCGGCCGCACCACACTCATAGGAGAATATCCATGGCTAAGTACACCACTGAGGAACTGCTCGAGGCTTTCAAGGAAATGACCCTCGTTGAGCTCACCGAGTTCAAGAAGGCTTTCGAGGAAGAGTTCGACGTCACCGCTGCTGCTCCGGTTGCAGTTGCTGCTGCAGGCGCTGCTGGCGGCGAGGCTGCTGCTGAGGAGAAGGACGAGTTCGACGTCGTCCTCGAGGACGCTGGCGCTAAGAAGATCGGCGTTATTAAGGCTGTCCGTGAGATCGTCTCCGGCCTGGGCCTGAAGGAGGCTAAGGAGATGGTTGAGTCCGCTCCGAAGGCTATCCTGGAGGGTGCTTCCAAGGACGACGCTGAGGCTGCTAAGGCTAAGCTGGAAGAGGCTGGCGCAAAGGTTGCCCTCAAGTAATTCAATTACTTGCCTCGGCCCCGGTAGTGGCCTAAAGCTACCAATTCTGACCGCCAGTTCTGGGCTTCGTGCCCGGGGTTGGCGGTTCTTTTGTATCTGGGGCCTTTGCTAACCCACCTGACCCGGGCAAAACCTCACTAATCTCACCCGTCACAGGGAGTTGAGGCAAAAACCAGCCCACTCATTGTCTTGATTACCCTTATTGGCCTGTAAAGTATCTAACATGCTCTCACGGCCGAGAATTTTGTCTATCCTTCTGTTGGGTCTAGGCACCGCACTGCTTGCTGCTGGCATTTTGCTGCCCAAAGTGCTCAATGTTGATCCCAAAATGCCGCTTGACCTGCCGCCGGTGTCGTATACCCTGCGGGCGGAAGACGGCGTATCCACCAGGATTAACGAAGAGGGCAAGCGGGAGGAAGTGCACTCGCCGCTGCAGCGACAGCTCCATGGCGTGCTCATCGAACCCGCGGATGCGGACAAGGTTTCGCTCCGTGTCGGTGTGACTGAAATGCGTGAGCTTCCCCCTGAGGTCATAGGCACCGACCCGCTGACGGAGCTTATCGAGGCCAATATCTGGACAGTTACCATCGACCGCCTCACTGGCGAGGCGCTGGCTCCTGCGACGCTTGTCGACCGCATGGCAGGCGTTCCACGGTCAGTGGCTTTCGAGGGGAACTGGGTGAAGCTTCCGGCCGACACGGAGGAAAAGGAATACCTGATCTTTGATGATCTCCTCCACGATTCCTTGCCGGCAAAGTTTGTCGGGGAAGAGGAGCGCGGCGGTAACCGTGTCCTGCATTTCCGTCAGGACATTGAGAAGACGAATCTCGCCCAGAAGTACCGTTCTTACGTCTCTCAGCTAACCCAGGATGACAAGTCCGGCTTCCTCCAGTACCAGGGCACCCGTGATTTGTGGGTTGAGCCCAAGTCTGGCTCGGTCATCGATATGGCCGAGGACATCCACCTTTGGTGGGAGACCCGCGATGGCGAGCCGATCATGGACTACCTGCGCTTCAACGGCAAGATGGACGAAGGCCTTTCCAATCAGCTTCTCTTTGGCGCAATACAGAATTTCCAGCGCCCAGCTCTAGAGCCGTGGTCAATCGGCCTCATTGCGTCCGGTTCGATTCTGGTATTCATCGCAATCGTGGGTATCGTGCGTCCTTCGACCCGTCGTAAAACAGAGTAACGCTTTACGACGGCCATAGCGCCCAGGCCTCATCGTTATATCGGTAACGGGTGAATGCGACACGCCCGATTTGTCAAGTTGTACTAGACAACTGCCAGTTTTTGATATAGGCTAAATCGTTGCGCTGGAATTAGTGTATCTGTCGCCAGCTCTTTTATAGTTTGCGCTCGGAGCGCGGGGCTATTATGTAGCACCGTTTTTCGTGCATCTAGCTGTTAAAGGAGTTGCTGCGACGCCGCCGTTAGGGCTCGGGGGCTCGCCTTTAAAGGCTGGTCTTGGAGGCCAAGTGGCGGGGGAATCACTTTCGTGTGTGACCAAAGGTTAGACGCAAAGTATCCCGGTGCGCAACAGAAATAATTCCTGCAACTTGAATCGCGTATAAACCAAGCGGGCGGAGCGCACCACCGGTTGCCGGTGTGCTCCACCGCGTGAGGTGCTGGAAGGACGCATCTTGGCAGTCTCCCGCCAGACCAAGGCAGTAACCGGTATTCCCGGAGCTTCGAAGAGGTACTCGTTTGCAAAGATTCAGGAGCCGATTGCGGTTCCTGGTCTGCTCGACCTGCAGCGTGAGTCTTTCGCATGGCTCATTGGCACGCCTGAGTGGCGTGCTCGTCGCCAGGAGGAGCTCGGAGAAGACGCTCGGGTTACCAGCGGTCTCGAAGATATTCTAGAAGAGCTCTCTCCGATCGAGGACTACTCCCAGAAGATGTCCCTGACGCTGTCGGACCCATGGTTCGACTCCGTCAAGAACACCGTGGATGAGTCCAAGGATAAGGACATCAACTACTCGGCTCCCCTCTACGTCACCGCGGAGTTCACCAACCGCGAGACCGGTGAGATCAAGAGCCAGACCGTCTTCATCGGTGACTTCCCGATGATGACGGACAAGGGTACGTTCATCGTCAACGGAACTGAGCGTGTCGTTGTTTCTCAGCTGGTGCGCTCTCCGGGCGTCTACTTCGATGAGACCATCGACAAGTCCACCGAGCGCCCGCTGCACTCGGTGAAGATTATTCCGTCGCGCGGTGCGTGGCTGGAGTTCGACGTCGACAAGCGGGACACCGTCGGCGTTCGTATTGACCGTAAGCGTCGCCAGCCGGTCACGGTTCTGCTGAAGGCTTTCGGCTGGACCACCGAGGAGATCAAGGAGCGCTTCGGCTTCTCTGAGATCATGATGGCCACCCTGGAGAAGGACGGTGTTGCAAACACCGACGAGGCCCTGCTGGAGATTTACCGCAAGCAGCGCCCGGGTGAGCCGCCGACGCGCGAGTCCGCGCTGGCTCTGCTGGAGAACAACTTCTTCAAACCGAAGCGCTACGACCTGGCTAAGGTCGGTCGCTACAAGGTCAACCGCAAGCTGGGCCTGGGCGCTGATGCCTCCGGCGAGATGGTTCTGACCGAGCAGGATATTGCTACCACCATCGAATACCTCGTGCGTCTGCACGACGGCGAGAATGTTATGACCTCGCCGGAAGGCGTCGAAATCCCGGTTGAGACCGACGATATCGACCACTTCGGTAACCGTCGTCTGCGTACCGTAGGCGAGCTGATTCAGAACCAGGTCCGCGTGGGTCTGTCCCGCATGGAACGCGTGGTTCGTGAGCGCATGACCACTCAGGACGTGGAGTCGATCCAGCCGACCACCCTGATTAACGTGCGCCCGGTTTCCGCGGCTATCCGTGAGTTCTTCGGTACTTCCCAGCTGTCCCAGTTCATGGACCAGAACAACTCGCTGTCGGGCCTGACCCACAAGCGTCGTCTGTCCGCACTGGGCCCGGGTGGTCTGACCCGTGACCGTGCTGGCCTTGAGGTTCGAGACGTTCACCCGTCCCACTACGGTCGCATGTGTCCAATTGAGACCCCAGAGGGTCCGAACATTGGCCTGATTGGTTCGCTGTCCTGCTACGCACGCGTGAACCCGTTCGGTTTCATTGAGACTCCGTACCGTCGCGTCCGCGATGGTGTCATCACCGACGAGGTCGACTACCTCACCGCTGATGAGGAAGACCGCTACGTCGTCGCGCAGGCCAACACCCCGATCGACGAGAACGGCCACTTCGTTCAGGAGACCCTGTCTGTTCGTAAGAAGGGTGGTGACGTCGAGTCCGTCCGCGCCGATGAGGTCGACTACCTCGATGTTTCCCCGCGTCAGATGGTCTCCGTGGCTACCGCCATGATTCCGTTCCTCGAGCACGACGACGCTAACCGTGCCCTGATGGGTGCGAACATGCAGCGTCAGGCTGTGCCGCTGCTGCGTTCGGAGGCTCCGTTCGTCGGTACCGGTATGGAGCAGCGTGCTGCTTACGACGCCGGCGATGTCATTGTCGCTTCGGCCACCGGTGTGGTCGAGACGGTGTCGGCAGACTTCATCACCATCATGGACGATGAGGGCCAGCGCCACACCTACCTGCTGCGCAAGTTCGAACGCACCAACCAGGGCACCTGCTACAACCAGAAGCCACTGGTTGACGAAGGCCAGCGTGTTGAGGCCGGCCAGGTCATCGCTGATGGTCCGGGTACCGACAACGGTGAGATGGCACTTGGTAAGAACCTGCTCGTGGCATTCATGCCGTGGGAAGGACACAACTACGAGGACGCCATCATCCTGAACCAGCGCATGGTTGAGGAGGACATCCTGACCTCGATTCACATCGAGGAGCATGAGATTGATGCCCGCGACACCAAGCTGGGTCCGGAGGAAATCACCCGTGACATCCCGAACGCATCCGAGGAGATGCTGAAGGATCTGGATGACCGCGGTATCGTCCGCATCGGTGCCGACGTTCGCGACGGTGACATCCTGGTCGCTAAGACCACGCCGAAGGGCGAGACTGAGCTGACTCCGGAGGAGCGCCTGCTGCGCGCTATCTTCGGCGAGAAGTCCCGCGAGGTCCGTGACACCTCCATGCGTGTTCCGCACGGTGAGTCCGGCAAGGTCATCGGCGTCCGCGTCTTCTCCCGTGAAGACGATGACGACCTGGCACCGGGTGTCAACGAGATGGTCCGCGTCTACGTTGCGCAGAAGCGCAAGATTCAGGACGGCGACAAGATGGCAGGTCGCCACGGTAACAAGGGTGTTATCGGCAAGATCCTGCCGCAGGAGGATATGCCGTTCCTGCCGGACGGCACCCCGGTCGACATCATTCTGAACACCCACGGTGTTCCGCGTCGTATGAACATCGGCCAGGTCCTCGAGGTTCACCTCGGCTGGCTGGCGAAGGCCGGCTGGAGCATTGAGGGCGACCCGGATTGGGCTAAGCGTCTTCCGGCTGACCTGCACGACGTTCCGTCCGACTCCCTGGTCGCAACCCCAGTGTTCGACGGTGCTGAGAACGAGGAGCTCGCTGGTCTGCTCGCGTCGTCCCGCCCGAACCGTGACGGCGAGGTGCTGGTCAACGCTGACGGTAAGGCCACGCTGTTCGACGGCCGCTCTGGCGAGAAGTTCCCGTTCCCGGTTTCGGTGGGCTACATGTACATGCTGAAGCTGCACCACCTGGTCGACGAGAAGATTCACGCTCGTTCCACCGGTCCGTACTCCATGATTACCCAGCAGCCGCTGGGTGGTAAGGCTCAGTTCGGTGGTCAGCGCTTCGGTGAGATGGAGGTGTGGGCAATGCAGGCATACGGCGCTGCCTACACCCTGCAGGAGCTGCTCACTATCAAGTCCGATGACGTGGTTGGCCGCGTCAAGGTCTACGAGGCAATCGTGAAGGGCGACAACATTCCGGATCCGGGTATTCCGGAGTCGTTCAAGGTGCTTCTGAAGGAACTGCAGTCGCTCTGCCTGAACGTTGAGGTCCTTTCGGCCGACGGCGTTCCGGTTGAGTTGGGCTCCTCCGACGATGAGGAACTCGACCACGCGACCGCTTCCCTCGGCATTAACCTGTCCCGCGACGAGCGTTCTGACGCTGACTCCGCATAGTTTCTCGCTTAACGACGAAACATTGCGTGAGTATCAGGGTCGGGAAGCCCTAACTCGCGAATAACCCAACACAGACGACAACGTACAAAAACCTCCGCAGAGAATTTGGTTTCCGCATTACTTCGATGCGGAGGGAAAGGGAAAACAGGTGCTCGACGTCAACAACTTTGACGAGCTCCGGATTGGGCTCGCTACCGCCGACGACATCCGCCGCTGGTCTCGCGGTGAGGTCAAGAAGCCCGAGACGATTAACTACCGTACGCTGAAGCCGGAAAAGGATGGCCTTTTCTGTGAGCGTATCTTCGGCCCGACCCGTGACTGGGAGTGTGCTTGTGGTAAGTACAAGCGCGTTCGCTTCAAGGGCATCATCTGTGAACGCTGTGGCGTTGAGGTGACCAAGTCGAAGGTTCGCCGTGAGCGCATGGGCCACATTGAGCTGGCCGCTCCGGTCACTCACATCTGGTACTTCAAGGGTGTGCCGTCTCGCCTCGGCTACCTGCTCGATTTGGCTCCGAAGGATTTGGAAAAGATCATCTACTTCGCTGCCAACATCATCACTTCTGTGGATGAAGAGGCTCGCCACAACGACCAGGAAACCCTCGAAGCAGACATGCTCGTGGACAAGAAGCTGGTTGAGGACGACCGCGACCAGGAGCTGGCCGAACGCGCCCAGACCCTGGAAGAGGATCTGGCTGAGCTCGAGGCAGCCGGTGCCAAGGCTGACGCCCGCAAGAAGGTTCAGTCTGCAGCCGAGCGCGAGATGCGCCACATCCGTGAGCGCGCCCAGCGCGAGCTGGATCGTCTCGATGAGATTTGGAACACCTTCATCAAGCTCGAGCCGAAGCAGATGATTATCGACGAGGGTATTTACACCGAGCTCGTCGACCGCTACGAGGACTACTTCACCGGTGGTATGGGTGCTGAGGCTATTCAGACCCTGATCCGCAACTTCGACCTGGCCAAGGAGGCCGAGGAGCTGCGCGAGATTATTCGCGACGGCAAGGGTCAGAAGAAGATGCGCGCCCTCAAGCGCCTGAAGGTTGTCACTGCATTCCTGCAGTCCGGCAACGACCCAGCCGCTATGGTGCTCGACTGCATCCCGGTGATTCCGCCGGAGCTGCGCCCGATGGTGCAGCTCGACGGTGGCCGCTTTGCGACCTCGGACTTGAACGACCTCTACCGTCGTGTCATCAACCGCAACAACCGCCTGAAGCGCATGATCGACCTCGGCGCTCCGGAGATCATCGTCAACAACGAGAAGCGCATGCTTCAGGAATCCGTTGACGCACTGTTCGACAATGGACGTCGCGGCCGCCCGGTCACTGGTCCGGGTAACCGCCCGCTGAAGTCCCTGAGCGACCTGCTCAAGGGTAAGCAGGGTCGTTTCCGTCAGAACCTGCTGGGTAAGCGTGTTGACTACTCCGGCCGTTCGGTTATTATCGTCGGCCCGCAGCTGAAGCTGCACCAGTGTGGTCTGCCGAAGCTGATGGCACTTGAGCTGTTCAAGCCGTTCGTGATGAAGGAGCTCGTGGCCAAGAGCTACGCGCAGAACATCAAGAGCGCGAAGCGCATGGTTGAGCGTCAGCGCCCAGAGGTGTGGGACGTCCTCGAAGATGTCATTACCGGACACCCGGTCCTGCTGAACCGTGCACCTACGCTGCACCGCCTGGGTATTCAGGCTTTCGAGCCGGTCCTGGTTGAGGGTAAGGCAATTCAGCTGCACCCACTGGCATGTGAGGCTTTCAACGCCGACTTCGACGGTGACCAGATGGCAGTCCACCTGCCGCTGTCCGCTGAAGCACAGGCCGAGGCTCGCGTCCTGATGCTGTCCTCGAACAACATTCTGTCGCCGGCTTCCGGTAAGCCGCTGGCTATGCCGCGTCTGGATATGGTCACTGGCCTGTACTTCCTGACGCTGGAGAAGCCGGAGCTGCCGGGTGGCCACCAGGATGCCACCGAGGACGCACCGGAGCAGGGTATTTACACCAGCCCGGCCGAGGCCATCATGGCTTACGACCGCGGTGCAATTGGTCTGCAGAGCCCGATTAAGGTGCGCATCAGCCACCTGCGTCCGCCGGCCGAGATTGAGGCCGAGCAGTTCCCAGACGGTTGGAACAAGGGCGATACCTGGCTGGCTTCGACCACGCTGGGCCGCGTTATGTTCAACGACCTGCTGCCGTGGAACTACCCATACGTCGAAGGCGTTATGGCTAAGAAGCCGCAGGCTGCGATCATCAACGACTTGGCTGCCAAGTACCCGATGATCACGGTCGCTCAGACCGTCGACAAGCTCAAGGATGCTGGCTTCTACTGGGCTACCCGTTCTGGTGTCACCATTGCTATGTCTGACGTGCTGGTTCTCCCGAACAAGCGGGAGATCCTAAACGGCTACGAAGAGAAGGCCGCCACGGTGGAGAAGAAGTTCCGCCGCGGTAAGCTCTCGGCTGCTGAGCGTCACGAGTCGCTGGTTAACCTGTGGAAGGCTGCGACGGCTGAGGTCGGTGAAAAGGTCGAGGCTCTGTACCCGGATGACAATCCGATTCCGATGATCGTGAAGTCGGGTGCTGCCGGTAACATGGGCCAGATTCACTCGCTGGCCGGCATGAAGGGTATGGTTACGAACCCGCGTGGTGAATACATCACCCGTCCGATTAAGACCTCCTTCCGCGAAGGCCTGTCGGTTCTCGAGTACTTCAACAACTCGCACGGTTCCCGTAAGGGTCTGGCCGATACCGCGCTTCGTACCGCTGACTCGGGTTACCTGACCCGTCGTCTGGTCGACGTTGCGCAGGACGTCATCGTTCGCGAAGAGGACTGTGGCACCCACGATGGTGTCATTGTCGAGATCGGCGAGGATGTTCTGGACGCAGCCGGCAACCCGACCGGCGAGATCCGTCGTGCGAAGTATGTCGAGACCGCCGCGATTGCTCGTGTGCTGGCAGCCGATGTCACCGACGCTGAGGGCAATGTCCTTATCGCGGCTGACACCGACCTGAACGACGACCACATCACCCTGGCTCTCAGCCACGGTGTCAAGGAAGTCAAGGTCCGCTCGGTTCTGACCTGTTCCACCGCAACCGGTGTCTGTGCCAAGTGTTACGGTCGCTCGATGGCAACCGGCAAGCTGGTCGACATCGGAGAGGCTGTCGGTATTGTTGCTGCGCAGTCCATTGGTGAGCCGGGTACCCAGCTGACCATGCGTACGTTCCACCAGGGTGGTGTCGGTGGCGACATTACCGGTGGTCTGCCGCGTGTCCAGGAGCTGTTTGAGGCCCGCGTGCCGAAGAACAAGGCTCCGCTGGTCCGCGAAAACGGTCGCGTGCGCCTGGAGGAGGACGAGCACTTCTACACGCTCACCCTCATCCCGGATGCCAACAGCGAAGACGAGGTTGTTTACGACAAGCTGTCCAAGCGTCAGGGCCTGGCTGAAATCACTGTCGATGGCCGTCGTCGCGCCATCCGCGATGGTGACCATGTGGTCAAGGGTCAGCAGCTGCTCAAGGGCGCTGCCGATCCGCACGAGGTCCTCGAGGTTCTGGGCCGCCGAGGCGTCCAGCGCCACCTCATCGAGGAAGTCCAGTCGGTCTACCGTGATCAGGGTGTGGCCATTCACGACAAGCACATCGAGGTTATCGTCAGCCAGATGCTGCGCCGCGTGATTGTGTCTAAGCCAGGTGACTCCGAACTGCTGCCAGGTGCACTGGTCGAGCGCTCCACGGTCATGGCGAAGAACCGCGAGATTGTCGCCTCCGGTGGCAGCGTCATCGAAGGCCGTCGCGTGCTGATGGGTATTACCAAGGCATCGCTGGCCACCGAGTCCTGGCTGTCCGCCGCCTCCTTCCAGGAGACGACGCGCGTGCTTACCGACGCCGCTATCAACAAGCGCTCGGATAAGCTCATCGGCCTGAAGGAGAACGTGATCATCGGTAAGCTGATCCCGGCTGGTACGGGTATCTCGCGCTACCGCAACATCACGGTTGAGCCGACTGAGGAAGCTGCCCGCCAGGCAGCCGCCCCGTTCGCTTCCTTCGGCGAGGGCTTCTACGGTGCCGAGGACACCTACGGCATCGATCAGGTCGGTTCCGCAGTTCCGCTGGATGACATCGGAACCTTCGAGTAGAAATCAATAGCTTTGCGGCAGCGGCTGGGGGGAGCGGGAGAATTCCCTCGGTCACTGTCTGGCAAAGCACCTCGCCTGACAGTTGGGGCTTCGTGCGCTAACTGTTAGGTGGCAACCGGAAAAATCCTCCGGCACAGTTGTGGCTTACTAGCGGGTTGCTAGTTCGTCACGGTCGTGCCGGAGGATTTTTCTTTGTCGAGGCAACCCAACTGGAAAACTCGGCTGGAGACTGAAGAAAGGCGATAGGAACAGAGGCAAGGGGCAGGGGAGGAAGGGCCTAGGGGTTCCGTCCCGACCTCCCTCCTCTACATCTTGAGAGCCTCTGCAATCGGGGTGTTGCCCTCGTTGAAGTTAATCATGCGACCAACGGTAGCCTCGTTGAACACGGCCTGCGCGATGACATTGGCAACGGTCGCGCGAGCGACCTCGCCTGCCTTGTCCGCCGTGGTGTCGATGGAATCCTGGCCCTCGTTGAGCGTGAGCGCACTCGGGCCGAGAATGGTCCATTCCAGGTTTGAAGCGCGCAGCGCTTCGTCGGCTGCAGCCTTGGACTCGGCATAGGCAAAGAAGCTGTGATCCTCTGGAACGCCATGGTCGTGGCCCGCACCAAAGTAAGAGACCATCACGTAGCGCTTAACGCCAGCCTGCTCGGCTGCGGCAATCGAAGTAATAGCTGCGTCGCGGTCGATCGCGTACGTCCGTTCTGGTGAACCTCCACCAGCGCCGGCGGACCAAATCACAGCGTCGTGCGCGCTGAGAAGGTCCGCAAACTGTTCGGTCGAGAGACTGGCGATGTCGTAAACGGCTGGTGTGGCGCCGAGAGCCTCGATATCCGGAACCTGGTCGGGGTTGCGTATAACAGACGTGACCTCGTAGCCATCGTCGATAAGTAGGGGAGTAGAGATTTGGGCCACCTTGCCGTGGCCGCCAATGACAATAACCTTTTTAGACATGTCCCCACCTATACGCTGCCAGTACACTGCTGGCAATGAAGAAGGCATTCGCCTGTGGTGAACATGGCGATTAAGTTTCTCCAGCGCTGATGCAGGACAGTACTATGGGCAAACCGAACGGACGGCAGAATTGGCCGAGTTATCAATTCAAACCGGCATAGTAACGTCTGCGTCTTTTGGGGCGAGGCGCGCCGTGCTGAACACCCAAAAATTTGATCACCAAGCCCACAAGCGCTCAAAGTGCTTGAAATTTATAGGCCATTACCAGGGTGTTTGGACTAAACCCGCAGCTCGCGTACTGTTATACAACGATCCCAGAAAAGAATTGGGAACTTGAGACATTACCCAGTAGGCCAGCGAGAGCGGCTGACTGGGTTTCGCACGTTCAAAATCCCTCCATTTCTTGCGTTCAACCGATGGGCTCACCACTGGATGAGTAATAACTTTTCTTGTGATGCATTCACACGGAAGGTGGTTACTCCGCTGCGGTTGGCATCGGTCGTGAGAATGTCCAGCGAGGATTGAAAACAGAAAGAGGCTTCATGCCCACTATTCAGCAGCTGGTCCGCAAGGGCCGCCATGACAAGAAGGCTAAGGTTGCAACCGCAGCTCTGAAGGGTTCCCCTCAGCGCCGCGGCGTTTGCACCCGTGTTTACACCACCACCCCGAAGAAGCCGAACTCGGCTCTTCGTAAGGTCGCTCGTGTTCGTCTGACCTCTGGTATCGAGGTTTCGGCTTACATTCCGGGTGAGGGCCACAACCTGCAGGAGCACTCCATGGTGCTCGTTCGCGGTGGTCGTGTTAAGGACCTCCCGGGTGTCCGCTACAAGATCGTCCGTGGTTCCCTCGACACCCAGGGTGTCAAGGACCGCAAGCAGGCTCGTTCCCGCTACGGCGCAAAGAAGGAGAAGTAAGCCATGCCACGTAAGGGCCCAGTACAGAAGCGTCCTGTCGTCAACGACCCGGTCTACGGCTCCCCTCTGGTGTCGCAGCTGGTCAACAAGGTTCTGATCGACGGTAAGAAGTCGACTGCAGAGCGCATCGTCTACGGTGCACTTGAGCTGTGCGAAGAGAAGACCGGTACTGATCCGGTGCTGACTCTGAAGCGCGCAATCGAGAACGTCAAGCCGGCTCTTGAGGTTCGTTCCCGCCGTGTTGGTGGCGCCACCTACCAGGTCCCGGTCGAGGTTCGTCCGGGCCGTGGCACCACGCTGGCACTGCGCTGGCTGCTGATGTTCTCCCGTCAGCGCCGTGAGAACACCATGACCGAGCGTCTCGCTAACGAGATTCTCGATGCATCCAACGGCCTGGGTGCATCCGTCAAGCGTCGTGAGGACACTCACAAGATGGCGGAAGCAAACCGCGCATTCGCTCACTACCGCTGGTAATCGCTTATCGACGGAGGCCGCGAGTGGTCACCGTCGTAGAGCAGCTGCCGGTATGTCAACGGCGCGCGTCGGTCGCGGTCCACAGATCTTTAAGGGTCACTCAATAGGGGCCAGCCCGGCGCTTACACCCGATGTCTTGCGTAGAATTTACGCAATAGGTGTACGTCACGGCGCGACTTCGCGCCAAGACGGTGGCATTATAGATAAAGCAAACCCGACCGACGGCGGATTTGACGGCCAATTGCAATCCCGTAATTGAGTCTCACCGCCAAACCGATTTGAAACGAGTGGGGAATCAAGTGGCTGAAGGTGCACTTCCCGTTAAGAAGGACCTCCACAAGGTCCGCAACATCGGCATCATGGCGCACATCGATGCTGGTAAGACGACTACGACTGAGCGCATCCTGTACTACACGGGTATTAACCGCAAGGTCGGCGAGACTCACGATGGTGGCGCTACCACCGACTGGATGGAGCAGGAGAAGGAGCGCGGTATCACCATTACCTCCGCTGCTGTGACCTGTTTCTGGAACGACAACCAGATCAACATCATCGATACCCCGGGCCACGTCGACTTCACCGTTGAGGTTGAGCGTTCCCTGCGTGTGCTCGACGGTGCCGTCGCAGTCTTCGACGGTAAGGAAGGTGTCGAGCCGCAGTCTGAGCAGGTTTGGCGTCAGGCTCAGAAGTACGATGTCCCGCGTATTTGCTTCGTCAACAAGATGGACAAGCTGGGCGCTGACTTCTACTACACCGTTGGCACCATCGTTGACCGCCTCGGTGCTAAGCCGTTGGTTATGCAGCTGCCGATTGGCGCTGAGGATGACTTCGACGGCGTTGTTGACCTGCTGGAGATGAAGGCCCTCATGTGGCCGGGCAAGGTTGAGATCGGTACTCCTGCGCAGGTCGAGGAGATTCCGGCGGACATGGTCGACAAGGCTAACGAGTACCGTGAGAAGCTCATTGAGACCGTCGCTGAGTCCGACGAGGAGCTCATGGAGAAGTACTTCGGTGGCGAAGAGCTGACCATGGACGAGATCAAGGGCGCCATCCGCAAGATGGTTATCAACTCTGAGGTCTACCCGGTCTACTGTGGTACCGCGTACAAGAACAAGGGTGTTGAGCCGCTGCTCGACGCTGTCATTGACTTCCTGCCGAATCCGCTGGACATCGGTGAGGTTCACGGCCACCAGATGGGCGACGAGGACGTCGATATGGTCCGTAAGCCGTCTAAGGATGAGCCGTTCTCCGCTCTCGCATTCAAGATTGCTGCTCACCCGTTCTTCGGCAAGCTGACCTTCGTCCGCGTTTACTCCGGTCGTGTGGAGCCTGGCCAGCAGGTCCTGAACTCCACCAAGGACAAGAAGGAGCGCGTCGGTAAGCTGTTCCAGATGCACGCCAACAAGGAGAACCCTGTTGACGAGGCAGTGGCAGGTAACATCTACGCCTTCATTGGTCTGAAGGACACCACCACCGGTGACACCCTGTGTGCACAGGATGCTCCGATCGTTCTGGAGTCCATGTCCTTCCCGGATCCGGTTATCTCCGTTGCTATTGAGCCAAAGTCCAAGGCTGACCAGGAGAAGCTGGGTACCGCTATTCAGCGTCTGGCTGAAGAGGACCCGACCTTCACCGTTCACCTGGATGAGGAAACCGGCCAGACCGTTATCGGCGGTATGGGCGAGCTCCACCTCGACGTCCTGGTTGACCGCATGAAGCGCGAGTTCAAGGTCGAAGCAAACATCGGTAACCCGCAGGTTGCTTACCGCGAGACCATCCGCAAGCCGGTCGAGAAGTTCGAGTACACCCACAAGAAGCAGACCGGTGGTTCGGGTCAGTTCGCCCGCGTCATCATTGCTCTGGAGCCGTACTCCCCGTCCGCTGAAGAGGTGGAAGAAGGCGAGTCCACAACTTACCTCTTCGCAAACGAGGTCACCGGTGGCCGCGTTCCGAAGGAGTACATCCCGTCTGTCGACGCTGGTATCCAGGATGCAATGCAGTACGGTACCCTCGCCGGCTACCCGCTGGTGAACATCAAGGCAACCCTGCTCGACGGTGCTTACCACGAGGTTGACTCCTCCGAAATGGCCTTCAAGATCGCTGGTCAGCAGGCTCTGAAGGAAGCTGTTCAGAAGGCTAAGCCGGTCCTGCTCGAGCCGATGATGGCCGTTGAGGTCATTACTCCGGAAGAGTACATGGGTGAGGTCATCGGTGACATCAACTCCCGTCGTGGCCAGGTCAACTCCATGGAAGACCGCACCGGCGTCAAGGCTGTCAAGGCTCTGGTTCCGCTGTCCGAGATGTTCGGCTACGTTGGTGACCTGCGTTCCAAGACCCAGGGTCGCGCTAACTACACCATGATCTTCGACTCCTACGCTGAGGTTCCGTCCTCCGTGGCCGAGGAGATCATTGCAGCTCGTACCGGCGCTTAAATCACGCCGGTAGGGTGGGGCACTCAATCAGAGTTGACCCCATCCCTGCACGCACTGCACTGTCACTCTTTTAGAGAACGCAGTGCGAGGGTCTGCAGCTTTAGTAGATTCCCTCTAGCTTTGACTGTGCTGAGACATCGTCAGACTGTTGGCGTGTGTTAGCACAGGCAAGCTCTAGGGGGTAGCTGCTCGCAATTCATATCGTTGGCCGATTTTAGATCGCAGCTCAAATATCTAGCATTTATGCAGGTAAATGACGATGTGAGTTGCTGGCCGTTACCCACCCTTAACTAGGGGGTTGGTCTGGTTTGGAAAACTCCAGTATCCTGCCCTAGTATCGAGTAACTGGCACAGTGAAAGAATAGTGCTCTTTTGCGCGCGCACGTTCCGAAGTCGGAAGCGAACAGCTTCAAGGCTTCTGATGCTTGTGAAGGCGGATTGAGTGACCACAAAATTGTGGCTGCGAGAGTCGTGGCCACCTAGACCTCCAGGAGGACTAAAAGTGGCAAAGGCGAAGTTCGAGCGTACGAAGCCGCACGTCAACATCGGTACCATTGGTCACGTTGACCACGGTAAGACCACCACTACCGCCGCTATCACCAAGGTTCTGGCTGACAAGTTCCCGGACCTGAACGAGTCGTTCGCTTACGATGCCATCGATAAGGCACCGGAAGAGAAGGAACGTGGCATTACCATCAACGTTTCCCACGTTGAGTACCAGACGGAGAAGCGCCACTACGCTCACGTCGATGCCCCGGGCCACGCCGACTACATCAAGAACATGATTACCGGTGCTGCTCAGATGGACGGCGCAATCCTGGTTGTCGCTGCTACTGACGGCCCGATGCCGCAGACTCGCGAGCACGTTCTGCTGGCTCGCCAGGTTGGCGTTCCGTACATCCTCGTTGCGCTGAACAAGTGCGACATGGTCGACGACGAAGAGATCATCGAGCTCGTCGAGATGGAGGTCCGCGAGCTGCTGGCTGAGCAGGACTACGACGAGGAAGCTCCGATCGTCCACATCTCCGCTCTGAAGGCTCTTGAGGGCGAAGAGAAGTGGGTCAACTCCATCGTCGAGCTGATGGAAGCTTGCGACGAGAACATCCCGGATCCGGTTCGCGAGACCGACAAGCCGTTCCTGATGCCGATTGAGGACATCTTCACCATTACCGGTCGCGGCACCGTTGCTACCGGTCGTGTTGAGCGCGGCGTTCTGAACGTTAACGACGAGGTCGAGATTCTGGGCATCAAGGAGAAGTCCCAGAAGACCACCGTTACCGGTATCGAGATGTTCCGCAAGCTGCTGGATTCCGCTGAGGCTGGCGACAACTGTGGTCTGCTGCTCCGCGGTACCAAGCGTGAGGACATCGAGCGCGGTCAGATCGTTGCTAAGCCGGGCGCTTACACCCCGCACACCGAGTTCGAGGGTTCCGTCTACATCCTGTCTAAGGATGAGGGCGGCCGTCACACCCCGTTCTTCGACAACTACCGTCCGCAGTTCTACTTCCGCACCACCGACGTCACCGGCGTCGTTTCCCTGCCGGAAGGTGTCGAGATGGTCATGCCGGGCGACAACGTTGACATGTCTGTCAAGCTGATCCAGCCGGTCGCAATGGACGAGGGCCTGCGCTTCGCTATCCGCGAGGGTGGCCGCACCGTCGGCGCTGGCCGCGTTACCAAGATCGTTAAGTAAGGTTTCTCCCCATAGGGGAAGTGCTTTAACTTAAGTCTTAGAAGAATCCCGACTCCGCGTAAGCGGAAGTCGGGATTTTTTGTATCTGTACATACCCGACACTAGACGGGGTGGGGGCGACGCAATAGCCGTCGTCAAGCCGACTGTGCCGTAATGGGTGTGATGTACGTTGCACTTTGGAATCGTGATTTTACATTCGTAGCCCGGACGTGCTTTAATACGGAGGTTGCTTTAACAAAGGCGTTCGCGCCAATTGTTGTATCAGGCCCAGCTGGGAACCAGTACGAAATTGGACATAGCGCCTATGGTAAGGCGAGCATGACCACGTAGGGAAGTTTCTTCCCGATCGTGCCTCACGGAGAAAAACGGGCGACACGCCCGACCGCGGGGGTCGGAGGTGGCATGGCAAATTAACAGCGGCAGTAGGCAAATGAAGAGCCCCACGAGGGGGACTTGTTTTCCACTGGGATTTGAGTGCAAGGCGTTATTCGTCCGCTCGGGTCATGGCCATAAGTTAATTTGCCATGACGATCGAAGACGAAATCGCTTTGAAGTAATGCACAACCCAGTTTTAATTTCTGGCGCTGGCCATAGTTGCTGACGGCGTCGAGAAACATTGACAGGGTCGACGCCCCTTTAATTGGGGCGCGCCGACCGAGGAGAGGACAAGCGTGGCCGGACAGAAGATCCGCATCAGGCTCAAGGCCTACGACCACGAGGCTATCGACGCTTCTGCGCGAAAGATCGTGGAGACCGTTACCCGTACGGGTGCACGCGTCGTTGGCCCGGTGCCGTTGCCAACCGAAAAGAACGTTTACTGCGTTATCCGTTCGCCGCACAAGTACAAGGACTCGCGCGAGCACTTCGAGATGCGCACTCACAAGCGTCTGATCGACATTCTCGATCCAACGCCGAAGACCGTCGATGCACTTATGCGCATTGACCTTCCGGCAAGTGTCGATGTGAACATTCAGTGATCCTGGACTTTTGGTAGCGGAGACAAGATAAATGAGTGAAAACGAGATCAAGGGCATCCTGGGCACGAAGCTCGGTATGACTCAGATCTTCGACGAGGAGAACCGCGTTGTTCCGGTTACCGTCGTTGAGGCTGGGCCGTGCGTAGTGACTCAGGTGCGCACTAAGGAAACCGACGGCTACGACGCCGTCCAGATTGCATACGGCGAAATTGACCCGCGTAAGGTCAACAAGCCGGAGGCCGGCCACTTCAAGAAGGCCGGTGTGACCCCGCGTCGCCACAGCGTTGAGATTCGCACCCCGGACGCTTCCTCTTACGAGGTCGGCCAGTCCGTTGGTGTCGACATTTTCGGCGAAATTGAGTACGTCGACGTCACTGGTACCTCTAAGGGCCACGGCTTCGCCGGTGGTATGAAGCGCCACGGCTTTGCTGGCCAGGGTGCCGCTCACGGTAACCAGGCTGCTCACCGTCGTGTTGGTGGCATTGGCGCTTGCGCCACGCCAGGACGCGTCTTCAAGGGCAAGCGCATGGCAGGCCGCATGGGTAACGACCGGGTCACGACCCAGAACCTGAAGATCCAGAAGGTTGACGCTGACGCGAACCTGCTGCTCATCAAGGGCGCAGTTCCGGGTGCACGCGGCGGCCTGCTGGTTGTTAAGACTGCCACGAAGGGTGGTGCTCACGCATGACCAACCTCAAGCTAGACGTACACACCGCTGAAGGCGGCGTGAACGGTTCGGTTGAGCTTCCTGCTTCCGTGTTCGACGCGGAGGTGTCCATCGCCCTGATGCACCAGGTTGTTGTCGCGCAGCGTGCAGCAGCTCGCCAGGGCACCCACAAGGTCAAGACCCGCGGTGAGGTTCGCGGCGGTGGCCGCAAGCCGTGGCGCCAGAAGGGTACCGGTCGCGCTCGTCAGGGTTCGATCCGTGCTCCGCACTGGACCGGCGGTGGCGTTGTCCACGGCCCGGTGCCTCGCGATTACAGCCAGCGCACCCCGAAGAAGATGATTGCAGCTGCTCTGCGCGGCGCACTCTCTGACCGTGCTCGCCACGACCGCATCCACGTTGTCGAGGAACTGGTCCCAGGCCAGACCCCGTCCACCAAGGCAGCTCGTACTTTTGTCGAGCGTCTGACTGAGCGCCGCAACGTGCTCGTCGTTCTGCCGCGCGAGGACGTCAACTCGTGGAAGTCGGTTCGTAACCTGCCAGGTGTCCACATCCTGTCTGAGGATCAGCTGAACACCTACGATGTTCTGAAGGCCGATGACGTCATCTTCGCCGTTCAGGCACTCAATGACTTCATCACTCGCACCGCCGGTAAGGAGGAGAAGTAATGGCTACCATCGCAGATCCCCGCGACATCATTGTTGCACCGGTAGTGTCTGAGAAGTCCTACGGACTCATGGAGCAGGGCGTTTACACGTTCCTGGTCCACACCGACGCTAACAAGACCCAGATCAAGATCGCGGTCCAGGAGATTTTCGGTGCCAAGGTCGCTTCCGTCAACACCCTCAACCGTGAGGGCAAGCGCAAGCGTTCCCGCACCGGCTACGGCAAGCGCAAGAACACCAAGCGCGCCTACGTGACTCTCGCGGCCGGCAGCGATCCCATCGACATCTTCGGCGGTTCGGCAGCTTAGCCGCTAGCCGACGAGGAAGTTAAGGAAGAGCAAAAGTATGGCTATTCGTAAGTACAAGCCGACTACGCCGGGTCGCCGCCAGAGCTCCGTCTCCGAGTTCAGCGAGATTACTCGCTCGACTCCTGAGAAGTCTCTGCTGCGCCCGCTGTCGAAGACTGGTGGCCGTAACGTTCACGGTCACATCACCACTCGCCACAAGGGTGGCGGACACAAGCGCCAGTACCGTGTCATCGACTTCCGTCGTAATGACAAGGACGGCATTCCGGCAAAGGTCGCTCACATCGAGTACGACCCGAACCGTACCGCCAACATCGCACTGCTGCACTATGCAGACGGTGAGAAGCGCTACATCATCGCTCCGAAGAACCTGAAGCAGGGTGCCATCGTTGAGTCCGGCGCTAATGCCGACATCAAGGTTGGTAACAACCTGCCGCTGCGCAACATCCCGACCGGTTCCACTATTCACTGCGTGGAGCTCAAGCCAGGCGCTGGTGCACAGCTGGCACGTTCTGCTGGTGCTTCTATTCAGCTTCTCGGTAAGGAAGGCAAGTACGCAGTTCTGCGTATGCCGTCCTCTGAGATCCGTCGCGTCGACGCACGTTGCCGTGCAACCGTCGGTGAGGTCGGAAACCAGGATCAGATCAACATCCGTTGGGGCAAGGCCGGCCGTATGCGCTGGAAGGGCTGGCGCCCGACTGTCCGCGGTGTTGTCATGAACCCGGTCGACCACCCGCACGGTGGTGGTGAGGGTAAGACCTCCGGTGGTCGCCACCCGGTTTCCCCGTGGGGCCAGAAGGAAGGCCGCACCCGTAAGCCGAACCGTCCAAGCGACCAGCTGATCGTTCGTCGCCGTCGTACCAACAAGAATAAGAAGCGCTAAGGAGGGAACTGAGAATGCCACGCAGCCTTAAGAAGGGCCCGTTCGTCGATGAGCACCTCCTCGCGAAGGTCGATGCACAGAACGAGAAGGGCACCAAGCAGGTCATTAAGACCTGGTCTCGCCGCTCCACGATTCTCCCCGATTTCATCGGCCACACCTTCGCCGTTCACGACGGTCGCAAGCACGTGCCGGTGTTCGTGGATGACTCTATGGTCGGCCACAAGCTGGGCGAATTCGCCCCGACCAAGACCTTCAAGGGTCACGTCAAGGATGACAAGAAGGGACGTCGATAAGCCATGAGCAACGACATTACTTCTGCACGCGCAACTGCGCGCTTCGTCCGCGTTACTCCGATGAAGGCACGTCGCGTCCTGGACACCGTTCGCGGTAAGTCCGTCGACGAGGCACTGAACATCCTGGAGTACGCTCCGCAGGGTGCTGCTGATCCGGTCGCCAAGGTTGTTGCGTCTGCAGCTGCAAACGCTGAGAACAACTTCGGCCTGGACCGTCGTACTCTGGTCATCTCCGAGGCTTACGCCAACGAGGGACCGACCATGAAGCGCTTCCGCCCGCGTGCGCAGGGCCGTGCTTTCCACGTCCGCAAGCGCACCAGCCACATCACCGTGGTCGTCGAGAGCCAGAAGGAAGGTGACCGATAGTGGGACAGAAGATCCATCCACACGGTCTTCGCCTCGGTATTTCCAGCGACTGGAAGTCCCGCTGGTACGCCGACAAGCAGTACGCTGACTACCTGGCCGAGGACATCAAGATCCGCGATCTGCTGTCCACCGGTCTTGAGCGCGCCGGCATCTCCGATGTCGTTATCGAGCGCACCCGTGACCGCGTGCGTGTGGACATCCACACGGCACGCCCGGGCATTGTTATCGGTCGTCGTGGCTCCGAGGCTGACCGCATCCGCGGCCAGCTCGAGAAGCTCACCGGCAAGCAGGTTCAGCTGAACATCCTCGAGGTCAAGAACATTGACGCGGATGCGAAGCTGGTCGCTCAGTCCATCGCTGAGCAGCTCGCCAACCGTGTCGCTTTCCGTCGTGCAATGCGCAAGGCTATCCAGTCTGCAATGCGTCAGCCGCACGTCAAGGGCATCAAGGTTGTCTGCTCCGGTCGTCTCGGCGGTGCCGAGATGGGCCGCACCGAGCGCTACCACGAGGGTCGCGTTCCGCTGCACACCCTGCGTGCGGAGATCGACTACGGCACCCACGAGGCTCACACCACCTTCGGCCGCATTGGCGTCAAGGTGTGGATCTACAAGGGTGACGTGATCGGTGGCCGTCGCGAGTCCGAGATCAACGCCGGCAACGACCGCCAGCGTCGCGGCAACGACCGTCCGCGTCGTGGTGGCAAGCGTCGTCAGCGTGCATCTGAGAAGAAGGAGGGCTAATTCATGCTCATCCCGAAGCGCGTTAAGTTCCGTCGCCAGCACCGCCCGACCCGTTCTGGTATGTCCAAGGGCGGCAACAAGGTGACTTTCGGTGACTACGGTCTCCAGGCTCTCGAGCCGGCCTACATCACCAACCGTCAGATTGAGGCAGCGCGTATTGCTATCAACCGCCACGTCAAGCGTGGTGGTAAGGTCTGGATCCAGATTTTCCCGGACCGTCCGCTGACCCAGAAGCCACTGGGTGTTCGTATGGGTTCCGGTAAGGGCCCGGTCGAGAAGTGGGTAGCAAACGTCAAGCCGGGTCGCATCATGTTCGAGATGTCCTACCCGGACGAGGCAACTGCTGTCGAGGCACTGAAGCGCGCAGGCGCTAAGCTGCCGATTAAGACCCGAATCGTTCGGAAGGAGGATCAGTACTGATGTCGAACGGCATTCCCGCCCACGAGCTTCGCTCGCTGGATAACGATGACCTGGTTGCCAAGCTCAAGGAGTCTAAGGAGGAGCTGTTCAACCTCCGTTTCCAGAGCGCTACCGGTCAGCTGACCAACAACCGCCGTCTCCGCACTGTCCGCAAGGATATTGCTCGCATTTACACCGTTATGCGTGAGCGCGAGCTCGGCCTGTCTGCTGCACCAACCGATGGTGATGCAGCATGAGTGAGGAAAACATGAACACCACCGAGGCTGGCGCACGCAAGGTGCGCACCGGTTACGTCGTGTCCGACAAGATGCAGAAGACCATCGTCGTCGAGCTCGAGGACCGCAAGCAGCACGCCCTGTACGGCAAGATCATGCGCACGAACTCTAAGGTCAAGGCGCATGACGAGAACGAAGAGGCTGGCGTGGGCGACCGCGTCCGCATCGAAGAGTGCCGTCCGCTCTCCAAGGACAAGCACTACCGCCTGATCGAGATCATCGAGAAGGCTAAGTAAGACCCGTCAGCTGAGCAATCAGCTTGGGCTTTACGACGAGAACCCCGCCGCGGGAAACACGAAAGTGTTTTCTGTGGCGGGGTTTTGTTTTTTTAGAAAGCCATGTTCCTTCGTATTTCTAGTCCTCTCAGTCCAGGTTTGATGGGTTTTTATCTCTGATAGCATTGGCCAGGATTTGTGCTTTGTGAGGGGAGAAGTTCGGTGACTACTGACGTGACCAGGATTGATGATCGAGATCTCGAGTCCGCGCTTCGCTCACATGACGTGGCTACGCTGTCGCGGCTCTTAACTGATATTGAGCCCAAGGCTGCCGCTCGAAAGATGCGCCGCCTCAGCCATGGGGAACGTGCGCTGTTCTACCGCACACTGCCGAAAGACACGGCGGTTGAAACCTTCGATGAGCTGAACTCGGCTCTGCAGGCGCACCTGATTGACAGTCTCCGTGATCCTGAAGTCACCGCAGTTTTCGCGGAGATGGAACCGGACGATCGAGCAGAGCTGCTCGACGAGCTTCCTGCGTCTGTCGCTGCAAAACTGCTTGCCGATCTGCCGGATGACGAGCGAGAGCTAACCAACATCGTCCTCGGTTACCCCGATGGTTCCATTGGGCGTCGGATGAGCCCGGAGCTGGTGTCGCTTCACGACGATATGACGGTGGGGGAGGCTCTGGAGACCGTCTACAAGCATCTGGATGATGCCGAATCCATCTACACGCTGCCGGTGTCGAACCGGAACCGTCGGCTGGTGGGCGTGGTTAGCCTTCGTGAACTGATGCGCGCCAGCAGTGATATCCATGTTGCGGCGATTTTGCGGAAGGCCGATTACGCAGAGGCGACCGAATCCGAAGAGAAGGTAGCCCGCATGTGCGCTGATCGTAAGCGCCTAGCTCTGCCGATTGTCGACAGCGAGCAGCGTGTTATCGGTCTGCTCACGGTCGACGACGCCCTCCGGATTCTGGAAGAGGCAGACTCCGAGGACCAAGCTCGTATTTCCGGTTCTGAGCCTCTGCGCTTGCCCTATCTCGCGACGCCCATTTTCGAGATTGTTCGCTCTCGTGTGGTGTGGCTGCTCGTGCTTGCTATCGGTGCAACATTGACCGTGCAAGTCCTGGAAACTTTCGAAGAGACTCTTTCTCAGATGGTGGTTCTCTCGGTATTTGTGCCGCTGCTGATCGGTACAGGTGGCAATACCGGTAACCAGGCAGCAACCACGATTACGCGTGCGTTGGCGCTGGGGGATGTCCAACCCCGCGATATATTCAAAGTCATTCTCCGCGAGGTGAGAGTCGGTGCCTTCCTCGGTTTATTGCTTGGTACTCTCGGCCTGCTATTGGCTGGCTTGGTTTACGGCTGGGACATCGGCCTAGTGATTGGCCTGACGCTGCTGGGTATTTGTACTCTCGCGGCAACTGTCGGTGGCATCATGCCGCTAATCGGTAAGAAGTTCGGCATCGACCCAGCCGTCTTCGCTAACCCGTTCATTACCACTCTTGTCGATGCCTCCGGTCTGATCATCTACTTCCTGATCGCTAAGTCAGTATTGGGAATCTAGTCCCGTCGCGCAGGGGACGTCGGCGGTATAGAAAAGAGATCAACTACGCCATAATGGTGGCCATGAGCAATGGCACCCACAATCACCGCACTTGGAAAGAAATTATCGCTGCCGATCCGCAGCATTCTCGTCGTTACGCCAACCGCTGGCGGGGATTCGTGCGCGAGGGCCGCGATATTGACGGCGAGGCTCGGTTGGTGGATGCAATGGCGCCACGCCACGCTCGAATCCTGGATGCCGGCTGTGGGCAGGGGCGCGTCGGCGGTTACCTGGCGAAGGCTAGTCATCGAGTCGTCGGTGTCGACGTCGACCCCTATCTCATCGACGAGGCAAAGCGACAGTTCCCGGACGCGACGTGGTTGGTAGGGGACTTGGCGCAGCTGCCGCACGTGCTTGACGACGGGCTGGAGAACACACCCCACGATGACACGGCATCCGCCTTCGACGTCATCATTTGCCCCGGCAATGTGCTGACTTTCGTAGCGGCAGAAGACCGCGCGAAGGTACTGCAGGGCTTCGCGGAGGTGCTGAATCCGGAGAGCGGTCGTGCCATTATCGGCTTCGGCGCTGGCCGTGGTTGGGACTTTGCCGATTTTGAAACCACTGCGCAGGAGGCTGGGCTCACCGTGATTCAGCGTTATTCCACGTGGGATCTTCGTCCCTTTGACAAAGAGTCTCAGTTCCTGGTTGCAGTGCTTGAGCGAGCTAAATAGAGCGGGCTAAGCAGCGCGGACTAGGAATCTTTAGCCAGGAGTTCTTCGACTTCGGTTTTCGTCGGCGGCTGCGCTCCCTTGCGGGACACAGTGATGGCAGCCGCGGCGGCCGCATAGTGCAGAATCTCGCGCCACTGATCTGGTGATACGGAAGTCAGGTCAGCTGCCGTCAGACCTCGTTCCTCAATTTGCGCCAAAAGTGCGCCCATAATTGTGTCCCCAGCACCGATGGTGTCAACGACATTCGCGTTGACGGCTGGGACATCGATGCGGTTTCCGTCGGCAAGCAAAGTGAGCCCATCGCCACCTCGGGTGATGACGGCGGCCGGAACTTTAGTCAGCGCCTCTTCGCCAAGGAACTCGACTTCCTCGTCCGAGAGCTTCAACAAATTGACGTAGGGGAGCAAGCTCATGAGGAATTCGCGGTGTGCATCCGTTGCGTAAATGGGGCGAATATTTGGATCCGAAGCGACCAGGGTGCCATTGGCCGCGAACTGTTTGAGCAATTCCGCGTACCGGCTGGCACCTGGTTCTAGCGCCAGTGACAGGGTGCCGAAGCATGCGATATTCGCATCGATGTGCTTCGGCTCCACCAACGGGGTGGCCGTGCCGTCGGTGTAAAAGGTGTACGTTGCAGAGCGATCGTCGTGGATGGTGGTTACCGCCAGAATGGTCGGCTCTGGGCCACGCTGAACGTAAGAGGTGTCGACCCCTTCGTTTTCCAAGTGCTTGACCAGCTCATTTCCGAAACCATCTGTGGACAGGCGGGACTGGAAAATAACATCCGCACCGAGGCGAGAGGCCGTAACCGCGACGTTGTAGGGGCCTCCGCCTAGCGCCGGCACGTGGTTATTGAGGCTGCCAGGAGATACCGGAACGAGGTCAACCAGACCTTCGCCGCAAACACAAATAGCCATGACTTCAATAATATCGGGGGGGGGGAGGGGTATGACCTATCGGTCGAATTACCATCTGTCACCGCCACAGGGCCGACTGAATGACCCGAATGGCCTTTTCGTGGACGGCGAGACACTGCATGTGTTCTACCAGCATGATCCATGCTTTCCACATGCGCCGAAGAGAACTGGGTGGGGACATGCGTCCGCGTCGCTCACGACAGCCGAGCGGTGGCGTCATCACCCCGATGCGCTGTATCCAGGCATGCCCTATGACAAGCATGGTTGTTATTCTGGCAGCGCGGTTGTTGATGGCGATGATGTGTGGCTCTTCTATACCGGCAATCTGAAGGCAGACGGTCGCCGCATTCCGTCGCAGAATCGGGTGCGCGCGCTTGACGCCTCCGCCCCAGAGGGTGGGATTCATCTTGCCGATTCTGGTTATCTCATGGATTCTCGCAACGATTGAGAAGTTCTTCCATAAGCGTCTCAAGGGCACTGTCGACTTCATGCTGACACCACTGTTGACGTTGCTCATCACTGGTTTCATCACCTTTGCCGCCATTGGTCCAGTACTGCGCACTGCAGGTGAATGGCTGGGTATTGGTCTTGCAAATCTGTACGAATTCGCGGGACCTGTGGGTGGCTTCTTGTTCGGCTTGGTCTACTCGCCAATTGTCATCACTGGTCTGCACCAGTCCTTCTCACCAATCGAGTACATGCTGTGGGACCAGGGCGGCTCGTTCATTTTCGCGACGGCATCGATGGCCAATATTGTCCAAGGTGGTGCCGCGCTGGCAGTGTACTTCCTGGCCAAGAGTGAGAAGCTTAAAGGTCTGGCTGGCGCCTCCGGTATGTCGGCGCTATTCGGTATTACCGAGCCGGCCATCTTCGGTGTGAACCTACGTTTGCGCTGGCCGTTTTACATCGGCATGGGTGCTTCGGCCATTGCCTCGACGATGATTGCCATCTTCGATGTTAAGGCGACGAAGTTCAGCAGGGTGATACTTTGGCTGAGTTCGATATCGACGCAATCAAGGCTGCTGGATACCCGGTAACTACGCCTGTCGTTATTTCCAACTCGAAGAAGACCGGCCCTGTGCTGCCGGCTGAAGGCTTCCGCGATGGCCAGCCAATTTCGTTTGGGGCACCGCTTTTGACGGTCGACCCAAAGATTAAGGACGAGCCGAAGTCAGAAACTGCTGCTGCACCTGCTGGTACCGGAGAAAAGAAGTAAATCTGCCTCTCTTCGACGGTGAATCGCAGTTCCTGGTTGCAGCGCCTAAGGGGGGTAGGGCGCTGTGACCGTCGTAAAGCGGTTGCGATTCCGCGTCAGCCTGTCGTTATTCTTTTATGCGAATAACTGCAATTAACGGCACGCAGGGAAAGGCTTCGGCGGTGACGCTATACGAAACGCTGGATACGGCTGGCGACAAGAAACAGGAACTGTTGACGCAGGACTACGGACGATTTGCCGTGCGAGCGGTCCTGGCGGGTATGTACCTGACGCTCGGGACGGCCTTTGCAGCGGTCGCTGGACAAGTGGCAGAGGGCGTCGCGCCGGGGACTGGGGGACTGGTTTTTGCGTGCCTGTTCGGGCTTGGGCTGTTCGCCATTGTGGTGCTCGGTGCGGAGCTTGCGACCGGCAGCATGATGTTTGTGTCCTGGTCCACCGCACGCGGACGCATGGCGTGGGGAGTGGCCTTTCGAATGGTGGCCGTCGCTACGTTCTACAACTTCATCGGTGCGGCGATTGTGGCGCTGGTGCTCAGCCAGAGCGCCAAGCTCGGTGGGATCGATGACACACATCTGATTTCCACCTTGACTGAGGGGAAGCTGGCCAAGCCGTTCTTCGGCGCTTTCGTAGAGGCGATGGGTGCGAATTTCGTGGTCAATATGGCTGTCCTAGGTGCACTTCAAGCCAAAGAAATCATTTCGAAGTTCGTTGTGATTCTGCCGATTATTGCAGTGTTCGTTGGGCTTGGACTCGAGCACGTGATTGCGAACTTCTCGTTGTTTTCCTTGGCCTTTTTCGCTGATCCGCATCCTACAGGCTTCGATGGTCTGCACATTACTGTTAACTGGGTGGCCGTGTGGCTAGGTAACTTCGTAGGTGGTGGCCTTGGGATCGGCGCGGTCTACGCCTGGTTGAACCAGACGAAGACCAGCTATGTTGACTAGGTTTTGAGCTTCGCCGCGCCCTAACCGGGCACCTATCTGACGGTCTATCCGACAGCCTGCCCGAAGAGCAGACCGACGAAGTAGGAAACAATCAAACCGAGCGCACCACCAATTACCAGGCGCAGAGCAGCCTTGCCGGAGTGCGTGGAGCTGAGCTTGGCGCTGATGTAGCCGGTTAGAGCCAGAGTCACGATGGTGACAACAGTGACTGCGATTGCGCCAGAAGTGGGGCCGGTGAAAACCAGTGCCGCAATCATCGGCAGGATGGCGCCGAGTAGGAACGACAGTGCCGAAGAACCGGCAGCAGCCCAGGGGTTGGTAAGTTCCTCACCGTCAATGCCCAATTCCAGCTTTAGGTGAGCCGCCAGCGGATCGCTTTGTGCGATGCCGTGGGCAGCATCTTCGGCGATATGTTCTGGGATGCCGTAGCCAGAGAGAATGCCCACGAGCTCTTTATGCTCTTCATCTGGAAAGTCTTTAAGCTCGGCCTTTTCTTTGGCAATCAGTGCCCGCTCAGTATCGCGCTGGGTTGAAACCGAGACGTATTCACCCAGGGCCATCGAGATAGCCCCAGCGATAACGGCCGCGGCGCCAGCAGTCAGAATGGCTTCGCGAGAGGAACCTGCTGCAATCACGCTGAGCAAGATTAGAGCAGTGGAGACGATACCGTCGTTGGCTCCGAGGACTCCGGCGCGAAGCCAGTTGAGCTTCGCCGACTCAGATGCCTTATGTGGTTCATGAGGATGTGCATGCGTGGTCATGGCAGGACCTTTCTCCCATGTCAGCCCCATGCCTACGGGTGGTACGAGGCCTCACCATCGATTTAATGCCGATTCGGGCACATTCTCAACCAGTGAAGTGAAACGCGGGGAGTCCTCTCGCGCGCGTAGCTCTTATGGAAGTCGGTGTGAGCGTTTGTGGAGGTCGGCGCGCGTCAATGTCAACACCGCGGTCAGTGCAATCAATGCACAGGTCAACATCGAAATAGCCATCGAGAGGGGAAGATTGGAACCAAGCCCCACCAACGGGGAAACCGTGGCGGCCGCGAGGAACTGTGTGAAGCCCATGAGACCGGAACCTGAGCCAATTCCGATATCTCGAACCTCCTCAATTCCGAGTGCCGTGGCATTGGCGAAGATTAGCGGCATCATCGGTACCGTAATGAACAGCAACAGCCAAGTAGTGAAGAAGGTAATCCCGACGAGGGCATTAATAATCAGGCCTATCGACGCCACGAGCATGACCGTAAGGGCAACTAAAATGCCTTTGCGGGGATGAAGCCGGTTGATCATCTTGCCGTTGAGGATTGACACAAATGTCAACATCGCTGCATTGGATGCGAACACGAGAGAAAACTGAGTAGGGGTTAGCCCCAGCAGCTCCTGGAAGATAAAGGGTGACGCAGCGATATAGGAAAACATCACCGAGAAGCCACCAGCGAAAGCCAACAAGTAGCCGACAAATACTGGCCGCCGCAGCAGCCTGCCAATATTGGGCAGGAGATTGCGCAGAGCGCCTGTGGAGCGTCGCTCAGGCGGCAGGGTTTCCGGAACCATCAGGATCACAATCGCGACCATCGCGACGTTGATGGCTGCGAGAAACCAGAACACGCTGCGCCAGCCGAATGCGGGGCCTAGAAAACCGCCCACAAGGGGAGCGATTGCCGGGGCGATGGAGGAAATGCCCATCAGCGTGGAGAAAGCTCTCGCTGATGCCTTGCCCGTCAAGAGGTCTGGTACTACAGAACGAGCCAGAACAACTGTGGAGCCACCAGCTAACCCCTGGAACAGGCGCATTGCAATAAGCGTGCCAATATTCGGTGCTACTGCACAGAGGATTGACGAGCTCAAGAACACCAAAGTGGCAATGAGAAGCAGCTTCTTGCGGCCCAAACTATCGGAGAGAGCGCCAATGACGAGCTGTCCAGCAGCCATGCCAATCATGAAGGTTGTCAGCGTGAGCTGAACCATCGACTCGGTCGTGGAGAACTCGCGTGCAATCTCCACGAAGGATGCCAGATATGTATCTGCGCCGAACGGGGCGGCGGCGGATAATAAGGCCAAGCCGGCAAGTAGCGATACCGGCAGCGTCTGTGCTGGCTGTGTCTGAGCGCTCCCGGAATGTTGATTTGTCACTGTCTCAGTATAGGGTTGCCGCACAAGGCATAAACCATGTTGGGGGCATGAAACTAAGGGATTTTGTTGTCCCGCACGAACGTGCCATAATACACAGGTTGCGCGAAGCGACTGCGTGCTGCTCTCAACGGTCTAGAACCGTAGTAAGCACGAGGTCAAAGCGATAGGAAAGCTACCTCTAGCAGGTGCTTCCGTCGTAAAGCGTAAACGCAAGACATAAAGACCGCGTGCGTTTAGGACGGAAATCTGACGCACAATGCAACCAGGTCAGGAGAAACGCAGTGATTCAGCAGGAATCCCGTCTGCGCGTTGCCGACAACACTGGTGCACGTGAAATTCTGTGCATCCGCGTTCTCGGTGGCTCGACCCGACGCTTCGCTGGCATTGGCGACACCATTGTCGCAACTGTCAAGGAAGCTACTCCGGGCGGCAACGTCAAGGCAGGCGAAATTGTTAAGGCAGTTATCGTCCGTGCGAAGAAGGAGACCCGTCGTCCGGATGGCTCCTACATCTCGTTCGACGAGAATGCAGCTGTCATCATCAAGGCCGACGGTGAGCCAAAGGGCACCCGTATTTTCGGCCCGGTCGCGCGTGAGCTGCGTGACAAGAAGTTCATGAAGATTGTCTCGCTCGCACCGGAGGTGATTTAAGTGAAGATCCGTAAGGGCGATACCGTGCTGGTTATCTCCGGTCCGGACAAGGGTGCTCAGGGCAAGGTCATCGAGGCCTACCCGAAGCGCGACAAGGTCCTGGTCGAGGGCGTTAACCGTATCAAGAAGCACGTTGCAAACTCCGCTGCGGAGCGCGGCGCTTCCTCGGGTGGCATTGTCACTCAGGAAGCTCCGATTCACGTGTCGAACGTCATGCTGGTCGACGAAGATGGTACCCCGACTCGCGTCGGTTACCGCTTCGATGAGGACGGCAAGAAGGTTCGCATCTCCCGCCGTACCGGGAAGGACATCTAAGCATGAGCGAAAATTACACCCCTCGTCTGAAGGCCCGTTACCGCGATGAGATTCGCGGCAAGATGCAGGAAGAGTTCTCCTACGAGAACGTCATGCAGATTCCGGGCGTCACCAAGGTCGTCGTCAACATGGGCGTCGGCGCTGCTGCTCAGGACAAGAAGCAGATCAACGGTGCTATCAACGACCTGACTCTGATCACCGGTCAGAAGCCGGAGACCCGTCGTGCTCGCAAGTCGATCGCTAACTTCAAGCTTCGTGAAGGCGACGCCATCGGCGCTCGCGTCACCCTGCGTGGCGACCGTATGTGGGAGTTCCTGGATCGTCTGCTGACCGTGGCTCTGCCGCGAATCCGCGACTTCCGCGGTCTGTCTGATCAGCAGTTCGATGGTCACGGTAACTACACCTTCGGCCTGTCTGAGCAGACCATGTTCTACGAGATCGACGTTGACAAGATCGATCGCCCGCGCGGTATGGACATCACCGTCGTGACCACCGCTACCAACAACGAGGAAGGCCGCGCGCTGCTGCGCGAGCTGGGCTTCCCGTTCAAGAAGTAGTTTTGCCTCTTCGGTAGCTTTTGCCTAAAGCTCCGGATGCCGCTTGGCCTCCGGGGCTTTTTGCTGCTCTGTTAACTGCTTATGTTCGTGGGGGAGTGAGGTCGCTGTGCGGGGCCTGCGTAAAAGTTACCAGTGTTGCTGGTGGGAAAGTTGACCCTTTTTGGGGGTTGGAAATTAGTAAAGCCACAAGGTTTCTCAGTTGAAAGTTAGGCGTTTGTGATGATTTCGTTGTAAACTGCCATTCGTCATAGTGACGGCCGCCAAAATGCATTGTGGTCGTTATCAATTTGGGCAAGACTTAAGTGACTTCAGCTTCTGTGTGATTGAGCCAGTGGTTCTACACAGAGCGGTTCTTAAGTTAAAACGCAAAGGGATTAACTACATGAAGAACTTCTCCGTGGCCGTCCGCTCGGCTGCTATTGCAACTGTTGCGGCTCTGGGTCTGAGCTTGGGTGCAGGTGCTGCCAACGCACAGCCGGCACTGCCGGAAATGCCGAACATTCCGATTCCGGGTATCGGCGACACCGGCCCGAAGGGCGTCAAGCAAATCGTTACCTTCGGTGACTCCTTCACCGCTAATGCCGGTAAGGGCGGCCCGCGTGGACTGGCGCCGGGACAGAACGCACTGGTCGCTAACTGCGCTACCGACATGGAAAACTGGCCGAAGATTGCAGCTTCGAAGCTGAACAAGTCCCTGGGTGACTGGTCCTGTAACGGTCTTGGCGGCTTCCCGGGTCAGCTCCTCGCATACCTGGAGGCTTCCATCCAGTACGGCGACATCGGAGAGGGCACCGAGAAGGTTGTCCTGATGTACGGCGGCATGGACTGGGTCCAGTGGGTTGACGTGGCAGGCGAGCTTGTCGCAAAGCCGGATCCCCAGGCTCCATCCGCGTTCAAGCAGACGCTGCGTCAGTTCACTGACCGCGTCCACCAGGTTGCCCCGGGCGCTCAGGTCGTCCTGGCGTCGTACCCTGAGTACGCCACTGATGATCAGCTGTGCCTGGTGAACACCTCGGACCAGACCTTCCCGATCCCGGCACCGGGTGCCAGCGAGATCCAGGGTGCATTCCGTGACAGCATTCGCTCCGCATCTCACCACGTAGGTGCCGGCTTCATTGACGTCTACGAGGCAACCCTCGGCCACGGTACCTGCAACCCGAACCCGGATGAGCGCTTCGTCGCCGGTTTCGCAGACCCGGTGATGGGTCCGATGACCAACCATCCGACGGTGGCTGGTGAAAAGGCAATGGGTAACATCATCGCCGACCAGCTCTACTAATTTCCTCTAGCCGGCGCCATGTCGGCTAGGAATTGAGTTCCACTGTTAATTGGTGGGGCTTCACGCCGCGAGCGGACTAACGTCCGTCTGCGGCGTTTTTGCATTTCGGCCTGTATTTGTTAGTATCACCAGGTCTGCCCTCTATAAGAGGTGCGGCAGTAAAAATGTAAGAACTTTGCTGTAGGCCCCTCGCCTCGCATCGTCTCTGGCGTCACCTGGGTGGCGAGCTGACTCGGCTATTGAACCGAGTTGGCGAACAGTAGCCCTTAAATCGCCGGAATCACGATATTGGAAATCGCTCCAACTTAAGCTTTTGCCGTGTGACAGTTGCTGTTTGCGCGGTCATTGGAGTTAGCCACGAGGTGGGAAGGAACCGCAGCGAGAAAGGAAGCGGTCACTAACCATGACCATGACTGACCCAATCGCCGACATGCTGTCGCGCGTGCGCAACGCTAACAACGCGTACCACGACTCTGTCTCGATGCCGTCGTCCAAGCTGAAGGCTAACATCGCCGAAATCCTCAAGTCTGAGGGTTACATTGCGGACTACGCAGTCGAGGATGCCAAGGTCGGCAAGACCCTGACCCTGAACCTGAAGTACGGTCCGTCCCGCGAGCGTTCGATCGCTGGCGTGCGTCGCGTCTCCAAGCCGGGTCTGCGTGTTTACGCAAAGTCCACTAACCTGCCGAAGGTCCTCGGCGGCCTGGGCGTGGCTATCATCTCCACGTCTCAGGGCCTGCTGACTGACCGTCAGGCTTACGAGAAGAAGGTTGGCGGGGAAGTCCTCGCTTACGTCTGGTAAAGGGGGAACTACACAATGTCTCGTATTGGTAAGAACCCTGTCGTTGTCCCGGCAAACGTTACTGCCCAGGTCAACGGCCAGGACGTTTCCGTCAAGGGCCCGAAGGGCGAGCTGTCTGTCTCTATCCCGGCTCCAATTACCGTTGAGCTGAAGGACAATGAGATTGTGGTCAACCGCCCGGATGACCACCGCAAGAGCCGCTCCCTGCACGGCCTGTCCCGTTCGCTGATTAACAATATGGTTGTCGGTGTGACCGAGGGCTACACCATCAAGATGGAAATCTTCGGTGTCGGTTACCGTGTCGCCAAGAAGGGCAAGGACCTCGAGTTCTCCCTGGGCTACTCGCACCCAGTCCTGATCGAAGCACCGGAAGGTATCACCTTCGACGTCGACGGCACCACCAAGCTGTCGATTACAGGTATTGATAAGCAGCAGGTCGGACAGCTCGCAGCTAACATCCGTCGTCTGCGTAAGGATGATCCTTACAAGGGCAAGGGCATTCGTTACGATGGCGAGCAGATCCGTCGCAAGATCGGAAAGACGGGTAAGTAATGAGCAACACCAACGAAAAGCGCCTCCCGGTAGGCAAGGACATCTCGACTCGTCGTCGTGTCGCCCGCGCCCGCCGTCACGCACGCTTGCGCAAGAACGTCCGCGGCACCTCCGAGGCACCGCGCCTCGTCGTGCACCGCTCTTCCCGCCACATCACCGCTCAGGTTATCGACGACTCCATCGGTCGTACCCTGGCAGCTGCTTCCACTCTGGACGCAGATCTCCGTGGCTTCGAGGGCGACAAGAAGGCCAAGAGCGCCAAGGTCGGCGAGTTGATTGCTGCTCGCGCTAAGGATGCTGGCATCGAGAAGGTCGTTTTCGACCGCGGTGGCTACCAGTACCACGGTCGCGTTGCTGCTCTGGCCGAGGCTGCCCGTGAAGGTGGTCTGAAGTTCTAATGCGCACTTACAAGTCCAACGGAAGGAATGCGTGATGTCGGAACGCGATAAGCGCGAAGGCGGACGTAACTCCGCTGACAACAAGAACAACAACCGTCGTGGTGGCCGCGGTAACGACCGTCGCCAGCAGGACGAGCGTTCGCAGTACATCGAGCGCGTAGTAACTATCAACCGAGTTTCCAAGGTCGTCAAGGGTGGTCGTCGCTTCAGCTTCACCGCTCTGGTCATCGTCGGTGACGGCGAGGGCATGGTCGGCGTCGGCTACGGCAAGGCCAAGGAAGTACCGGCAGCTATCCAGAAGGGTGCTGAAGAGGCTCGTAAGAACTTCTTCCGCGTCCCGATGATTGCTGGCACCATTACCCACCCGGTTCAGGGTGAGACCGCTGCTGGCATCGTCCTGCTGCGCCCGGCTGCTCCGGGTACCGGTCTGATTGCCGGCGGCGCTGTCCGCCCGGTTCTCGAGTGCGCCGGTGTTCAGGATGTTCTGTCCAAGTCGCTGGGTACCAACAACTCCATCAACGTTGTTCACGCAACCGTTGATGCCCTCAAGCAGCTGGTTCGCCCTGAAGAGGTCGCCGCACGTCGTGGCAAGTCCCTCGAAGAGGTCACCCCAGCACGTATGCTGCGCGCACGCGCAGGTCAGGGAGCGTGATTTCCATGGCACTGAAGATTACCCAGGTCCGTGGTACCGCTGGTACCAAGCAGAACCAGAAGGATTCGCTGCGCACCCTCGGCCTGAAGCGCATCAACGATTCCGCCGTTCGCCCGGATACTCCGGCTGTGCGCGGTCTCGTGAACGTTGTGCGTCACCTGGTCGAGGTTGAAGAAGTAGCGGGGGAGTAGGTAAACCATGAGCGAACCAATTAAGCTCCACGACTTGGCCCCGGCTCCGGGTGCTAAGAAGAAGAAGACTCGCGTCGGCCGTGGTGAGGCTTCCAAGGGTAAGACCGCTGGTCGCGGCACCAAGGGCACCAAGGCCCGCAAGCAGGTTTCGGCAGCATTCGAGGGTGGCCAGATGCCACTTCACATGCGTCTGCCGAAGTTGAAGGGCTTCAAGAACCCGGCGAAGGTCACCTTCCAGGTGGTCAACGTTTCGGATCTGGAGCGTCTGTTCCCGAACGGTGGCGACGTCACCATCGCCGACCTGGTTGCAAAGGGCGCTGTCCGCGCTAACCAGCCGGTGAAGGTCCTCGGCGACGGCGACATCAACGTCTCCGTCAACGTCACCGCAACCAAGTTCTCGGGCTCCGCAAAGTCCAAGATCGAGGCTGCAGGCGGCTCTGTCACTGAGGCCTAAAGCATTTAAGCTTTAACAAAAGAGCTCTTAACCCAAGTGGTTAAGAGCTCTTTTTGTATTGAGGGGGAGGAAAGGGGAGGGGAGGGCAGCGCAAACCGCCCGCTTACAGCAGGCCGGTGTGGCGCAGAGCCTGCTCCAGTCGGTCGATGTCAGCGTCCGTATGGAGCGCGGTAATGGTCAATCGCAACATTGCCTCACCACGGGGAACCGTCGGGTAGCGAATCGCAGGTATGTACACGCCTAGCTCCGCCAACCGTGCTGAGGCGTCCATCGCTTCGGCCTCGTCGCCAACGGGCAGTGGGATGATTGCAGATGCGGGGTCTGACTGTGCGTCAACCAGGGAGCGGACGCGCGCAATATTACGCTGCAATCGCTTGACGACGTCCCCAGCCTCCAACTGCTTCAACGCGGCGCGGATAGCTGCGACGGAACCGGGGTTCATCGACGTTGAGTACACGAAGCTACGGGCTTGATTGCGTAGCAGGTCGCCAACTGGTGCGGAGCAGAGAACGTATCCTCCTTCGACACCGAGAGCCTTGCTCGCGGTGCCGACCACAATGTCCGGGTGAATGCCCAGGTGCGCTGCGGTGCCACGGCCTTGCTCTCCGATAACGCCGACGCCGTGGGCGTCGTCAAGCATCAACCATGCGTTGTGACGGCGACAGGTGCGCTCGAGTGCGGGGCCGTCGATGACCTCGCCTGACATAGAGAACACGGAGTCGGAGATGACAAGCTTGTGGCGGGCGCTCGATGCTGCGAGGAGACGGTCGAGTGCCTGGTAGTCAGCATGTGGAAAGACCGTGACGTTAGCTCGGGCATTGCGGCACCCGTCGATGATGGAAGCATGGTTGGCGGCGTCGGAGAAGATTTCCACGTCGGCGGTGGCGATGGCAGCGATGGTTGAGTGGTTCGCCTGGTAGCCAGTCGCAAAGAGAACGGCATCGTCGAAACCGAAGAACTGCGCCAGTTCATTCTCAAGTGCGCTGTGGATGCTAGTGCCGGTGGTCAGGCGAGAGCCGCCGGACCCGGTGCCGAAATGTCCAATTGCCTCGGTGGCAGCTGAGATGAGTTCAGGGTGCGTGGACAGGCCGAGGTAGTCCGAAGAAGAAAACAGTAGATAGTCGGTTCCGTCAATTCGGCTGTGTGGCAGTTGTCCGGTTTCGAAAGTGCGCAGTGTGCGGGCAAGCCCTTCAGCGGCCCAGGCCGAGTTCCTTTGGGCGGCGATTGCTGAGAGGTCGCTGTTGGGGGCGGTCACGTCCGGCGAGGAACTGGCGTCAGCTGGGAGCTCGACGTAGACCGGCGCGTTCTCCAGGTAATCGATTAGCTCGGGGATATCGGTGCCGGGTTCAACGATGAAGATGCGAGTACCAAGAGTGCTGCCGTGGTCCTTGATATTGGGGATACGGTGAAAGATTCCGTCCAGCGCCAGATATCCCCGCGTGTAAAAGGGGTCATCGGAGAGGCAGATTTCTGCGACGATACCCGGGGCGCTGTGAACCTTAGATGCGAGGATGAGCGCCTCGTGAAAATGATCCTTGGTGCAGTCCTTACTGGGGTGCGAGATGGCATCAAAAGTGGAAACCCGTACACCACGGGCAGGATTTGGGTCGAGCCGTTCACCGGAGGAGGCATCGATGAGAGCGGCACCGCGGAGACCTGTGAGTGAATAGGCCATTTCGACGGCGATGTCGGCTGCTTGTATGCCTGCAGCGTGTAGGCGTTGAGCAATGAGATTGCGTGCGTCCTCAGGGCTGGGGTTCGACTCTAGAAAGGGAGTCAACGCGGACACGGTGCCGATAGTCGACTCTTCAACCTTGTCCACAGTGATGTGAATTGTGTCGGCTCGACCCTTGTCGTGGTGAAGTGCACGGCTAGTCATTGCAGAAGCCAGCTGAGGTAGTTCGACGGCCGGTGCAAGACGCTCAGCGCCAGAGATATGGCAGCCATCGGCGCTGGATCGCATGCGGATGCTGTAGGTACTCACAGAGCAAAACTTTAACACTGTTCAAGTTTTGTCTGGGATAATTGGGTGAGGCACAGTGAGGGGGCGTGGGCTCAGAGGGGAGGGGGCGCTGGGATCGTCGTCAAGCGAAAAGAGGTGATTGGCGGGGCGCTGTACTAACGGTGATATGGAGGTGTATTGCGACGATGTGGAGAAACGCTGGTAGACTCACTACGTCAAATACTGTCAATTAAAGGTTTGAGGAATACGTCATCCGCGTTGCTTAACTAAAACGGGAGACTACTGGCGGATAAGCGGGTAAGTCTTTCGGGAAAAGCGTGGGAGAAGCGGATTTCTTGACCTCGGGAGGATGCACGTGGCTTCCGGTCTCATTGCGGCGTTGCGCGATCCCGATTTGCGTAAGAAGATCTTCTTCACTCTGACGATGATCATTCTGTACCGAATCGGCTCGCAGATTCCAACCCCTGGTATCGACTACCAGTTGGTCAACGCGCAGCTCGAGCAGATTTCGAAAGATCAGTCCAGCGTTTACTCGCTGATTAACCTGTTCTCAGGTGGCGCTCTGCTGCAGATGGCGATTTTCGGCATCGGCATTATGCCGTACATTACGGCCTCGATTATCGTCCAGCTGCTCACGGTGGTGATTCCACACTTCGAGCAGTTGAAGAAGGAAGGGCAGTCGGGTCAGACAAAGATGACCCAGTACACCCGCTACCTCACAGTGGCGTTGGCGTTGCTGCAGTCTGCAGGCATTGTGGCCATGGCAGACCGAGGTGCCCTGCTGGGTGGCTCGCAGTCGCTGCTGGTTAAGGATGCGGGTGTCTTTGACCTCGTGGTGATGGTCGTTGTGATGACCTCCGGTGCCGTGCTGGTCATGTGGATGGGTGAGCTCATCACTGACCGAGGCGTCGGCAACGGTATGTCGCTGCTGATTTTCTCCGGTATCGCCGCTGGTATGCCGGCGCAGGGAGCGAACATTCTGCGCTCCACCACCGGTGTCGTGTTCGCCACCGTGATTGTTGCCGTGCTGATTCTCATCATCGGCGTTATTTTCATTGAGCAGGGACAGCGCCGTATTCCGGTGCAGTACGCAAAGCGCATGGTTGGTCGTCGCCAGTACGGCGGATCTTCCACCTACCTGCCGCTGAAGGTGAACCAGGCCGGTGTTATCCCTGTCATCTTCGCGTCCTCTCTGATTTACGTGCCGGTTCTGATTACCCAGATTGTTCAGTCCGGTCAGTCGAATCCGAACATGGACAACTGGTGGCAGCGCAATGTCATTCAGTACCTGCTGGCGCCGTCCAGTTGGCAGTACATTCTGCTGTTCTTCCTGATGATCATCTTCTTCTCCTTCTTCTACACCTCCGTGCAGTACGACCCGCACGAGCAGGCGGAGAACATGAAGAAATACGGTGGATTCATTCCGGGCTTCCGCCCGGGACGTCCGACTGCTGAATACCTGTCCTACGTCCTGATTCGCCTGCTGACTGTCGGCTCGCTGTACCTGGCGCTGATTGCTGTTCTGCCAAATGTCGCTCTTGATATGGGGCTTGGCGACGCGAACTCCGGTACAGGCGGTATGTTTGGAGGTACAGCCCTGCTGATTCTGGTCAGTGTTGCGCTGACGACGGTCAAGCAGGTTGAAAGCCAAATGATGCAACGTAACTACGAAGGGTTCTTGAAGTAATGCGACTCGTACTTGTAGGTCCTCCCGGTGCAGGCAAGGGCACTCAGGCAGCTATCCTCTCGGAGAAGCTCGGTGTCCCGCACATCTCCACCGGTGACCTGTTTCGCGCAAACATCGGTGAAGGCACTCCGCTCGGCATTGAGGCGAAGTCCTACATCGACGCCGGCAACCTTGTTCCGGACGACGTGACTGTGCGTATGGTCGAGTCCCGTCTGAATGAGGACGACGCTGCCAAGGGGTTCCTGTTGGATGGCTTCCCACGCACTGTTGGTCAGGCAGAAGAGCTGAAGCGTCTGCTGTCCAACCTCGGCACTGAGCTGGATGCGGTCGTACAGTTCGACGTTTCTGAGGATGTCGTCGTCGAGCGCATGCTGGCCCGTGGTCGCGCAGACGACACTGAAGAGGTCATCCGCAACCGCATGCATGTGTACACCAATGAGACCGCTCCTTTGCTGGATTACTACTCGGAGAAGATCATCAAGATTGCCGCTGAGGGATCCGTTGAGGAGATTAACGAGCGCACGATGGCTGAGCTGGAGAAGCTGAACTAGGCTCCTGGCACACCGGGTAACTAGACGCTCTAGCTTTTTCGCTGGCTGGGGCCGATGGGTTTGCCGGTTGTAGATGGTTGTTGAAGCCGCCCTTTCGAACCGTTGAGGTTTGGAAGGGCGGCTTTTGTGTGTGGCTGTTGGGGCTGGGGTGGGGCGGGGGGGGGG
>NZ_KV836306.1:0-248448 GCF_001838335.1 Corynebacterium sp. HMSC075F02 | reverse complement strand
GGGGGGGGGGCAGCCGATAGTGAGGGCTACTGGAAGTCCTGAATGATTTCGTCGATAAGTGGCTGTGCGGCCTCGGCGCCAATATTCGCGAAAACGAACTCTTGGTAGATGCGGTTATCCTCGTCGATAACCATAACGAAAGGGGACCCCTTGCTGATGCCGCTAAATGCGTGCTTGCCGGGTAGCTCGTATGGTGCGTAGTTTTCGACGGACTCAGCCTTTTCGTTAATGCGCTCGACAGTGGCCGGGTCCTCGGCCGTACTGAGCATTGCGGTGCCACCGTCGCCAACTGCCATTACGCAGGTGAAGCCATGTACGCTCTCGCTGCCAAAAATGACGGGTTTAGAGTCATCCGACTCGACGCAGCTGCCAATCGCCTCCTTAATTGCATCAGGTGTGAAGTTTTGGATCGACTCAGGCAGTGCAGAGGCGCCCATGAAACCCGAGGTGCTTCCAGGGGCCTCCGGCGATTCCGTGGCAGGGGAAGTGGAGGGGACAGTCGGCGCTGGCGACGGTTCGGGGTTGCTTGAGCATGCGCTAATCAGGAAAAGCGAGCTGGCAGCAATAACAACGCCCGCAGTCTGCGCGGACTTCAACAGTGAATGCATGCCAGTTATCGTAGGGCAGCTCATCTTTGGGTGTAAATTTCTCGGAAGTGGCAGCGATCCGAGCGGCGCCCTCGTAGGTGGCGGGGTGCGGCTAGCCGGTGGTTCCCTTTTAAGTCAGAGTAGACTCAACCAGCGTGATGAGTTTTCCACGCCGCCGCAAAGTAGTTCCTGCCCGCACCGAGGGAGAATTGGATGCGATGCAAGCGGCCGGCGAGATTGTCGGTCGTGCATTGCTAGCCTGCCGAGACGCCGCTAAGCCAGGGGTCACCACGGCAGATCTCAATGAGATTGCGCACCAGGTCATTATCGATGCTGGCGCAACGCCGTCCTTCCTTGGCTATGAAGGCTTCCCGGCATCTGTCTGCGCATCAGTGAACGAAGTGATTGTCCACGGCATTCCGTCTTCGTCTACGGTTCTCGCCGATGGTGATTTAGTCTCAATTGACTGTGGCGCAATCCTGGATGGCTGGCACGGCGATTCGGCACTTACTTTCGGCGTCGGAAAGCTGAGTGACGATGTCGAAAAACTGAACATTGCGACATCAGAGGTCCTCGCCGAAGGTATTAAGGCCATGGTGCCGGGCGCTCGCCTCACCGATATTTCGTATGCGCTTGAAATGGCCACCCGTGAGGCTGAACTGCGCCACGATATTGAACTCGGCATCGTCGATGGGTACGGCGGGCACGGTATTGGGCGTGAGATGCACATGGACCCCTTCCTTCCCAACGAAGGCAAAGCTGGAAAGGGTCCCCGCATCGTCGAAGGCTCCGTATTGGCCATTGAACCGATGCTCATTCTCGGCGGCGAGTGGGGGAGTGATGAGCTTGACGACGGCTGGACGGTCGTCAGCGCCGATAGAATGCCGGCCTCCCATTGGGAGCACACAGTTGCCGCCACAGCGGACGGCCCCCGTATTTTGACTCCTCGAAATGAATAACTAGTGCGGGAGGGGCTACGCGAAAGGTCAGAATGTCGCCATAAAGGCTGCGATGAATTCTGAACGCGGAGAGAGAGTCCGCCTGCCATCGCTTGCAGGCGGTCCCATAGTGGTCGTATTTGGTAAAAACGCAGGTCGCGTGTAAAGTTGGGCGATGGTGTGGGCGCAGTGTCGCTGCAGTGATGATTATCCCTGCACGGAACTGCTAAAACACCAGGCAGAGTAGAGATTTCCCAACTGGTGCCGGGATTGTCCCGGGTATCCGCCAGAGAGACGTGGAGGACATGGCTAAAAAGGAAGGCGCAATTGAGGTTGAGGGTCGCGTCGTCGAACCCTTGCCGAACGCGATGTTCCGAGTGGAGCTGGACAACGGGCACAAGGTGCTCGCCCATATCAGTGGCAAGATGCGCCAGCACTACATCCGTATTCTCCCGGAAGACCGAGTCGTAGTGGAGCTTTCTCCGTACGATCTCGAGCGTGGGCGAATCGTCTACCGCTACAAGTAAATCGACCTGACCACTGTTGGTAGTGGTTATGGGCTTATTTACTAACTAGACAGAAACTCCACCGTCCTAGCTGCTTCTGGTGACGGCCGCGTGATGTTGAGACCGGGTGTCTCAGCAGATTAGCGCGGCGGTTCTTTATGAAAGCTTTTCCACAGAAGTAAGCGAGAATACCTCCGGCAACGGTGGCTGGAGCCTTTCTATAACACTTGCGCGACTCGGCGTCCGACCGAGTAAGCCGGGTCTGGGAAGGATGGCAGTGGAGTAAACCACCGCATCAACCGGAAGGAAATTGCCGTATGGCACGCCTTGCTGGAGTTGACCTGCCACGCAACAAGCGTATGGAGGTCGCTCTTACCTACATCTATGGCATCGGCCCCGCCCGTGCCAATGAGCTGCTGGAGAAGACCGGCATCTCTCCGGATCTGCGCACCGACGCTCTCACCGATGAGCAGGTTGCTGCGCTGCGTGACGTGATTGAAGCTACCTGGAAGGTCGAGGGTGACCTCCGCCGCCAGGTTCAGGCTGATATCCGCCGCAAGATTGAGATTGGTTCCTACCAGGGTCTGCGCCACCGTCGTGGCCTGCCAGTCCGTGGTCAGCGCACCAAGACCAACGCTCGTACGCGTAAGGGTCCGAAGAAGACGATCGCCGGAAAGAAGAAGTAAAACATGGCAGCTCCGAAGTCCGCACGCGGCCGTCGTACCGGCCGTCGCGTTGTAAAGAAGAACGTGGCTCAGGGCCACGCATACATCAAGTCCACCTTCAACAACACCATCGTGTCCATCACGGACCCGAAGGGCGCTGTTATCTCGTGGGCCTCCTCTGGTCACGTCGGTTTCAAGGGCTCTCGTAAGTCCACTCCGTTCGCTGCTCAGATGGCCGCCGAGAACGCTGCTCGTAAGGCCATGGAGCACGGTATGAAGAAGGTTGACGTTTTCGTTAAGGGTCCGGGTTCGGGCCGCGAAACCGCCATCCGTTCCCTCCAGGCCGCTGGCCTTGAGGTGTCCTCGATCTCGGATGTGACCCCTCAGCCGCACAACGGCTGCCGTCCGCCGAAGCGTCGTCGCGTCTAGGAATAGGGTAAGGAGAGAACAGAAATGGCCCGTTATACCGGTCCCGCAACCCGTAAGTCCCGTCGTCTCCGCGTCGACCTCGTCGGTGGCGACATGAACTTTGAGCGTCGTCCCTACCCTCCGGGGCAGGCTGGCCGCGCTCGTATCAAGGAGTCGGAGTACCTGCTCCAGCTCCAGGAGAAGCAGAAGGCACGTTTCACCTACGGCGTGATGGAGAAGCAGTTCCGTCGCTACTACGCTGAGGCTCACCGTCGTCCGGGCAAGACTGGCGATAACCTCGTCGTCCTGCTGGAGTCGCGTCTCGACAACGTTGTCTACCGCGCTGGTCTGGCTCGTACCCGTCGCCAGGCTCGTCAGCTGGTTTCCCACGGCCACTTCACCGTTAACGGTAAGAAGATCAACGTGCCGTCCTTCCAGGTAAGCCAGTACGACATCATCGACGTGCGCCCGAAGTCGCAGAAGATGATTTGGTTCGAAGAGGCACAGGAGAACCTGGTCGACGCTGTCGTCCCGGCATGGCTTCAGGTTGTTCCTGAGTCCCTGCGCATCCTCGTGCACCAGACCCCGGAACGCGCACAGATCGACATTCCGCTTCAGGAACAGCTGATCGTCGAGTTCTACTCGAAGTAATAACCAACTTCGCTTGCATCCATTCATTCCCTATGGCGTCATATAGCGGTCGCCACCTGGAGGATTTTCGAAAATGCTCATTTCCCAGCGCCCAACGCTGACTGAGGACTACATTGATTCCTCTCGCTCCCGGTTCGTTATCGAGCCGCTGGAGCCGGGTTTCGGTTACACCCTCGGTAACTCCCTTCGTCGTACGTTGCTGTCGTCCATTCCGGGCGCTGCAGTCACCAGCATCCGCATTGACGGTGTGCTGCACGAGTTCACCACTATCCCGGGCGTGAAGGAAGATGTCTCCGATATCATCCTGAACATCAAGGGTCTGGTGCTCTCGAGCGAGTTCGATGAGCCGGCTACCGTTTACCTGCGTCGCGAAGGTGCAGGCGCGGTGACCGCTGCAGACATTGAGTGCCCAGCTGGTGTGGAGATTCATAACCCGGACCACCACATCGCTACTCTCAATGATTCCGGTCGCTTGGATATTGAGATGATCGTTGAGCGTGGTCGTGGCTACGTGCCGGCGACCCCGAACTCCGGTGGCGAAATCGGCCGCATTCCGATGGACCAGATTTACTCGCCAGTTCTGAAGGTCAGCTACAAGGTGGAGGCTACTCGTGTTGAGCAGCGCACCGACTTTGACAAGCTGATCATCGATGTCGAGACCAAGAACTCGATCACCGCCCGCGACGCGATGGCGTCGGCAGGCAAGACTCTGGTTGAGCTGTTCGGTCTGGCACGTGAGCTGAACGAGGCTGCTGAGGGCATCGAGATTGGCCCGAGCCCGCGCGAGGCTGAGGATGTCGCTGCGTACCAGACTCCGATTGAGGATCTGGACTTCTCTATGCGCTCCTACAACTGCCTCAAGCGTGAGGAGATCCACACTGTCGGTGAGCTCGCTGCTCGTACCGAGTCGGATCTGCTGGATATCCGCAACTTCGGTGACAAGTCCATCAATGAGGTCAAGGAGAAGCTCGCTGAGCTTGGCCTCGCTCTGAAGGATTCCCCGAACAACTTCGACCCGGCTGCTGTCGCTGATTTGGACGCTGCCTCGGGCGATGACGCTGACTGGACTGATGGCGCAAGCGCTGGCTACGACGAGTAGTTCACCGACGCGACTTCATTAAAACGAGGAGATACCTATGCCTACCCCTAAGCAGGGTTCCCGTCTCGGCGGCTCCGCTTCGCACCAGAAGAAGATTCTGGCCAACCTCGCGAAGCAGCTCATCGAGCACGGCAAGATTAAGACCACCGACACCAAGGCCAAGCTGCTGCGTCCGTACGTTGAGAAGCTGATCACCAAGGCAAAGCGCGGCACTCTCGCAGATCGCCGCAACGTTGCAAAGCTGCTTAACGACAACTACGCAGTTAAGAAGCTGTTCGACGAGATTGGTCCGCAGTTCGCTGATCGCGACGGCGGCTACACCCGCATCATCAAGCTGGGTAACCGCAAGGGCGACAATGCCCCGATCTCTCTGATTGCTCTGGTTGAGGAAGAGACCGCAACTGCTGAGGCAACTCGCGCAACTCGCGCTGCTGCTTCCAAGCAGGCTGAAGAGGCAAAGGCCGAAGAGGCTGAGGCTACTGAGGCTGAGGCTGCAGAGGAGGAGTAATTCCCCTCGCTGACGGCTTCTGACCGTCACAGCTTTGAACCCCCGTTGAGCAGTTCATATCTGAACGCTCTTCCGGGGGTTCTTTGTGCTTGACGACGGTGCATAGCGCCCGACTCCAGTTCTGCCTCCGGTTACACCGACGGATTACGCACCAACATTGAGAGCAATACGGAGACCCTGCGGTGGAAACTGCTGATTATCTAATCCGGGGTCCCGGCTACAATCTGTTAACCGTGACATCACTTACTCCAACGACTCCGGATACCCCGTGCGATTCTCCCGATCGAGCCGCTATGGGGAGCACCGACTCCGACCTGGTTCGGTTGCGTTTTGACATTGCCTATGACGGGACCGATTTCCATGGTTGGGCTGCTCAGCGCGATAAGCCTACTGGAGAACCGGTGCGGACTGTGCAGGCGACGTTGGAATCCACTTTGGAGAAGGTGTTGCGCACTCCCGTGCAACTGACTGTGGCCGGTCGTACAGATGCCGGTGTTCATGCCTCCGGGCAGGTGGCTCACGCAGATGTTCCTGTCTCCTGTTTAGACACACGTTCTATCGCAGGGGACCCGAGTAATTTGGTTCGTCGTGTAGCGCGACTATTGCCCGCGGACGTGACGCTTCGGGGCACCTCGTTTGCGCCCCCGGGTTTCGATGCCCGCTTTTCCGCGTTACGTCGGCACTATGTCTATCGCGTCACTAGTTGCGTCAGTGGCCCGCTTCCTACCCGTGCTCGCGATACGGCCCACTGGCGGCGGTCAGTGGACATCAACCGCATGCAGGTGGCGGCTGATGCCCTACTGGGGCTCAATGACTTTGCCGCTTTTTGTCGACACAAGCCACATGCGACGACCACTAGAGATCTACAGCGGTTCCAGTGGTTCGACGTATCTACGCGGGAAGAACCAGAGCTGTACGAGGCCCATGTGACTGCCGACGCGTTCTGCTGGTCTATGGTGCGCTCACTGGTTGGGGCCTGCCTTAGTGTCGGTGAGGGGCGACGTGCGGTTGGATTCACTGAACAGTTGTTGAGTGAAGGGAAGCGTTCCCCGTTGGTCCCGGTGGCAGAGGCGCGTGGGCTCAGCCTGGTAGGTGTTGATTACCCCGGCGATGCTGATTTGGCGGCCAGGGCGGAGCAGACCCGCGAGCGTCGTGATGCCCGGACAGATGGGGACGAGGCTTAAATGTACAAGCTCTCGGTAATATTCCCTGAAGAAAGTGACCGTAGGAGGAGTGTTCGGTAGTGGTGTGGGCAATTGTTAGCTTGGTTGCGCTGCTCGTAATCCCCGGCGCTGTTGTAGTGAGAGCCAGCGGCGTTCGTACTCCGTGGGCGCTGGCCCTCGGTCCTGCGGTGACGTTTGGTATCGCAGGTACCGCAGGGTGGGCGCTCGGCGCTATCGAAGTGCGCTTCACCTTGGTCAGTGCGTCTATCTGCTGGGCCGTGACACTACTTCTCGCGCTTTGCTGGAGTGGCGGCAGCGCTTTGATTCGGCGGCGGCGCGGTAGTGTCGATCGCTCAGTGTCGGCCGAGACGCAGCCGCCCGCCGCAAGTCGATGGCGCGAGTTGGGCTATGGGCTAATCGCAAGTATCGGAGTCATCATCGCAGCGGCGGTTCTCACGTGGACCGCTATCGGCCGCATCGCTTCAATGTCCGAGGGGATGGCGACCATCCAGCAAGGCTGGGACACACTCTGGCATGCAAGTGTGCTCCGTTCGATTACGGAAGACGGCATGGCCTCGGCCACTAGAATGGGCGAGATTCAGAATGTGGAAACTCAGGCGGTGTCCTACTATCCCGCCGCATGGCATGCGTTCGGTGCGCTTTGGATATTGATTGTCCGTCTACCAATCACCGAGGCGGTCAATTACCTCGGCATTATCATTCCGGCCGTGACCATACCCACGGCGGCTGCGGCGCTGACCTGGCGAATTATTGATCGCCGAAAGCTGTCCACCGCCGTTGCTGCGGGGGTTGCGGCGCTTGTTTCCGCAGCGCTTCCGGTATTGATGCCCGTCGGGGTCTTCGTGGGGGCCTGGCCGTACCAGGTCTCGATTGCGCTAGCGATTACCGTTTTTGCCTTTGTTACGTCGCTCCCACACGCACCTCAGCGCATCTTGAGCGCTGCGCTTTCGATAATCGGTATCGGAGAGCTCCATCCGGCATCGGTGCCTACAGTCGTTATGCTCGGTGCAATTTGGTGGTTGTGCTACCGCCTGCCGCGTCCCGCGCATCCTGAACTGGGTGCGGTTCGCGCCAAGCTTTACGACGTCGCGGTGATTGCAGCCGCCTTTGTGCCAGCAGTGGCAGTACTACTGCCGCAGTGGCTTACGGGAACTTCTCAGACCGAGGATGTGCGCGCGGTTAGCGCTGAAGTAGACGACCTCGATCGTTTCGATGCGTGGTATCGAGGCGCCACAATGCTGACCCGCCACACTGAGGAATTCCGGCCGTTCTGGCCAATCATCATCCTCGGTTTCATCGGGATGGCGTTTTTGGTTTTCGCGGATACTTCGCGCCGACGGGTGTGGGTAGTACCGGCCTGGTTTGTTTCGGTGTTGATGACGACCCACGCGCTCAATCATTTTGGTGGCGTGCCGGGCGATATTCTCGCGCTGTATACGGATCTTCACTATTCGACGCCTCACCGGTTGGTGATGGTCACCGCGTACCTGTATTCCGCGCTTGCGGGTATCGCCGTTGCGTGGGGCTGCGCGTGGGCGGCTCGAATTAGTGAGTCAAAAGTGCCATCGACGGGGCGAGTTCTGGGGTTGAGCTTAGCGACGGTGAGCTCTGCTGTACTTGTGGTCTATGGAGTGGCGTCTAATGCTAGCGCTGCGGATTTCGCCTACAAGAGCCCTAGGGAATGGCAAATCATTTCCAAGGCTGACTTAAAGGCATTTGATTGGTTGGCCGAGCAGCCGGAGGCACATAAGTACCGCACGTTTACCAATCCGCCGGAGGGGTCCAGCTGGATGTACGCTCGCAATGACTTGCCGGTAGTGTTCCCGCACTATGATTGGCCAGTGGCGAATAAGTGGACTGCTACCTCAATGCTGTATTGGCACGCTGATTACCTCGGTTTTCCAGACCCCGATCGGCCGGATGGGGTGAACGATGTCGATCGCTCAGCCCGAAAGCTGAACGTGGGATTCATCTATTTGTCACCCCCGGGTATTTGGGATTCCAAGGAGGATTTAGAGTTTCCTGGTGAAGGGCTCTGGGTAGCTCCAGGGGTAACCCCTGTTTATCGAGATAGGGAAGTAACTATCTTCGCCTTCAATGACGTGATTACGCCAGAACGCATCGACGAGATGCGAGCTAGTTCTCCGGAAGTAATTCCTCCCTCGGCTACTAGGGGATGGAGCGATGGTCGGGTAGGTTAGGACACCATGCGGATGAATAAATTTATGGCAACGATCGCAGCCGGTGTGATGATGACTTTCGCGCTGGCCGGATGTGGAGACGACGAGCCGGCTAAGCCGGAAGTCTCGAATCGCTCCGTCAGTTCTTCCGCAAAGACTAAATCCTCGACTCCGCCGAAGCCGACTGAAGAGTCGACGACACCGACAAAATCAGAGACGCCGACGGAAACTCCTGCAATCACCCAGGTCAATGATGCGGATTACACCCCGGCGGACGGCCCAAATACTCGACTCTTTCAGTTGGAGGATGGCACGACACGCTGCTTCCTCAACGATCTGAGCGGTGACGCCTACTTGGCCTGCCAGGTGAATCTTGCCAATCCTCCGATGGTCGATGACGGCACGGGAAACAAGGTTCCCGCCAATGCTGTGTCCTGGAACCCGGGGGGAGTTACTTACGAGGTCCTTACGTTCCCGCCGGCGGGTGAGATGAAGACGCTGCCAGCGAATTCTCAGTTGAGCGCATTCGGTTACAACTGCGCGGCCTATGGCCCGTCTACTCTGGAGTGCTCGGGACCAGCGGGCGCTGCCACTATCGACAATGGCAATGTCACTGGTGCACAGATGCCGAAGGAGGATGTGCCTCCTGCAGCAGGCGGTCAGCCGGGTGGCCAAGAAAATGGCGCTCCGAATGACCCGGCGCAGCAGGGGGAGCCTGACGGCTCCCAGGCGCCGGGCGGTCTGCCAGATTTGGGTGCGTTGATTCCGGGACTAAACCGCTAGTTGCCCGCATAGCTAGTGGCTGCAATTCATCGGTAGTGCGGGCGGTAGATAGCGTCCAGGTGAATTCGCCCATCGCCAGTCGAGGGCACGAAGCTGGCATTTCCGCTGCTGCTGCCGTGGGCGAACCTGTACGACTGACCTCGATGATTCTCGCGATTCCAGTACACAGGTCGGGCTCATACTCTTCGACAACAACCACATCGACGGTGTCGTCTCCAGCTCGAGCGAGAAGTACTGCGCCCAGATCAAGAGCCACAGTATAGAAATGTGGACGGGACGTGCGAATCCCGACTCGATAGCCGAGCGAGAGCATTCCGATGAGCAGCTCACAAATGTCCTGATTGCCGCAGTCGACCTCCAATCGGGGGACGTTCGCGGGACACATTGTGATGGTTTGTCCACTGCTCCCGGCTCCTATGACCTGCGCCGGACCATTAGTGATAGCGATGTCACGTTGTCGGCTTAACCACAGGTGCGGTTTGCGTCCCAACGCCGCCACATGATGAGAGCGTCCAGTGCGGCGCAGCTGCACGACCTCCGCAGAGCTCTCAGTCAGAGCACATTCCGGTGCCGTCAATCGCCGTGCGCGAATACCAAGGGTTCCCAGCCGGTGGATGAGGAAGCGTAGGGCTTGGTCAGCGGAGGCTTCCACCGGAAGAGTTGCCACCAGATGTGTCCAGGGTTCAGGGGCTGTGCCGGAGCGCTCGGCTGCTCGGAAGTAGCGGTGCGCATGCTCTCCGCGGACTTCCGGCGCAATGTGATAAAAGCACAGCGCATCCAGGGTCACTGGGCTGTCGTCGGCAAGCGAGACGATATCCGCAGCGCTTAGCTGGCTGCGCAGGCCTGGCGTGAGACGTAGCCCGATGAGTTGTCCTGGTTCGGTGCGTCGCAGGCGGTCGCGAAGGCTGCGGCCGCGCACAGGGACATGCGCGCCTGCAGTGATGGTTATTGCTGTAATGAGCAGCCACAATGACAATGGCATGTGAAAATCCCCCCAATATGTTCCCCACTAAAATTCCCCTGGTCGCACAGTAGCGCGGCCTGGCTTACTCTGCAGGGTAGAGATTATTTGGGGGAATAGTTTTGGGGGAAACTCATGCCACGTACGCCGACTACGCCTAGCCAGGTCAGCGGTCATCGATTCTTGATTCGTCGGATTGAGCATGCGCTTGTGCGTGCGGATTCGCGAATGCTGCACGATCCTCTGCGCACGCGTACGCGAGCACTGTTTATCGGCTGTGCGCTGGTGGTTTTACTGGCCGCCGGCACTGCGGTGCTGTCGTTGGTGCGGCCGCAGGGCGGTTCGAGCTCCAATGAGCAGCTGATTGTCGTATCGGGGTCGGAGGGCCTGCATGTACGTGTCAATGGTCGATTGCATCCAGTCGCGAATCTCGCATCGGCGCGGTTAATTTTGGGCAATCCTGCTGAGCCGAAGCGGGTGCGCAGTAGCGAGTTGGACAAAGAGGACATCAGTTTTGCTGTCGGGATTGAGGGCGCACCAGCAGTTCCGGCCGCGCCGGCAGGCTCTGGTGCCTCGGGAGCTGCCAAGAGGGGCAGTGCAGGTGCGCCGGAGTTGGCACTGTCTTTATGCGAGCGGACGGTGCAAGACCTCGGGCAGCCGTGGATTGTTGCAGAGTCGCTTGCGCGTCTTGAAGAAGTCCGTGGGGAACCGCAGCAGCTTACCCGAACCCACTCGGACAGTGCCGTCGTTGCCGATGGCCAAAACCTCTGGCTGATTACGCAGGGCTACCGCTCGCGGCTGGATGTCAACCACCCGGAGCACGCCGCTGTTTCTCGAGCGCTGGGGTTGGAACGCGCCGCAGTCCGGCCTGTCAGCCCTGCGTTGCTCAGAACGATTCCGGAGGTTCCGATTCTGGCCGCGCCAGCAATCCCGAACCGCGGCGCACCCACGCACTTCGCCGCTCCATTCGACACAGTCGGCAATGTGGTTGAGGTCGGGCAGCGGCGCGTTATCGTGCTTGACGACGGTGCCGCGATTCTCTCCCCGGTGCTAGGAGAGCTATTAGCTGCGCATAGCCCAGTTCTGCAGGCCAGTGAGGGGCAGCTGGCTGCAGTTCCCGTTGCGAATGCACCAGCAGTCCCGGGACTACCTGAAAAGCCGTTGACGTTTGCCGATGCTGATGGCTGGTTGTGTGCCGGCCGGATAGCAGGACGACCGCAAGCTCTCGTGCAGTGGTCGCAGCATGCTCCGGAGGGACGGCACGTGGATTACCCGCATGCCGACGGGGCGGGTGCGGCCGTCGACGGTTTCGTGGATGGCCGCAGCCGTGAGCGTAGCTCGATTGCAGTAAGCGTAAATGGGGCTGTACACGTCATTTCGCCAGAGGGAATGCGCTTTGCTGTGCACGATCGCACGACGTTGGCCGCCCTAGGGTTTAATGCATCAACCAATGCCGATAGCGGTGGCACGCGACCGGTCGACTGGGAAGTGCTGGCCGCGTTGCGCGGAGGCCCTGAGCTGAGTAAGCAGGCGGCGCTAGGACCGCTGTCTGGGACGCGAGAGCAACCAGGCACCTAGGCCCAGTGCGCATATCAGGAGCAGTCCAGTCGCCCGGAGCGGTGCATTGCGCTCCTGCGAAGAAAGCAGATCCGGTGGAGCCGGTGCGGCCGCGGGATTGGCGTCGTGCTGCGCGGCAGTGTCCACCGTGGTCCAAATCAGAGCGTCATAAGGTGCAATGATGCCGCGACCAAGGCCGAGCCCGGAACTAATTGGGCTCGCGGAATTAAGGATGATGTCGCGAACCTGTGCTGGGGAAAGCTCTGGGTTTCGTGCCAGCAGTAGGGCAGCTGTGCCCGACACGGCTGGTGTGGCAAAGCTGGTGCCGGCAATCTGTTGAGCTCGGGTGTTATCCCCGGACCCGAACACGTGGCGGTCTATGAGACCGGTAGGGGTGCGCGGATCGGGGCCGAGTACGGGGCCGCCGGGAGCGGAAACATTGACCCATTGTCCTGTGATTGCATACTCCGCAGGTTGTGCTTGGCCAGCATCGTCGAACTGTACTGCTGATACTGCGATTACCTCCGGCAGGACTGCGGGCCACGCTACGGATCCGTCCTGACAGCTATCGCCCTTATTGCCTGCCGCTGCGACCACTACTGCGCCCGAGATTTCCGCGCGAGCGACGCTCTCGGCAACATCCGTTGCACCTTGGGGCATTACGCCTGCCGGGGCACACGATGTGAGCGAGATATTGATGACCCGCGCGCCCTCCGCGACGGCCCTGTCGATAGCTTGTGCCAGCGACTCCAAATTGCCTTCGCCATCGGCCGTTTGCCTTATCGACAACACGTGCGCGTCGGGCGCCAGTCCGGCGAAACCATCGGCACCGGGCCGACCTGCAATAATGCCGGCTACTAGAGTTCCGTGACCGTCGCAGTCTACGAACCCGCTGTTGCCGTCGACAAAATCGCCACCGTCGAGAACCTCGCCCAGGCGCTCATTGGGTGAGACCCCGGTATCGATTACCGCCACCGTAATCCCCGCACCCGTCGTCAGTTGCCATGCTTGGCGAAACCGAAGAGCTTTTTCGATCACCGTCGGTTCATGCAGTGCGCTTTCCGACGACAGCATCGTGGCCACGCAGTCCTGGCTGTTCTGGGCAGCCGCTATTGGTGCGATGCCCGACGGTGCTACTGCGGTGGCCGCCGTCAACGTCGAGATAAGCACTGTGGAAAGTGCGGCCGTGGCGGTGAGACGAGTTTTTATGGCATTCATGAAAAGTGGGTTTTTCACTGGAAGAACCCACTTACGAACTCAGGGAATTCGGCAATGATGGCCGCAATGGGCAAAAAAACGGCGATACTGCAGGCCTCGGTTAGCTCAGCTATGCGGCGCGTTGTAGGTGAGATGCGTGACGCGGGAAATGCGGCTAAGGCGGTGGCTGCAAGCATGGGGACGACCAGGCCAGCGGCGACTGGCCAATTGCCCTCGAACCACTGTTGAAAGGCGACGGCCACAATGACGGCAAGACCAGCTAAAGCAGTACAGGTGGAAGCTACTTTCCGGGCTTGGCCACGGGAGTGAATTGCACAAAAGACTATGACAGCAGCAGCCATGCCTAGAGGCCACCACTTGTTCGCATAGGCTCCGGAGAAAAGTACCACCAGGGTGAAGATGCTGAGACTTCCGGTGCCACTGCAGAGGATGCCATCGAGAATCCACCCCGCTCGCTTAGGTGCGTTGTGGGATATTTCGGGAGTTTCGCTGTCATCGAAGCTCTCGCCGGCGGCAGGGACTTTGGGTACGCGAATACCGGCAGCCTTGATAGCGATGGAAGGTGCCAGCAGTATCAGGATGACTGCACTAGTAGCGGTGAGCGCTCCTGATTGAACCGAGTTGTGGAAAAGTGCGACAGCCGCAGCGTAAATACCGAAGGTAACTGCAGCACTGAGACTCGTCGCGCCCAGGGTAACGGTGATGCGGTTGTCGCCGTCGCCGGTGTTGGAAATGAGAAAAATCAAACCGATGACGGCAAGCGCGACACTAATCGCAGCAGTCGGCGGCCAGTCGGTGAGTATGCGGTGTAGGTCGAGGCCAACGAAGCAGAGTCCCGAAGCGGTGCCCAGAATGAGCACTTGCAGCTCCAGGGACATGACAATCGCCGGTTTTGCGCTACGCAACAGAGCCAGGCGCAGTCCACCCGCTACTGCCAGCAGCGCGATGAAGCTGATTGCCGCGGCCAGTGTGGAATCGGTACTGCTCAAGCTCAGTGAGGCAGCTGCGATTGAAGCCGTGGCCACGAGGGCGGCGGTACAGCCAACAACCAAATCAGCCGTCCCGATACCGTCGGTATAGGTGGTGTCGGTAATAGCATCGGCGGCATCGAAGAGTCGAGGTTTGGGCACGGGACCTGGGTCGTTGATAACAACCAGGCGTTCGCCTGGTGCAATACCGGCATCGTTCAGGGTGTCGTCGGCAAGCAAAATCGTGCCAGTGGCGGTCCGTAGCTGCCACTGTGCCAGCGGGAAGTCCGCAATGTCGATATCGAAAATTTGCAGGATATCCGGTACAAGTGCGGCGATTGCGACGTTGGTCGGTAACGCAAGGTCTGCGTGTGCTCGGTTGGTGTCTTCGGGCATGTGTGCGGCATCAATGCGCACGCGAATGAGTTCCCCCAGCATGTATTTCCCCCATGAATTCTGCATGCTTTAGTCCCTCTAGAGTGTCGTACAACTCGCTAGAGCGCTACTCGGAGTAGTAACTGCGCGTGCCCCCGCTATCAGTTTCGGTCATGCGCTGCGAGAATCCGGAGTGTGTTTTAAGCTATGCGTACACCGATTGGTCGGGGGATTGGCCGTCGAGTGAACACAAGGGGCGACACATAGCGGGGGGATTTTTGTGACTAGTGCACAGGCGGAGATTTCGGCTACCCGAAAAGCGGGGCCGCAGCCTATGACAGGCACAATCGCGCCGGATGCGCCTCCAGAAGCGCCGGAGCCACAGCCGGTGCCGCTGATGCGTGCACTCATGCCGTTAATCATGGTCGTGGCAGTGGTTGGCATGGTGGTGTTGGTGTTTGTCTCTGGGATGGGACGTAACCCGATGTCGTTTATGTTTCCGCTGATGATGGTGTTTTCCACTGTGGGCATGATGGTGTCGGGCGGGGCGGGAAATAAGGACATGGCACCGGTGCGGAAGGACTATCAGAGGCATTTGTCCAGTATTCGCCGCGCGGTGGCGAAAGCAGCGAGGATGCAGCGTGAATCGGCGCAGTTTATCCACCCTCGGCCTGGAACTCTGTGGCAGCTGGGGGCGATGGGGCGGGCGTGCGAACGCCGAAAGGGGGACCCGGATTTCTTGCAGCTGCGCATCGGGGTGGCAACGCAGCAGCCCGCAACGCCCGTAACACCACCGGCAATTCCGGCGCCGGAGAAACTGGATCCGGTTTCCGCCGTAGCACTGCGGGAAGTTATTCGATCGGCTCGTCAGGTTGAGGGCGTGCCCTTTGCCATAGATGTGTCAGCCTTTGAGATCATCGCGCTCACTGGAGATACCGCGGCGCAGGGGCTGGCTCGAGCGATGGTCGCCCAAGCTGCTGCGCTGCATCATCCGGAGGATTGCCTGATTGCAGTTGTGGGAGATGAGTGGGAATGGCTGAAATGGACGCCACACCACGGACACCCCGCAGTTACTGATGCCTGTGGCCCAGCGCGGTTGCGGGCGGCGACGTGTGTGCAGCTGACTGAGCTGCTCACGGCTATCGACACACTGCCAGCTGCAGTGCTGATTGTGCTGGCGGATTCGAACGGACAGCACGATGTCACTGAACTGACACCGATTTTTGACGCGGCGGGGTCGGAGACCTCGGTAGTACTACTGACCGTCGTGGAAGCGCAGTCAACGTTGTGGGAGGCAGCGGTTCACCATGGCATCGCGCTGGTTGTTTCCACTACTGCTGTGCATGCGGAAACCGCGTCCGGACGGGAGGAGATTGGCGTACCTGATCAGCTGAGTCCAGCAGAAGCGGAGGTGCTTGGGCGGAGCTTGGCGCGTTTTGAAGTACCAACAAGCGCAGATGATTCCGTTAAGACCTCGGAAGATCCGGTGATGGAGGAGCTCGGGCTCTATCCGCCTCCGACAACTCTGCGCTACCGACCGCGCTACGGCAGTGCGCGTCTGCGAATTCCTGTGGGGGCTGATGACAGCGGCGCGCCGGTCTATCTGGATTTTAAGGAGAGTGCCGAGGGCGGCATGGGGCCACACGGTTTGTGCGTTGGCGCCACAGGATCGGGTAAGTCGGAATTCCTCCGAACGACCGTGGTAGGGCTCGCAGCCACGCACAGTCCGGATCAGTTGAACTTTGTGCTGGTGGACTTCAAGGGCGGGGCGACGTTTCTGGGCCTGGATCAATTGCCTCATGTTTCGGCGGTGATTACCAACTTGGAGCAGGAGCTTATCCTGGTCAACCGCATGGAAGACGCACTGCGGGGTGAGATGACGCGGCGTCAAGAGCAGCTACGCGCTGCGGGGAATTTTGCCGGTGTCAGCGATTATGAGCAAGCCCGACGCGCTGGGCAGATAGATGCGCCACCCATGCCTGCGTTGCTGATTGTGGTGGATGAGTTTTCGGAGCTGCTCTCCGCACGCCCGGAGTTTGCTGAGCTCTTCGTTGCGATTGGTCGGTTGGGGCGTAGTTTGCACATGCATTTGCTGCTGGCCAGTCAGCGTCTGGAGGAAGGCCGCTTGCGCGGGTTGGAAAGCCATCTTTCCTATCGTATTGGGTTGAAGACCTTTTCCGTCGCGGAGTCCCGCAGCGTGCTGGGCGTTCCGGACGCCTATCATCTGCCGGCCATCCCGGGCATTGGGTATATCAAATCTGCTGCCGCCGAGCCGGTGCGTTTTCGGTCGGCGTATGTTTCCGGCCCGGTGGTCCGTCCGCAGCCTGTTGACGGTGCGGCGGCTGGGGCAGAGCAGGGGCTGCAGGGCCAGGTCGCCGCTGTCGCTGAATTTACCGCTGAAAATTGGACGCGGGAGGCTTTCGGTGCGTCGTCAAGCGATGGTGGAATGGTGGATCCGCCTGTGCAGACATCGGAGCAGACGGTGCTCGGTGCCGTGGTGGCAGCGGTCTCGCACGTACCGACACGTGCGCATCGCGTGTGGCTGCCACCATTACCGGAGGCCATCGAGCTCCAGCCCGACGAGCAGCTGCCGCGACAGCGGTTGACCGGTGTGATTGGACTGGTGGACAAGCCGCTGTTTCAGCGTCAGGACCCACTGCGTATTGACCTGCGCACGACCGGTGGGCACGTGGCAATCGTCGGAGCGCCGCGGTCAGGAAAGACCACTGCCGCACGCACAGCGATCCTCGCGCTTGCCGACGGCATCAGCGCTCGTGACCTGCATTTTTATATCGTCGACTGTGGTGCGGGCGGCTTGAGCGACCTGGCTGAGTTGCCGCATGTCGCGTCGGTTGCACACCGCGGAGACGAGGAGCTTATTCGCCGTACGATTGGTTTTTTGCGTCGTGAGGTAAGTCGTCGGGAACAGCTCTTTCGCACTAATGGATGGCTCTCTCCGGAAGCAGCACGGGCGGCAGGACAGCCGGATTCGGTGTTGGTCATTGACGGCTGGGGTGCGTTCAAAACGGAGTTTCCGGCGCTGAGCGACGATGTGCAGGCGCTGGTTGCAGATGGATTGGCGGTGGGAATTCATGTCCTGCTCACGGCCTATCGCTGGACGGACATGAGACCTGCCGTTCGCGACCTGATTGGTACGCGGATTGAGCTGCGGCAGGCGGAGTCGATGGATTCAATGATTGACCGTAAGGCAGCAGAGCTGGTGCCGGAGAGCCCAGGACGCGGAGTCGCGCCGGGCGGGTTTGCGATGCTGGTAGCTCTCACCGGCGTTGCAGACGCTAAGCGGATTGCAGAGACAGCGCCGCACGGTGAGCAGGCACCAAAGCTCCAGTTGTTGCCGCGGCGGATTGATATTGCGCGTTTGCCACGACCAGCGGCCGCGACGAGAGGTGCGATTGCAGTGGGGCTCGAAGAAGCCGGTCTGGGCGCGGTGATATTCCACCCAGAAAAGGATCGTCACCTACTGATATTCGGTTCGGCAGGCAGCGGCAGAACCGCCGCGCTGAGGGGCATCGTTCACCAGTTGCGGTACTCGCAGTCGTCCTCGAAATTCGTCGTAATTGACTACCGCCGTGGGCTAATGGAGGCCGTGCCCCAAGAGCGGCTGGCCGGCTATGCGGGCTCGGCTGCGGTGGCGACACCCATGCTGGCAGAGCTGGCAGAGGTACTGAAGGCCCGTCTCCCGCAACCGGATATCACCCCAGCGCAGTTGAAGGCCCGAAATTGGTGGAGTGGTCCAACCATCAATGTCATCGTGGACGACTATGACCTCGTGGCCGGCTCGCGGGGTAACCCCTTGCAGCCGCTGGCAGAAGTCATCGCTCACGCCGCCGACATTGGGCTCAATATCTTTTTTGCCCGTCGAATCAGCGGGGCGTTGCGATCCCTCCACGACCCGGTCATGGGTGCGGTTAAGGACCAGGGTGCCAGCGTCTTTGTTATGGACGGCACACGCGACGACGGCCCCATCCTCGGCGTAAAGCCTTGCGAGCAGCCGCCGGGCCGTGGCTATTGGGTGGCGCACGGCCAGAGTCCGCAGGTTGTGCAGTTGGGGTGGTTGGATACCACTGGTGACCAGGAGGACAGTTGATGATTCGGGTCGAATCTTCCTCCACCACCCAGACCCCGACGCTGCGCCACGGCACCTGGCACCTGTGGGGACTCGCGGCACCTGCAGACACCGCAGAACCGGCGGTGCATGGCCCTAGACCGCTTCTCGAGAGCATGCAAACAGTCATTGTGCCCAGCTATTGGGGTGCTGTGCGACAGTGCCGGTTGGCCTCCGCGCTATTGGCTGCTGAACTCAATCCGTACATCCTGACGCTTGCCGACGCCGTTGTGGAACTCGATGAGGCAACTGTGTCTCATAGCGTGTTGGTGGAAGTAGAGGAAACGCGTGTCTGTGTCACTCGTCTGAGCGGGGGCCACATTGCCAGTCGGATGACACATTTGGTCGGAGCGAACGACAGCGCACCATTGGTGGAAACAGTCATTGCGCTGGCTTATCAGCTGACCATGTATCCGGATGCGCCCCAGGGGATACCCGATGATGTGGAAGTTAGTGGTGGGCGCGGTATCACTGAGTATCCGCCCCGCTGGCAGGAGGATATTGAGTTCATCGTCGGCGAAGTTCCACCCGGGCTAGCGAACCCGCGGCGAGCTCTACTAGTCGATCGTCTGCGCGACCGTGGATTTTTAGTCTTCGACTGCCCAGCATCGCGGCTCGGGGAGTGCGTAAATCCGGCCTGGTTGAAAAACATCGGCGACGCTGAAGCCGGTGAAGTGGAGCCGTCGGAGGATTTCGCGGGGCGGCGTCCTGCAGCCAGGGCAGAAGTCAGCTCAGCGTCGAATCAAAGCACAGTTGTGTCAGTAGCTGCCGTTGGTTTGTTGACGGTGGTGGTTCTGATTGTTGGGATTGCTGCATGGCTCTTTAGTGGCGGCATAGTTAGGGAGAACGAAGGGAGACAGAAGCAGCGTGAGACATCGCACGCACAGGCTCCTCCTGTAACTACGCCTCCTGTAACGACGCCTCCATCCACATCGAAACCAGTTCCCGATTCTGCTCCAATAGTCAAACTGACCAATGCGGGCGTGGAAGCTCGGTTTCCCGGCGGGTGGGAGCTTGACTCGGCAAGTCCGTTAGACCGTCTGATTGCGGTGGATGGCGGAGATATGCGCGTCTTGGTGCTCGCTAGCCCGCTTTCGCAGGACATGGCGCTTGAACATCTAGCCGCCGCTTTGAGCAGCTCCGTTGCCGGGGATGAGACAAAGTCCGCGCCGGAACGCAGACAAGTACTGGGCACCGATGTCGTAGTCGTAGAGGAGCGGCTGCCGTCAGGTAATTCGATAGTGCTCTGGCATCACAAAGTGATGTACGGAACTCAAGTCAGTGTGGGGTGCCAGTTCAGAGGAAGGACTATTGCGCCGGTACGACCCGTATGCGACCAGGCAGTAGTAAGCGCTCGGCCGGTGCCGTAATACGCGAGGGGCGTAGAGAAAGTGACTGGGGGATGGGCGGGGGGGGTAGGCAGGGGTAAAGGTTGGAAAACCAAAATGGAACCGAATCGGGGTTTTTCGCGCCAAACAATATGACGGGTTTTTAACGCGGGAAGCTGGCTGGCTCGCGCGGGGAGGTAAAAATGCCGTCGTTAATCAGTCACTCAACACGAATAAGGGGGAAACAGTGGCAAACCTATTTGCAGCCGAATCAGATCAAATGACCACTACCGCGGGGGACGTCGATGGCGTCAACTCGGAAGTACAGGGCGAGCTGGGTCGCATTCGAGGCGTCGTGGACGGTCTGGCGGGGGAATGGAAGGGCCAGGCTAAAGACAGCTTCGATGATCTGATGCTTCGTTGGGATGACGCAGCTATGCGTCTATCCAATGCGCTGACGGATATCGCGGATAACATCCGCGCAAATTCCAGCAGCTTCGATGCGGGCGAGGACGAGGGGGCGTCGTCGTTCAAGCAGGTGGCAGCAGCGGGTGCGTCGTTGCTGAACCTCTAAACGTTTTATCGAATCGCACAACCACAACACTGAATCACACAACACACATCACCTTTTGGGGAAAGGGTTCTTAATGCAACCAATTAGGTACAGTTTTGGCGGCATCGACGGTGCTGCCGATGACATTCGGTCCACTTCTGGCACCATCAACGGGCTGCTCGGAGATTTGAAGAAGCGCATCGCGCCGATGGTCTCTACGTGGGAGGGTGACTCTTCGGATTCTTACCAGGAGGCTCAGCGTGAATGGGACACAGCAGCGGAGGAGCTCAATATGATTCTCACGACTATCGCGGATACGGTCAGCGCAGGTAGCCAGCGAATGGCGGATATTAACCGCCGCGCGGCAGCTAGCTGGGGATAGCTTGGTTCCTGCTTGAGGCACTTTTGATTGAGCTATGTAACCGGGGGAGGGGAGGACATTGCTCAATTGAGATCTTCAGTTAGGTATCTGCCTTTGAAGTATTCTTGCTAGCAGCACTCCAGGGGGGGGAAAGGCCAGTCTCAGCAGTTTGCGGCTGAGACTGGCTTTGGCATTTTTTGTTCTAGTGCCATCTCAAGGTAGAGTAGTCAAACTGTGTGCGCACACGTGAATGTTGCCTCGGGTCTCCACCGGCCGCCGGGGAATAACAACAGTGTGCACGGTGGCTGGCAAATCTACACGGACCCTAAAAGGAGTCATGTTGTCTACTTTCCATCCGAAGGACGGTGACATCGAGCGCAAGTGGTACGTCATCGACGCTACCGACGTTGTTCTCGGCCGTCTGGCTACTCACGCCGCAGACTTGCTGCGCGGTAAGGGCAAGGCTTACTTCGCCCCTAACGTCGACTGCGGTGACCACGTCATCATCATCAACGCCGATAAGGTGCACGTCTCCTCGAACAAGCGGGAACGTGAGATGCGCTACCGCCACTCGGGCTTCCCGGGTGGCCTGAAGTCGATGACCCTGGGTCGTTCCCTCGAGGTTCACCCGGAGCGTGTTATCGCTGAGGCTATTGAGGGCATGATGCCGCACAACAAGCTTTCGCGTGCGTCCATCAAGAAGCTGCACGTCTTCGCCGGTTCCGAGCACCCGTTCGCCGGTCAGAAGCCTGAAAACTACGAGATCAAGGCGGTGGCACAGTGACCAACCCACAGGACGTCAATGAGAACCAGAACGTAGAGGCCACCGAGGCTTCCTACGATGATGTTCAGGCTGCCGCTGCTGCTGCCACTGAAGAGTTCACCTCTTCCATCGGCGACGCAGTTGCTACCGAGACCGAGGCTGAGGCTGCTCCGGCTGCACCGCTGACCCTGGATCGTCCGATTCAGACTGTCGGTCGTCGTAAGCGCGCTGTCGCCCGCGTCGTTCTGACCGCTGGTTCCGGCAAGATTGTCTGCAACGGCCGCGAGCTCGAGGATTACTTCCCGAACAAGCTGCACCAGCAGGAGATCAAGGATCCGCTGGTCCTGGTCGAGCGCGAGAGCCAGTTCGACATCAAGGCCAACATCAACGGTGGTGGCCCGTCCGGTCAGGCCGGTGCTCTGCGCCTGGCTATCGCTCGTGCCCTGAACGAGTTCAACCCGGAGGAGCGCAGCGTTCTCAAGAAGGCTGGCTTCCTCACCCGCGACGCTCGTGCTGTCGAGCGCAAGAAGGCTGGTCTGCACAAGGCCCGTCGCGCACCGCAGTACTCCAAGCGTTAAGCTTTACTGCTTCGAAAAGCACCTCAGTTTGCGTATTACACGCAAGCCGAGGTGCTTTTTTGGGTTAAAGTCCGCCGTTACCAGGCATGGCTGCATTTTTGAGACAAGCCCCGTACGTTAGACTTTTATCCGTTAAAAACTGCCACGAGAATCGTTTATCGCGGTGCGATTGCAGTGCGATGAAAGTGCGATTGCAGTGCGATGGGAAGAAGGAAACCGTATGGCGGTGAGCACCACAGCCACCAAGACCTCCGACGCGAAGAGCTCCTCTAGCTCGTCGTCGGTGGCGAAGCATCCCTTCCGCATTCGACGCGTACCAGGCATTGATGGGCTGCGCGGTCTGGCTGTTGCCACAGTGGTGATCTACCACTACTTCGATAATGTGCTGCCCGGTGGCTACATCGGTGTGGATATCTTCTTCGTGCTCTCCGGATTTCTTATCACCTCGCTTCTGGTGCGCGAACGCGCGGTCACTGGGCGCATCGATCTAAAGGACTTCTGGCTTCGTCGGCTGCGCCGCATCGCCCCGGCTGCGATGTTCGTGTTGTTTATTTCCATCGCCGTCGCAGGTCTGGTCGGCGGGGATCCCGCTGTTGGCTTGTCGACGCAGTTTCTCGGCACGGTCTTTTTCGTCAATAACTGGACGCAGATTGCGGGCTCTCAGTCCTATTTCGCGGATTCCGGAGTGCAGCTGTTAGCGCACTACTGGTCACTGTCGGTGGAGGAGCAGTTCTACTTGCTCTGGCCATTGATCTTTGTGGCTCTTCTCGCCTTGAAGCTGGCATCTCGCAAGCTGGCAGCAGTGGCGGGCATTGGGGCGGTTGCTTCTTTCGTGTGGATGGTCTCGCTCTACGATCCGAAGGTCGACCCCACGAGGGTCTACTACGGTACCGATACTCACGCCTTTGGTCTCCTGTTTGGCGCGGCCCTCGCATTGTGGTTGACATCGACGTCGTCACGCGCAGAGGCGGACTCCTGGCCACGCACGGAACCCCTCCTGCGGGACTTCTTTGGCAGTTCCGCCCAGGCTTTCGTAGTGGCCTCGCTGCCGCTGATCTTCCTTTCGTTGGTTCTGCTGATGATGTCGGATACCGCGTCGGCGACTTACCGCGGTGGGTTGGTGTTCGCCTCGTTGCTGTCGGCGGCGATTCTCTATCTTGTCGTTCGCGGTGTCTCACCCGTGCGTCAGATTTTTGAGTTCAAGCCACTGTGCTGGCTGGGAAAGATTTCCTTCTCGCTGTACCTGTGGCACTGGCCGGTCATCGTGCTCATCCGCGAACTGCTGGAGCGCAATGAGGCCATGCAGTATGAGAACCTCGCTGCCTTCGCAGGCATCGCGCTATCGCTGCTTTTGGCGAACTGGTCGTACAAGAATGTGGAATCGCCAATTCGCCGGATGGGTTACCGCCGTTGGATGTTGCAGTTTTCGGGCACGCAGTTTGCCGGTTCCTGGAAGCCGCGCGTTGCAGCAGGGCTGGCGCTGGTCGTCGTGGTTGGTGCAGTTGTGGGAATGGCTACGGCGCCGAAGATGACGCGTTTGGAGGCACAGCTACAGGAGGCAGCTGAGCGCCGTGCACAGGCACAAAAGGCGGAGGAAGCCGAGTTGGCCAAGCGTGTTATGCCGCGTGGTGACCAGATCACCGCTATCGGCGACTCTGTGATGCTCGCCTCGGCGTCGGCGTTGGAAGAGAAGCTGCCCGGTATCTATATCGATGCGGCTGTTTCCCGTGGTTATCCGGCCGCCCCGGAGATCATCGCGAGTATGAAGGCGGCGGGTACGCTCGATCCATTCGTCGTGCTGGGCCTTGGTATCAATCAGTCGGCTGCGGCATCGGACGAACACCTGTTGGATGAGATCCTCGATTCGCTGGGTGAAGACCGCATCATTGTCCTAATCAACCCGTACGGTGATCGTGTGTGGATGCCGCAGTCGGAGAGGGAAGTCCTCGACGCGGCAAAGAAGCGCGACAATGTCTATGTGGCTGACTGGTGCCATGGTGTGCGTGATGATTTGTCCAAGCTGCGCGCGGACCTTATCCACCCGACCCCGGATGGCGCCGAGGTCTATGCCAATGCCGTGGTCGATGCTTTCCAGCAGTATGCGAAGAACAAGAAACGCATTCCGGACACCTGCGGAATCTAATAAAAATCTAGTTAGTAGTGTTTCCACGGTAAAGTAAGTGGCTGTGGCCAAACAAAAGTCTTCCTCCAGTCACCGTGGATTAAAGATTTTCCTCGGCATCGTCCTCGGTATCTTCGCGCTCTTCGGTGTGTTTTACGCTGTCGATTACGTGCTGAACAAGGACCATGTCCCGCGCGGGTCTACCGTTGCGGGGATTGACATCAGCACGCTGAGCGCGAATCACGCTGAGGCGAAGCTCGAAGAGCAGCTCGGTGATCTTTCCACTCACCCAGTGGCGTTGCGTGCCGGCGAACGCACGGCGGAGGTTCTGCCCGAGGAGGCGGGGCTGAGCATCGACTGGGAGAAGACGGTCGCGCAGGCGGGCAAGCAGACGGCAAACCCAGTTACCTGGGTGCGCAGTTTCTTTACTACCCGTGAGCTGGATTTGGTCAGCGATATCGATAACTCTAAGTTCGAGCCGCAGGTCGACCGTCTCGTCGGCGAACTGACTATTGCTCCCGTCGATGGTGAGGTCAAGCTTGTCGACGGCCGCGTGGAAACAACTCCACCGGTCATCGGCCAAGATGTCGACCGCAATGCGGTCAGCGGGGATTTGGCCGCCAAGTGGTTGTCGCCGGAGGGCATCGATGTAGAGACCACCGCGCACGACCCGGCTATCGGTGAGGAGCAGGTCCGTGAGGCAGCTGAGGGAGAGGCCGCCGATGCGGTGTCGGGCCCCATTGTTGCCAAGGGCCGTGATGGCAAAGATGGTGTAATTCCGCCGGAGCGCATGGCTGAAATCATCAGCTTTGTGCCGCGCGACGGCGGATTGGCCGCTGATATCAATGTCGACCGCGCACGCGAGATCCTCGAGGAGGGGCTGGCTGCTTCCGAGGTTGATAAGCGCAATGCGTCGATACGCTTTAGCGGTGGTGCGCGTGAAGTGGTCCCCTCGGTTGATGGCGTGGCCGTGAAGTGGGATGAAACTATGAAGGACTTCGCCGAGCGTGTGACTTCGACGGATAAGCGCGAGTTTGATGCGGTCTACGAGGACAAGCCCGCCACCTACACCACCGAACAAGCGGAAAGTGCCACCTTCGATGATGTCATTGGTGAGTTCACCACCGGTGGCTTCAGCTCGGCATCGGGAACAAACATTGCCCTGGTGTCGCAGATGGTCAACGGCGCATTCGTGGCGCCGGGCGATACATTCAGTCTGAACGGCTACACGGGTCCGCGCGGTACTGCGCAGGGTTTTGTCGAGTCGGGCATTATCCTCAACGGCCATGCGGATAAGGCTGTCGGTGGTGGCATTAGCCAGTTCGCCACCACTTTGTACAATGCTTCGTACTTTGCGGGCATGGAGGATGTCGCGCACACCCCGCACAGTTACTACATTTCGCGTTACCCGGCCGGCCGTGAGGCGACGGTGTACGAGGGCGCAATCGACCTAGCGTTTAAGAACAGTTCCGACACTCCGATTCTTATCGAGGCCGTTACTACTGGTTCCGACGTCACTGTGCGCATCAAGGGTGTGAAGAAGGTCAACGTCGAGTCCATCAATGGTGGCCGTTGGGCATACACGCAACCACAGCGTATGCAGGTCAGTGGCAGCTCTTGCCAGCCGTCGTCGGGTGCGCAGGGCTTCACCACTTCTGATACACGCGTTATTCGGGACCTCTCGGGCGCGGAAATCTCGCGTGAAACTCAGACTACGGTTTATGACCCGCAGCCAATTGTGTCCTGTGGCTAGTCTGGATTCGCCTGCGCGACCGGCTAAAGTAATACAGCATTGACAATGCAATAGTCCGCGATACCAAAACTCATAAAACCCCCAAGGAGTGGTCTAGCAACAATGGCACGTCTTTTCGGAACTGATGGCGTCCGCGGTTTGGCGAATAAGACTCTGACCGCACCGCTGGCAATGCGGCTGGGTGCTGCTGCGGCCACTGTGCTGACTAGCGGCACGAATCCGTCGGGGCGTCGTCCCCTGGCCATTGTTGGCCGCGATCCGCGTGTCTCCGGTGAGATGCTCGCCGCAGCGCTGTCTGCCGGCATGGCTTCCCAGGGCGTCGACGTTTTGCGTGTCGGCGTGCTGCCCACTCCGGCTGTCGCTTTCCTCACCGACGACTACGGTGCCGACATGGGTGTGATGATTTCGGCTTCTCACAACCCCATGCCGGACAACGGCATCAAGTTCTTCGCCGCGGGCGGCACCAAGCTTGACGACGCGGTGGAGAAGGAAATCGAACACGCTCTCCACAACCTGCCGGAGACCGGCCCCACGGGCACCGGAGTGGGGCGTGTCATCGAGGAGGCCCCAGACGGGCTCGACCGCTACCTGTTCCACCTCTCCCGTGCGGTCAGCACCAAGCTCGACGGCATTCGCGTCGTAGTGGATTGTGCAAATGGTGCTGCTTCGCAGGCCGCCCCCATGGCGTACGCGGCCGCCGGTGCCGACGTCGTCGCTATTCATGACAAGCCGAACTCCTACAACATCAACGACAACTGCGGTTCCACCCACATTGAGGTTTTGCGCGCGGCAGTGCTGGAGCACGGCGCGGATCTGGGTCTGGCTCACGATGGCGATGCCGACCGCTGCCTGGCTGTGGACTCGCAGGGCAACATCGTCGATGGTGACCAAATCATGGCCATCCTGGCCGTCGCCATGAAGGAAGAGGGGCTACTGCACCACAACACGCTGGTGGCCACTGTGATGAGTAACCTCGGCCTCAAGCTGGCGATGGAGGAAAACGATATCGCCCTGCGTACCACCAAGGTCGGCGACCGCTACGTGCTGGCAGATTTGAACGCCGGCGGTTACTCGCTCGGCGGTGAGCAGTCGGGGCATGTGGTCATTCCGGATCACGCCACCACTGGTGACGGCACCCTCACCGGTCTGTACCTCATGGCGCGGATGGCACGCACCGGTAAGTCTCTGGCTGAGCTGGCCTCCGTAATGAAGGTGCTGCCGCAGACTCTTATCAACGTGCCGGTGTCCAACAAGGCCGCAATTCTGGAGTCTGATGAGGTCAAGGCCGCCATCGATGCAGCCGAGGAGAAGCTGGGTTCCACCGGTCGCGTGCTGTTGCGCCCGTCCGGCACCGAGGAGCTCTTCCGCGTCATGGTGGAGGCCGCCGATGCGGAATCGGCCCGCAAGATTGCCGGGGAGTTAGCTGCGGTTGTGGCCGCAGTCTAGAGTCAGGAGTGTGGAAATGAATGACGCGCCAGAGGACATTAAAGCCCGCTTTGCCCCGGGTGAAGCCGACATCCAGGTAGAGGTGGTCGATCGTGACGGTCGGGTTCTCGGTACCGTCGGCAAGCTTGAAGCACACGTTCCGCCGGGAATTTTGCACCGTGCTTTTTCTCTTTTCCTCTTCGATGAGCAGGGACGCATGCTGCTGCAGCGCCGTGCGGAGTCGAAGTATCACTCACCACTGCTACTGACGAATGCGACCTGCTCGCACCCACTGCCGGGGGAGCCGGTGGCCGATGCCGTTGAGCGTCGTGCGAAGGAAGAGCTCGGTGCGGATGTCTCCCAGTTGGAGGAAATCGGCATTGTTATCTACCAGGTCATCGATGATCGTTCGGGATTGGCAGAGCACGAGTACAACCACGTGTACGCCGGCATCGTCGATCCGAAGTCGGTGGATATCAACCCCGATGAGGTCGATGAAGTGGTGTACGTGACCCCGCAGGAGCTCGCAGAACGTCGCGCGAACGAACCGATGACGGAGTGGTTTAACCACGTCTGGGGTGTCGGGGCGGAGAAGTTCTCCAAGTACGGTTTCGACATTGCGGGTGTGCCGGGTATCCATGGCCCCGCAGAGGCGCAGGCTGCCGCACAGTCGGTTTCGGAAAAGGATGTGTAGCTTCGTGACCAGCGTAGAAAACGCCAGCGTCGACGACTTCGGCCTCGACAAGTCCGAGGAATTGGAGACCGGGGAGTTCTATGCCCTGGCCAATGAACAGGGTGCCGCATTCGGTGAAGGCCATGCCAAGTCGATTTTGTTGGGCGAGCACTCTGTCGTCTACGGCAAGCCGGCTATCGCACTGCCGGTGACGTCGCTGCGCACGATGGCGTGGATTGACCGCGTGGAGGATTCTCCAGTCCTGTTTTCCATGGACGGCGAGGTCATCGACATCGACGAGCTGCCGGAGCGCTTTGCCTCCATCGCCGCTGCACTCCGCGCTGGCCTGCGCACCTTCGGTATTCCCGAACGCGACCTGCTGGTTCGTCTCCGCTCTGGTATCCCGCCCGCCGCAGGGCTGGGTGGTTCTGCCGCAGTGGCACATGCGCTTATCGACGCAGTGCGTGACCTCGCCGATGGCACTCTGACCGAGCGTCAGCGCTTTGACCTGGTGCAGGAAGCTGAGCGTCTGGCGCACGGTAACCCCTCTGGCCTGGATGCCACGGTTGCCCGCGCATCGCGTCCGGTTTACTTCAAGCAGGGTGAGTTCCATCCGCTGAAGGTGGCCAAGAAGATGTTGCTGGTGCTGGGGGATACCGGTGTGCGTGGTTCGACGTCGCTGGCCGTTGCCCGCGTGCGTGGTTTCGTCGATTCCCACCGAGTCCACGGCCAAGAGTTGTTGGACCACTTGGGGCAGCTGGCCGATGGCGCGGTGCACAACCTGGCCAAGGGCGATTTTGCCCGTCTGGGACATCGCATGGACTCGGCGCAGGAAGCGCTAGAGGAACTAGGTGTTGGGCATGAGTCCATTACCGATCTCGTCACTGCCGCCCGACTGGCAGGTGCCCACGGGGCAAAGCTCACTGGTGCCGGTTGCGGTGGCTGTGTGATGGCGCTGGCAGAGTCCGCCGATCACGCGGAACTGATTAGCCATGCCATGATGGGCGCCAATGCCGTTGCTACTTGGACTGTGGAGGTAAATCCCTCGTGACCACGACCGCTACCGCCGTCGCTCATCCCAACATCGCTCTGATTAAATACTGGGGCAAGCGCGATGAGGCCGTGCAGCTACCGGCCACAGGTTCGCTGTCCCTTACTCTGGGCATCGCTCCGACGACGACCACGGTGTCGCTTATCGACGATCCCAGCGTCACCGCCGACTCGGGCACTCTGAACGGCCAGGAGATGGTGGGCAAGGACCTCTCCCGTGTCCAGAAGTTTTTGGATTTGGTCCGCGAGCGTGCGGGCAGCACTAGCTTCGCAGAGGTGACCAGCACCAACGAGATTCCGACGGGTGCGGGTCTGGCTTCGTCCGCGTCGGGTTTTGGCGCTCTCGCGCTGGCCGCGGCGAAGGCCTACGGCCTGGACTACACCCCGGAACAGCTCTCGGCTCTGGCCCGTCGCGGTTCGGGCTCGGCCTGTCGCTCTATTTTCGGCGGCCTCGTTGAGTGGCTGCCCGGCGATGACGATGCTTCCAGCCACGCAGTGGCTCTGCCGGATTCCGGCCTGGATCTCTCCCTGGTCGTGGCGGTTTTGGCCCCGGGGCGCAAGAAGATTGACAGCCGTGCCGCCATGCGTCGCACGGTCGAGACATCACCGTTCTTCCCGGCCTGGGTGGAGCAGGTGCCTCGTGATATCGAGGACATGAAGGCCGCCATTGCCGCTGCGGACTTCACTGCGGTCGGCGAGCTTGCCGAGGCCAATGCCATGCGCATGCACGCCACTATGCTGGGGGCTCTTCCTCCGGTGCGGTACTGGAATCCGGATTCGGTGGCGGCTCTCGATCTCGTCGCTACGCTGCGTGACGAGGGCACCGAGTGCTACGCCACCATGGATGCCGGGCCGAACGTGAAGGTGCTGTGCCGCAGCGGCGATGCCGAGACCATCGCGGATCGTTTCCGCGCAGAGTTCGAGGATATTGACGTGCTGGTTTCCGGCTCCGGCCCCGGCGCTTACCTGGTGTAGCTGGGGGAGTAGTTGAGCAACGCTAAAGGCGGACCTATCGAAGGCGAGTCCATCGGCCGTGGCTGCGGCAAGCTGTACCTCACTGGTGAGTATGCGGTGATGGATGTCGAGGGGCTGGCCGTCATCGCAGGTGTCGACCGCTATGTGACAGTTCGGTGCCGCGATGCCGAACCATCGCAGCCGGTCTCTCGCGTGTACTCCAGCTATTACGGCCCGCAGGGGCGCGTCATTGATATCGATGCACCAGATGACATCGCTACCCATACGATTTCCCTGGTCTATCGCATTGCTGCGGGCGAGTTGGAAAACACCCCAGAGCGCCCCATAAATATCGTCATTGAATCAGACCTCGATGACGCCGACAGTGGTGCGAAGTATGGCCTGGGATCCTCCGGGGCTGTCGCTGTGGCTGTAACTCGTGCGCTGGGGACGCACCTGGGTCTGGAGCTGGATTCACTGGACGTGTACAAGATTGCGATGGTGGCCACGCTTCTGGCTGGTGCAGCTGGTTCCGGCGGCGATATCGCGTGCTCCGCGCACGGCGGGGTGGTGCTCTATCGCCGGCCGAATCCGACGGCGCTCGCAGAGCTCGTGGCGGCTGATCCTGTCGCTGCCGTGGCGGCACCGTGGCCGAATCTTCGCATTGACGCCCGCACCGACCTCGGTGGGCTACAACTGTTGGTCGGCTGGACGGGCAGTCCGGTGAAGACGGACTCGCAGTTGAAGAAGGCCGGTGGCGCAGACCGTGATTTTGTGCGCGGGGTCTCGTCGATAAGCGAAAGACTCTGGCAGGCGCTTGCCGACGGCGACCACACGGCGGCGTTTGCCTGCCTGCGTGAGAATCGGACGCTGCTGCAGGACTATGAGCGTGAGCGTGCTGTGTGCATCGAGACGGAGAAACTGAAAGCGCTCGCCGACATCGCCGATGGCGCGGGGGCCGCGGGCAAGAGCAGTGGCTCCGGTGGTGGTGACTGTGGAATCGCGCTGGTGGGAGTCTCAAAAGATGCCGATGCCGAGGAGACTGCCGCGGACATCACCGCGCGCTGGCAAACCGCTGGCATCCAGCCGTTGCCGCTGAAGCTGGCCGCTCAACTTTGACCACAGTTTTTTGACCGTAGAATTTAAGACAGCTGAAATTTACAGAAGCTGGGAACCGAAGCTGCATGCAGCTAGAAAGGGTCGCTTAGGACAATGGCTGAAAAGAGCTCGCACGACCTGGAATATGCACACGTACCGCTGAGCTGGATTGGTCCGGTGCGCATTAGTGGCAACGTCATGAATGACGAGGTGAAGATTCCGCTGGCGACTTACGAGACCCCGCTGTGGCCGTCGTGTGGTCGCGGTGCGAAGGTCTCCCGCATGATCGAAGGTGGCATTACCTGCACTTTCGTCGGTGAGAAGATGACCCGATCGGTGATTTTCACTCTCGACTCGGCAGCTGATGCCGTCATTGCGCGCGACAACATCCTGTCTCGTTATGACGAGCTGAAGAAGGTCGTGGAGTCCTCCTCGCGTTTTGCCAAGCTGGTAGATATTCACTTCCAGATCGCATCGCGTCTTCTCTTTGTCCGCTTTGACTTCTTCTCCGGTGACGCCTCGGGCCACAACATGGCCACGCTGGCGTCTGAGCGTTTGATGTCCTACCTGATGGAACAGATGCCAGAGTTGGGCTATGGCTCGATCTCGGGCAACTTCTGTACCGATAAGAAGACTTCCGCAGTCAATGGCATTCTGGGCCGCGGTAAGTACGTGATCGCCGAGGCCGTCATTCCGGAGCCGGTTGTCCGCGAGCGTCTGCGCACAACTGCCAAGCGCCTGGCTGAGCTCAACGAACGCAAGAACCTCGTCGGCTCCATCATGGCCGGTTCGCTGCGCAGCGGTAATGCGCACTACGCCAATATGCTGCTGGGCTTTTACCTCGCTACCGGTCAGGACGCTGCGAATATCGTCGAAGGCTCGCAGGGGCTGACGCAGGTAGAGGCGCTTGACGACGGCTCCGTGCGCTTTAGCTGCACCCTGCCACATTTGATCGTCGGTTCCGTGGGCAACGGCAAGGGCTTGGACTTCGTGGAGAAGAATCTCACGGCGCTGGGCTGCAAGGAGGACCGTGAGCCGGGCGAGAATGCCCGTCGTCTAGCAGCGTGCTGCGCGGCAATCGTCTGGTGTGGTGAGCTTTCCCTGCTCGCGGCACAGACGAACCCGGGTGAGCTGATGGAGGCGCACGTTTCTATCGAGCGTGCGAAGTAGCGCGTCGCAACAATTCGCAAAACCTAAGACAAATCTCAGGTAAACGCGCTAGATTTCTGTAGTAGGCAATTAACATTTTGTGGGCAAAATATCCCGTGGTCTGATGACTGCTCTGATGGTCGTTATGAAGGTCGTTCTGATGACATGGGATGTTTTCGTTGCCCGTTATTTCTTAAAATCTGTAGAGGTAGTGAAGGCACGGTTTTGATGACAACAAGCAATGTGACCCCGGTCGGTATTGATGACATCGCTTTTGCGACGGGTTCGTACTGCATTGACCTCGCCGATATTGCGCCCCGACTCGGAGCGGAACCGGCAAAATATCACAAGGGCCTGGGGCAGGAACGCTCCAGCGTGGTTGCCTCTGATGAAGATCCGGTGACGATGGCCGCGACTGCGGTGAAGAAGATTGTGGATCGCCACGGTATCGACGGCGTGCGCACCATCATGTTCGCCACTGAGACCGGTATCGACCAGTCGAAGGCCGCTGCCGTCTATGTCCACGAGTTGGTTGGTCTTGACCCGCACGCGCGCTCTGTTGAGCTGAAGCAGGCTTGCTACTCGGGTACCGCGGCGCTGCAGTTTGCGTGCGCTCTGGTGGCCCGCAATCCGGAGGAAAAGGTCATCGTTGTCGCCTCCGACATTGCCCGCTATGACCTGGACTCCGCTGCGGAGCCAACCCAGGGCGCAGGTGCTGTGGCCATGCTGGTGACCGCTAATCCGCGCATCCTGGCCATCGATGCGGCTTCGGGCGTCTTCACCCGCGAAGTTATGGACTTCTGGCGTCCGAACCACCGCAGTCAGGCGTTGGTGGAGGGCAAGCTCTCTATTGGCGCTTACATCGACGCTGTTCAGGGTGCTTACGAGGACTACCGTGCCCGCGGCGGTGTGGACTTCAGCGAGATTGACTACTTCAGCTACCACCAGCCGTTTACCAAGATGGCCTACAAGGCGCACCGGCAGCTGTCGGCCAATAACGGTGTGGAGCTCACCGCAGAGGACGAGGCCCGCCAGCTCGGCCCAACCACTGAGTACAACCGCATCATCGGTAACTCCTACACAGCATCGGCCTACTTCGGCCTGCTCTCGCTGCTGGACACCGAGAAGGACCTGACTGGTAAGAAGATCGCTGTTGTCTCCTATGGTTCAGGCTCAGTTGCTGAGTTCCTCACCGGCAATGTGGTCGAGGGCTACGAGTCCCAGCTGCGCGCCGCAGATAATGCTCGTGAACTGGAAGAGCGCGTAAAGCTCGATGATCCGACCTACTACCGCCACGCTCAGGTGACGCATGAAGATCCGGGTGAGTACTCAAACCTGGGAGACGACGCACTGATTGGCACCGGTCCTTTCAGCTTCACCGGTGTTGAGGGTTGTAAGCGTATCTACCGCGCTCGTTAGCCCGGGGGCACCCGCACTAGTACTTCAACGGAACCGAATCCCCTTTTTTCGCGCCTAACAGTAATAAGAACTGTTTTTCGCGGGGAAGGGGATTTTTCGTGTCCGCAAGTTTTACTGGAGGCCGTGGCGGAGGCTTGCTGCACTTTTCGGAAGATGCAGTGACCTCGGCTGCCCGAGAGATTGAGCAGCGCGGCCGTGAAGGCCATGAGCGGTGGGGAAGCGCTCCTGATATTTCCGCAGCAGATTGTGGCCAGGGTTTTGCCGCCCAGGGGCGCCGTCTGCAGCAGGCGGCAGCGAGGCTGCGTGAGCACGGGCAATCGATGTACGCGGGACTTGGCAATCATGCTCCGGCAGTGCGGGAACAGTGGCGTGTCTTTGCAGGCTGTGACAGCGCCGGGAGCGCCGACCTCGGTGGAATTGAGGTAGTGGACTGATGCCATGGGTTGCTCGAATTCTTCCGATATTGGTGCGTGTTATTGGCCGTGGAAGCCGTATTGGAGCCAAGCGCGGGGTTGGCGGCATCGGCAAGAATCTGCCCAAAGTCTTGGATAAGGTGCGACGCGCTGACGGCTGGAAGGGCAGCGCCCTGTCCAAGTTCTCTAACTCCGTGGGGTTGATAGCCTCCGCGATAACTATTGCTATGGCTTTCGATTGGGGCGGTTTGAAAGGCGATGCCGCCGACGCCGCCAAGGAGCGCTGCGATAAAGCTGCGCAGGACTGTGCGAATCAGGATGAGCAGTCCGCCAATGGCGCGCAGAGCGTCGGCGAGTGCGGCAAGAAAGTCGACGAGGTCCTTGAGGATTGCGAGAAGCAGGCCGAAGATATGGCTGAGCAAACCGACGGCATCCTCTCTCAGTGCGAAGCGCTTGTCGACGATCCGGAGGTCGGCGCCGAAGCCGCACAAGTGGCCCAGCAGGTGTGTAACAGTCTCGTCGACTCCACTGGTCAGCTCTACGATGCGCGTAATAGTTGCATCGAGCAGTGTCTTGAGCAGGCAGCGTGTGACACTGAGGCCGCGGTGGTCGCCACCCCGCCGCAGCCTCCTACTGTTCCAGCCAGTTCGGGTGCTACCTCGGCGGCCTGTGCAGAGGTGGCTGAGTCTGGGAGTGGCGAAGGAGCTACTGTAACCGGTGGCAACGGTGCTACCGCTGGTGGAATTGGGGTCGTTGCCAACGTTGATATTGGGATAGAGGCAGGCGTTGCTGCTGGAATATCCGTTGGAGGTGCCATTGGCGCTGCCGGGGCGGCCAGTATCGCTGGAATTGCGGGAGCTGTCGGGGTTGCAGGCAGTGTCGCGTCCTCACTGCTCAACTTAGACATGTGCACGGAGACGGAAGAGCCAGTGTGCGAACAGGCACCTGCGCCAGCACCAGCACCAGCACCAGCTCCTGCGCCGGAGGACTGTGTGCCGGAACCCGAACCAGAACCCAAGCCCGAACCTGAACCCAAGCCCGAACCTGAACCCAAGAACAGCGAGCGGAACCGCAGCCAGAACCACAAGCAGAGCCGCAGCCAGCACCAGCCCAGGATTCGGCAGCATCAGTGCAGGAATCTGCTTCAGCTGTGCCCGAGCCCCCTGAGCAGCCCAACGCCCAGGAGCTTGTGGGCGCGGTCAATTCGCCAACGGCAGGTGAGTGGTAATGGGGAGTAAGCATGCCGCGAAATATGACCGGATTGGGCAGGCCTATTACGACGCTGCTGCAATGACTAGGCAGGAGTTCGATACGGCGGTACAGAGGGCACAGAAAGAATTGCAGGGTTTGGAGGAGCGTCGTAAAGCACGCGAAATTAAGGAGAGGGAGGTGGCGGCGGGCGTCGAAAAGCAACAAAAAACCGCCCGACCGAAGGGAACCGTTACGCGGTTGTTCGGGCGGGCGGGGAAAGGGACGCCGACGGTGAAGTCGATTCGGGGCGTGTCCTGAAGCGTGGCCTAGTGACTACTTGCCGGGAATCAGCGAGTGCTCCGGGTTTTCCGGCAGCTCCTTGATGAGCCACTCCATGTCGCGGTTAGTTGTGCCCTTGATAGTGGCGGTCGGGTCTGCGAAATCCGAGTACTTCTTGTCGTCACCGACCGTGGCCAGCAGGAAGCCTGTGAGTGCGGCGCGCGCAACCTCCTGGTACTTCACCTTGGAGGAAGAGAAGCCCGCTAGACGACGGAGAAGAGTTGTCTCCGAGAAGCTGCCCTGGTCAGCCTTGTCTACTTCGCGGTAAACGACATCGCCCTTCCACTGAACAGCCAGGCGAGCCGGGTTACCGCGATCGAGCCACTGATCCTCGCCAGGGGCCAGGACGAGGCCCGGGGCCGAGACATTAGTTGCAGCGGCGCTGGAGGAAGGCGCGGTAGTTGCGGGGAAGACGCAGCCAACGCCGGAGATGAGGTCGTGACCAGCGGCGGCGAGGACGGCTACGCCAGCGCCCATGCCGTGGCCGGCAACGCCGAGTTTCTTCGGGTGGACGACGACCTTGCCCTCTCCGAGGCGGACACCAGCGAGAATCTGGAGCGCTGTCTCCAAATCGTTGGCGAGACCACGGTGATCTGCCACGATGCCATTTTCGGTGTCCGGAGCAGCGACCGCGATGCCCCACGAAGCTAGGTGACGCAGCGTGGCGTGGTACTCCTCAATCGGTGTGCGCCAATCGTGTGCGAAGGCGATACCGGGGATGCCATTGCCCTCGGCAGGCGTGTAGACCTTTCCCGGCAGGCCAGTAAAAGCGAGATCACCGACCATGACGCGGTGCGGTCCACGCTTGGAAAGATTAGATGTCAGAGTCTTCAAGTTGTCAGCCACAGTGAATAGCTTAACTATAAGGTGCATACCTTTGCTGAAAAAGTGCCAGGATGAGCGAGAATGTCTATTTCGTTATGACGATTTTCCGCTTCGCGGGTTATTCTGTAGGACATGTGTGGAATCGTTGGATATGTGGGCCATCAGCCCGCCCTGGATATTGCTGTCGATGCGCTACGACGCATGGAATACCGTGGCTATGACTCCGCGGGGGTTGCCATTGTCGACGATCAGGGGCATATCACTGTAGAGAAGAAGGCCGGTAAACTCGCCAACCTCGAGGCTGCCCTTGATGCGGATGGGCGCGACAAAATCACTGGAACCACCGGAATTGGGCACACCCGCTGGGCTACCCACGGTCGCCCAATTGATGAGAATGCCCACCCACACCAGTCCTATGACGGCAAGGTGGCTATCGTCCACAACGGCATTATCGAGAACTTTGCTCCGCTACGTCAGGAGCTGGAGGATGCCGGCATTGAGCTGAAGTCCGAAACCGACTCCGAGGTCGCCGCGCACATGCTCGCCCGTGCCCTGGACGGTTCCGACGGCGGATCTACCGCTGGTGATTTCGAGGCCTCTGCGCTGTCCGTGCTCAACCGCCTCGAGGGTGCTTTTACGCTGCTGTTTACTCATGCAGACCACCCGGACCGCATCATCGCTGCTCGTCGCTCCACTCCGCTGATTGTCGGTGTGGGCGAAAACGAAATGTTCCTCGGCTCCGATGTTGCGGCTTTCATCGCACACACCCGCGAGGCCGTGGAGCTGGGTCAGGACAACGTCGTCATCATCACCGCAGATGATTACCGCATCCTGGATTTCGCCGGCAACGAGCAGCAGGGTCGACCATTCACCATCGACTGGGATCTCGCCGCAGCCGAAAAGGGTGGCTATGACTCCTTCATGATGAAGGAAATCCACGAGCAGGCTGCCGCCGTCCGCGATACGTTGGCCGGTCACCTCGTTGACGGCCGCATCGTTCTCGACGAGTCCCGCCTGAGTGACCAAGATCTGCGTGACATCGAGAAGGTCTTCGTCGTCGCCTGTGGTACCGCATACCACTCCGGTTTGTTGGCCAAGTACGCCATTGAGCACTGGGTTCGTATCCCGGTCGAGATTGAGGTCGCGTCCGAGTTCCGCTACCGCGATCCGGTGCTGGACCGCCAGACGCTGGTGGTCGCTATTTCGCAGTCGGGCGAGACTGCTGACACCCTTGAGGCCGTGCGACACGCAAAGAGCCAGGGCGCCCGCGTGCTGGCTGTCTGTAACACCAACGGTGCACAGATTCCGCGTGAGTCTGACGCCGTGCTCTACACGCACGCCGGCCCGGAGATCGGTGTTGCTGCAACCAAGTCGTTCCTGGCGCAGGTTGCCGCAAACTACTTGGTCGGATTGGCTCTGGCCCAGGCACGCGGCACTAAGTACCCGGATGAGGTCACTCGCGAGTTTGAAGAGCTGGAGACCATCCCGGCACTGATTGACAAGGTCGTCGCTAAGGGCGATGAGTTCATCGACATGGCCAAGGAAATCGGTGCTATTCCGACGATGCTCTTCCTCGGCCGACACGTTGGTTTCCCAGTCGCACTTGAGGGTGCGCTGAAGCTCAAGGAGCTTGCCTACATTCACGCAGAGGGGTTCCCGGCAGGCGAGCTCAAGCATGGCCCAATTGCACTCATCGAGGATGATCTTCCGGTCGTCGTCGTAGTGCCATCGCCGAAGGGGCGCGCCGTGCTGCACTCCAAGATTGTCTCCAACATCCAGGAAATTCGAGCCCGAGGTGCCAAGACCATCGTGATTGCCGAAGAAGGGGATCAGTCGGTGGTTCCTTTTGCGAACTACCTGATTGAGATCCCGGAGACCTCCACGCTGCTCCAGCCGCTGTTGTCTACGATTCCAATGCAGTTCCTGGCAGCTGAGATTGCTCGCCAGTGCGGTAACGAGGACATCGATAAGCCGCGCAACCTGGCTAAGTCAGTCACCGTCGAGTAGTTCGTCCTGCTTTCGTCGGTACTGCTCAATCTCCGCATCGAGTTCTTCATCCGTGAGGGACTCGATGCGTTTTGCTTCTTCCTCGGATAGGTCCCAGACCTCATCGGATACATGGCAAAATGACAACATCCAATCGAGGTTGCGTTTCTGAATCGTCTTCATCTTCCGTGTCACACGCTGATGAAAAGTTTGCTTGCCGACGTTCTTTAGCGGCCCAACCGGAACGCTAGTCGCGGTGTCCCCATTACGGGAAGTCCACACTTCTGTTCCGTCGGGGTATCTGTCGATATCCCAGCCCTCGTGCGTTTTTAGATTGTGGTGTCGGCGGCAGAGACAGTGCAGATTCTCAGTGTCAGTCGGCCCGCCCTGCTTGGGATTGTCGTGGTTGTACGGCTGAATATGGTCCAGGTCGCACTTGGCTGCCGGGACGTCGCAGCCGGGGAAGCGGCAGGTACCGTCACGCCCACGGACGCGAGCCACCTGGCTCTCGGTGGGGCGGTAACCATCCACCTTGCTGTCGGCGGAGATACGGATGTGGGTTGCGCGGGCAAGCCATTCTTCGGTGGCTACCTCGCTCAACCAGCCGACGCCATCAATCCATGCTGGCCCACCGCCGACCTCGCGGTAGACATTGATGACAATCTCGGCATTGGTCGATTTCTGTGCCAGCTGTAGTAGCGCTTCCGCCTGCGTGCACTGTTCACCACGATTGATTGCTGTGTTGCGAATCCCCTGAATCCTGGCCATGAGCTCGGTCGCGCGGTCGTTTTCAAGGATTGCTGTGACCTTTTTGTGCTTGCCATCGCCCGTGTCGGAGAGTGCGACCGCTTCGCCTTCTGGAACCCGTTGGGTGCCGTCGTTGCGGGCGCAGTCGTTGTACTCAGAAACCAAGTCGCCGATTAGACGAGACAGCGTGTAGACACCAACCATTGCTTGTCGAGGTCGCGTCGGAGTGAGCATTTCCAAAAGATGGGGCTCTACCGTGTCGAACTGATCTGGTGACAGCCCGGCAACGCCATTGGCGATGGCGCGGAGATGGGCTAACGAGAAACAGAAGGTGGATTCGATGAGAGCCCGGACTTTTGGTAGGCGTTCGAACATCAGCGCAATTTCGCACAGCGTAGAACACTTGCCGCGGCTAAGGCCGGTTCGAATGCTTATGCGGGCAAGATGGTGATTGACATCGACCTCCTCACCGGGAGCGCAGATATCGATCAGTTGAAGGTCTGCGGCGTTGATGGCACGGGCCGCGCTGCTAATCGGGTCGTCGGATTGCTGGTTGGCCCATGAGGGCTTTTGACCTGGTGCTGGAAGTTCTGTGGGCGACGATGACATTGGTTATCCCCCTGATTACTACGTGTCCGCCGGAGAATTGAAGATTGAGTTCTGTGGTGGAGAGAAGCATGGAGAGGCTGTGTCAACCAGTCCCGCCAACCCCTGTGCACCGGACAAAGAACTTTCGCTTACAAATTTTCCCTACAACCCAAATCGTACACCTGTTTGAAAAACTGTCAATAGAATTCTGGAAATATGTTCTAAAATTCTGTGCTGAATTAGATCCGGCCCCTCCGTCCGAGCCTCCTCCGTCCGAGGCCCCTCGGCAGGGCGCCGTACAAAGGCAGGACTCGCTGTCGCGGATGATGCGGAACATCACCAGCTTCAGCGCCATCCAGTTCCTCCAAGAACTCGTGAATGCGTTCGAGCGTATTGGGGGAGTAGAGCAGTGCGAGGTGATCAGACCAGTCGCCACCGCCAGTGGCATTGTTGACGTTCGTAATGTGGTGACCCTCTTGTTCGGGCAAAAAGGCGCCGGTCCACGGGCGAACCACGGTGTCAAAAGGGGTGCCGATATTCAGGTAGTGCGGACCACGTCGGGTAATGCCACGCGCTGCGCGGTTCAGAGTCGCAATGTAGTCAGAGTCCAGCAGCTGTTGAATGCAGGCACGGCCGACAAGGCGGTCGACGAGTTTGTGCATCGGTAGGCCGCATCGCTCAAGGGCACTGAGCCTTCGGCGCATGCCCCACGCAGTAGTGCCTCGGTGGTTTCCCGCAAGAGAGATGACTGCCCGCACGGGGCTGTTGTCGGAGGCGTACTGCTCGGCTGCTTCTTCGTTGAGGCCACGGTTCAGAGCTTCGTCGTAAAGCGAATCGATGCTCGCGTTGGCGTAGCTGCGGCAGTGTAGACCGCCCTGGGAATGACCGATGAGGTCGATGCGGGGTAGGGAGAGGTGGGCACGGAAGCGGTCGAGAAGGTCGGTGACTTCAGCGAGCGCATCGCTCAAATCGGTGGTGGCTTTGACGCTACGGAGACGGCTGACCAGCGCGGCGGGGTCGGAGCCGTAATCGAGTGAGAATACGGGGCGATTCCGGGCGAGGAACGGCCCCAACATGGCGAAGGAGTTGAACGAGTTCATCCAGGTGCCGTGAACCAGGACAATTGGTGTGCGACCGTTGTATCTGTCCAGTTCAGGAGTGACTTTGCCGTCGAGGATTTCGCGAACGTCCTGCACGCCGTGGGGGATCCATTCGGGATGACGCAACGAGCGCAGGTATGCCTGGGGAAAGGCGCGCAGTAGAGGGCCGAAAACTCGCGTGCTCGGGGAGTAGTCATCCATAGGGGCTAATCGTAGGCTGGGTTTATGACGTACTGCTACACAGCTGCCGAAATTCGCGCCGCGGAACAGCCCTATCTGGACGCACAAACGCGTGACGACGAACTCATGCGCCACGCAGCCGCCGCTGTGTCGGAGGTGGCGGAGCGGATGCTCTCAGAGGCATCTCCGGAGCCTGGTCGCGGTCGCGTGCTGCTGTTGGTCGGATCGGGAGGCAATGGTGGCGATGCACTCTATGCTGGCCGAAACTTGTCCTCGGATGGGCATGGCGTGGATGCGGTTTTGCTGGGCTCGAAGCCACACGAGCGGGCACTGAAAGCTTTTGAACTCGCAGGTGGGCGGGTGCTGCCGTTGGGGTGTGACCGGGAGACGGATTTATCGAAGATTCTGTGGTCGATTAGTGAAGACTACGCACTGATCATCGACGGCATCGTGGGGCTCGGAGGTCACGGCGCGCTGCGTGAAGAGGCCGCGTGGTTGGTGCGCGAAGCGCGGTTGGGCAAAGTTCCCATTCTCGCGGTTGATGTGCCGAGCGGCGTAGAAGCCGATACTGGGCGTACTTTTGACCCGCCTGCCCAGACCATCAATCCAGACCCTGATTTGGAGGAGGGACAGAACCCGTACTTGCCATCTCACGTCGAGGCCACGACAACGGTGACTTTCGGCGGTCTGCGCTACGCGCACTCGCTGTCCGAATCCTGTGGCACCGTCGAATTACACGAAATTGCGCTCGATGCCTTCTCCCTCGAACTTCCAGGACTGGGGCAGACGCTCTATGAAAACGGTACCTACAATGCCGTCCACCACCAGACTCCGACCGTGGAGTTCTACGAAGCCCTAGGCGGGAGCTTTCCGGCACCACTTGGCGCGATGACCCCGCTCGAACCCGGTGCTGCAGACCACAAGTACTCCACTGGAGTTACAGGAATCGCCGCCGGTAGCGAGGCGTATCCCGGCGCAGGTCAGCTGTGCGTCACCGCTGCCGTGCATGCGACCAGTCCCGCGGTCATCTATGTCGGCGACGCGGCCGCACGTAACCGCATCACCGCAGCCTTGCCGACGGTCATTACGCAGCAGGACTCGGTGGATCGCAAAGAGGTACGCGTCGATGCCTGGGTCGTCGGTCCCGGTCGGGGCACTGATGAGAAAGCCGCCGAGGAACTGCGAGACATTCTGGCCACTGACAAACCAGTGGTCATCGACGCTGACGCACTGACACTGCTGTCGAAGCATGAGGACATCCGACAGCTCGTTCGTGAGCGCGGCCAGGAGCGCAACCTGCGCACTGTTCTCACGCCGCACGCCGGTGAATTCGAGCGCCTGACCGGGCACGAGGTCACTAACCCCATCGCAGATGCGCGTGAACTTGCCGAGCAGTTCTCCTCCGAAGTGTTGCTCAAGGGACGCCGCACTGTGATGGTCAATCCGACAACGCAGCGCACAGTCGTGATTGACGCGGGTAGCTCCTGGGCAGCCACGCCGGGCTCTGGCGATGTACTGTCCGGGCTCCTCGGCGCCTGGGTAGCGCGTGGCGAAGCCCTCTATCTACCAGCAATTATTCATGCGCGCGCCGCATTTTTGGCCGCGCAGACAGAGTTCGGACCAGCACCCTGCAGCGCCCAGGACATCGCCGAATCCATCCGAGATGCCACCGCATGGTTCACCAACGAAGGAAGCAGTGGCAAAATACGGCTATGACTTCCTCGGCACCAGCCATCCTGACCCATACCGTTAATCTCGACGCGATCACCCACAATGTGAAGACCGTCAAGGCCATCGCAGGGGTGTCGGAATTCATGGCCGTCGTCAAGGCGGACGGCTACTCGCAGGGTGCGCTGCAGACCGCGCGTGCCGCGCTGGCCGGCGGGGCAACGCAGCTCGGTGTCGCAACAATCGACGAGGCGCTCTCCCTCCGCGAGGAACTCCGCGCCACGCTTGACGACGGCCACGCCATCCCCATCCTTGCCTGGATCTGGGACGCAGCGGCCACCTCGTTGGTGCAGCGAGCTGTGGCTGCAGATATTGACCTCGGTCTGCCGTCGATGGTTCATGCGCTGGCCGTGGCCAATGCCGGGCGGGCGCTGTCGGTGACACCACGTGTGACGGTGATGGTCGATACGGGCTTGGGGCGCTCGGGATTCTCTATGGCCAATGGGGACTTTGAGCATGCGGTCGCTCAGCTGGTTGAGCTGCACAAGACCGGTGCTCTGAACGTCACCGGTGCTTTCACGCACTTTGCGTGCGCGGATGAGCCGGGCCACGAGAGCGTCGATAAGCAGGCACAGAATTTCTGTGCTGCGATTGCGGCACTGCGTGAGGCGGGGCTGGACGAGCTGATTAACCATGCGGCGAATTCGCCGGCATCGTTGTCACGTCCTGACCTGGCCTTCGATATGGTGCGTCCAGGGCTGGCGATTTATGGTGGCGAGCCAATTGTGGGGATCACCCATGGATTGCGTCCGGCGATGAGGTGGGAAGCGTCGGTCATATTGGTCAAGAAGCTGCCGGCGGGGCAGTCGGTGTCCTACGGACAGACGTGGACAGCTGACCGCGATACCACCATCGGCATCGTGCCCTGTGGCTACGCCGACGGTATGATGCGCTCGGCCTCCGGGCATTTCGAGGTCAGCATCAATGGCACGCGCTATCCGCAGGTAGGGCGCGTGTGTATGGATCAATTCGTCGTCGACCTGGGGCCCGACACCGAAGTCGAGGCCGGCGACACTGCGGTTATCGTCGGTGATCCCACACTGGGGGAGCCCGGTCTCGATGACCTCGCGGAGGCATCCGGCACCATTAACTACGAAATCCTCACCGCACCGAAGGGGCGTAGCGAGCGAAAGTGGGTGCGCAGCCGGCTCGCGCCAACCGCAGAGGACATGCGTGACCTCGGCGAGGAGATTGGCCGGGAGTTGGCAGCTGGGGATCTGGTGATTCTCGATGGCCCACTCGGCGCGGGTAAGACCACTCTCACGCAGGGCATCGCCCGCGGCATGAATGTGCGCGGTCGCGTGACGTCGCCGACGTTCACAATCGCCCGCGAGCACCGTCCGCTCGCAAAAGGTGGCGTCACCCTCATCCACGTCGACGCTTATCGACTCTTTGGCGAAGAGGGGCCCGGCTCCGATGGCGAGGCCTTCGATGCGCTGGATTCACTCGATCTGGACACCGACCTCGAGGACAGCGTCGTGGTCGCCGAGTGGGGAATGGGGCTCGCCGAGGTGCTCTCCGAGCGCTATCTGCAGGTGAGCATCGATCGTTCGCGTGACGACGATACCCGCGTCGTCACCTGGAAGTGGAGCAAGTAGCTTCAAGTCGGTTCAAGTAGGTTACTGAGTATGAACATTTTGGCCGTTGACACATCGACTCCACAGGTCACCGCGGGAATTGTCCGCGATGGTGAAACCGTGGCCGAAAAGCTGCACCTGGATGCCCGTGCGCACAACGAGGTGCTGGTGCCGCTGATTCAGCAGTGCCTCACTGACAGTGGGGTGGCGGCAACCGAGCTAGATGCCGTGGTTGTCGGCTGTGGGCCGGGGCCGTTTACGGGCTTGCGCGTTGGTATGGCCACCGCAGCCTCCTTCGCCGACGCTCTGGGAATTCCCTGCTACGGCATCTGCAGCCTGGATGCGCTCGCGGGTGGCGTTGGCGATGAACTGGTCGTCACCGATGCCCGCCGCCGCGAGGTGTACTTCGCCGCCTACCGCGATGGCCAGCGAGTTTTCGGCCCGGGAGTGGCCAAGCCAGCCGACGTCATGGAGCTGCTCAAGGAAGAACTTGCAGCAGAAGCCGCCGACTTCGCGCCGAGCCAGGCCCGCGGCAGTCTCAGCCACATCGAGCAAATTGCCGGGCTTGAGGTTGCTGCCGAACAAGTCTTTCCCACTCCGACAGCCATGGTTGAAGCGGTCGACTTTGACTCCGCGCCGGGCCCACTGGTGCCGCTGTACTTGCGCCGTCCGGATGCCGTTGTCCCGAAGGCTATGAGATGAGCGTCGTCAAGCTAGTGCGTCTCGGACCTCCTGCGGCCAAGGCGTGTGCGGCGATTGAGGCGGAGCTATTTGCCGGCGACGATCCCTGGTCGGAATCGGCCTTTATGGCCGAGCTGGCCGCGCCGAACAATTTCTACGTCGGGCTGATTGCAGATGTAGACGAGGACGAAGAACTGTGCGGCTATGCGGGGATTACCAAGCTGGGGCCTGCGGGTGCCGCCGAGTACGAGATTCACACCATCGGGGTGGGGAAGAAGTGGCAGCGCCGGGGCTTTGGGACGCAGCTGATGGACGCGCTGATGGCAGCTGTGGCGGAGGATTCGGGCCCGGTGTTTTTGGAAGTTCGCACAGATAACGAACCCGCAATCGCCATGTATCGGCGCTATGGCTTCGAAAATATGGGGCTGCGAAAGAACTATTATCCGGGCTCTGGGGCGGATGCGTACACGATGTGTCGGCCTGAGTTGGCCAGCTAGATGTTGACGTATTGACTAATCTGCGTTAAACCAGGCACATGGCTAAAACCTTTGCAAAACAGCTCGTAGAAACCCTAGAGAAGCAGGGTGTCAAGCGAATCTTCGGACTCGTTGGAGATAGTTTGAACCCCATTGTCGACGCTGTGCGCGAGTCCTCCATTGAGTGGGTGCACGTTCGCAACGAAGAGGCTGCCGCCTTCGCCGCCGGCGCGGAGTCCCTGGTCACCGGCGAATTAGCAGTGTGTGCGGCCTCCTGTGGCCCGGGTAATACCCACCTCATTCAGGGCCTGTATGACTCCCACCGCAACGGCGCAAAGGTGCTGGCGCTGGCATCGCACATTCCTTCCCGCCAGATTGGCTCGAACTTCTTCCAGGAGACCCATCCGGAGTTCATCTTCAACGAGTGCTCCGGTTACTGCGAGATGGTCAACTCCGCTGAGCAGGGTGGCGTCGTTTTGCATCACGCTATCCAGTCGACCATGACTGGCCACGGTGTTTCCGTGCTGGTTCTGCCGGGCGACATTACAACGCATGAAGTGGAAAATGATGAGTTCGTCACCTCCACTATCAGCAGCGGTCGCCCAGTCGTATTCCCTGACGCCGGCCAGGCCGCCGCGCTTGCCGACGCAATCAACGAGGCTAAAACCGTCACGCTTTTCTGTGGCGCAGGTGTGAAGGACGCCCGCGAACAGGTGCTCAAGCTTGCGGAGAAGATTAAGTCGCCGGTGGGACATGCGCTGGGTGGCAAGATGTACATCCAGTACGACAACCCCTATGACGTCGGCATGTCCGGCCTGCTGGGCTACGGCGCCTGCCACGATGCCTCCAACGATGCTGATCTGTTGATTCTGCTCGGTACTGACTTCCCGTACAACGACTTCCTGCCGACCAAGAACGTCGCCCAGGTCGATATCGATGGTCGTGCCATCGGTCGTCGTACCACGGTGAAGTACCCAGTCGTCGGCGATGTGGCTGCCACGATTGAAACCATCCTGCCGCACCTGGATGAAAAGACTGACCGTTCCTTCCTGGACAAGCAGCTGCGGAACCACGAGCGCCTGCTCAGCCACGTCATCGAGGCATACACCCACGACGTTGAGAACATGCGACCGATTCACCCGGAGTATGTGGCCGACCTGATTGATAAGTACGCCGATGACGATGCCGTCTTCACCGTGGATACCGGCATGGGCAATGTCTGGGCTGCACGCTACGTCACGCCGAATGGCAAGCGAGAGCAGATTGGTTCTTTCCGTCACGGCACTATGGCCAATGCACTTTCGCAGGCCGTTGGTGTGCAGGCTGCTGACCGGGACCGTCAGGTCATTACCTTCAACGGTGACGGTGGCCTGTCAATGCTGCTCGGTGAGCTCATCACCGTGAAGCAGGAGCAGCTGCCCATCAAGATGTTTGTGTTCAACAACTCCTCGCTCGGCATGGTCAAGCTGGAAATGCTGGTTCAGGGGCTGCCGGAGCACGAGACCGACCACGACGCAGTGGACTACGCCGGAGTCGCAGAGTCGTTGGGTATCAAGGCCATCCGAATTGAAGATTCGGCCGATGCGCCTCGCCTGATTCAAGAGGCGCTGGCATACGACGGTCCGGTGCTGGTGGATATGATCACCGACCCGAATGCCCTGTCCATCCCGGCAAACATCACCTGGGACATGCTGATGGGATTCTCCAAGGCCGCTACTCGCACCGTCTTCGGCGGCGGCGTTGGTCAGATGATCAACATGGCACGGTCGAACCTCCGCAACATCCCGCGGCCATAGTGGGGGTAGCGCTCTCGAGATGCGGGAGCGGGTGCGGTGCGGTACCTCTGTTTCCATGATTAAAGGTTTTCTGGTGAACCCTGACCTGACGCATCGCATCGTCGAATTTGAGTTGGAGGCCGCTGCTACATTCCTCGGCGGAGTTTCCTCCGACCGTGTTTCGGTGGCGTTTCAGGAAGACGGCGCCGATTACGCCGCTCTCTACAACCCGACGGCCAAGGCTGAGGGCGCTGAACCGAATCCGGTCGCGTCCCTCGGCCGCAATGAGGCTGCTACGGGCAACTCGGCTTTCTTTACCGACCCCACCACCGCAATTTGCGGAACGGTCGTATTTGTCGACGCCGAGGGCAAGGATATCGGCGACGAGGAAATCGAGCGTATTAAGCACGGTATGCGCGCCGTGCGCCACTACCGCGATGACTACCCAGAGGAATACGCTCTCTGGCGTGCCGCTGTGCGGAACCTCGGTCGCCTCGAAATTTAAACTCGGTCGCTGGTAAGCGACCCGGTGGTGCGCTAGTACCATGACTGCTATGACCGAGTTGACCCTGCTGGCAATCGAGAGTTCCTGCGATGAGACTGGCGCTGCAGTGATGCGTGTGCGCTACGACGACACCGACACCAGCGCCCCCGCCATTCCCGAGGTGGAAGTGCTTGCCGACGTCGTCGCATCCTCCATGGAACAGCACGCCCGCTTCGGTGGTGTGGTCCCGGAGATTGCTTCCCGCGCTCATTTGGAAGCCCTGCAGCCAGTAGTCTCCGAGGCGCGCGCGCAAGCAGCTGCCAAGCTCGGTATCGATACTTTTATCCCAGATGCCGTCGCCGCTACCGTGGGACCCGGTCTCGCCGGTGCGCTGCTGGTCGGTTCGGCAGGCGCGAAGGCTTATGCCGCCGCCTGGGGTGTGCCTTTCTACGGCATTAATCACCTTGGTGGCCACGTTGCTGTCGGAGCTCTCGACGGCGCGGATCTATCCAACGCAGTGGCGCTCTTGGTTTCCGGCGGGCACACGCAGCTGCTGCGCGTGCAGGGGGTTGGTCGTCCGATGGAGGAGCTCGGATCGACGCTTGACGACGCAGCCGGAGAGGCATACGACAAGGTTTCGAGGTTGCTTGGGTTGGGTTACCCGGGCGGCCCGATTATCGATAAGTTGGCTAAGCAGGGAAATCGCAAGGCCATCGCGTTTCCTCGCGCCATGATGCGCCAGCAGGATGCGCGCCATGACTTCTCCTTCTCCGGCTTGAAAACCGCCGTGGCCCGCTATGTCGAAGCGGCAGAGAAGGAAGGTCGTGAATACTCCGTAGAGGACGTCTGTGCTTCCTTCCAGGAGGCGGTCTGCGATGTATTGACCAAGAAGGCCGTTCGCGCAGCTCAGGATGTGGGGGCCACTACGCTGCTGCTCGGTGGTGGTGTGGCTGCGAACTCGAGGTTGCGTGAACTCGCAGCGGCGCGAGCTACCTCGGCAGGAATTACGCTGCACGTGCCACCGATTAAGCTGTGCACCGACAACGGTGTCATGATTGGCGCAGCTGCCGCCTACCTCATTGCCGCGGGGGTCAAGCCCTCTGGCTACGCCTGCCCGACCGACCCCTCCATGCCTGTGGAAGATCCTGTAATGCAATAAGCAGTGATTGCCCCTCGGATCCATGTTAAATTTCGTTAACTGACTTTGACTTGTTTCTCTGCCATGGATCGCAGGACAATTACAGGAAAGCGCTTGCCCAAAAATGAGTAAAGACTACAGCGAGTGGGAACTTCAGCCATCCGATAATTCGCATAATCAGACTGAGCTGTTTGCGCCGCAGGGTGAACTGCAAACAACGCAAGCACCGCAAGTTGAACATCAGCGCGGTCGTGCTCGGGGAGTGCTATGGGCAGTCATCGCGCTGCTGCTTGTGGTGATTGTCGCTGTAGCGGCGGTGCTTTACCTAGTTGTGAGTGGTCGAGGTGAGCAATGGTTTGGTGCAGGTGCCAAGGATGAAGTAACGCCGAAGCTCACTGTTACTGCGACTGCGACGGAGACCGTGAAGGTGAAGTCGCCGGAGAAAGCCAAGAAGGAAACTACGAGTACGGCTACGCCCGATTATCCGATTAGTGGGGATTGCGAGGCATCGGCGTTCCCGACTACGGAGGAAAACTTTACGATTGTCGCCTGTGACGGATGGTGGGCGCTGGGTGGGCGCGCAAACAGTGGTGGACTGGCGGTCTACCAATGGGACGAAGGTGCCTGGCAAAGGAGGGAGCCAGACAGTCGTTACACAACCGGTTCTGGTGGCCCGTGCTTTAGCGATGAGTACATCAAGGAACACGGAATGACGGTTACTGTGTTCGGTCGTATGGCGTGTAACCCCGACAAGCTGACCAATTAGCATTAGCGCTCACTATTGTTGAGTGTTAGCACTTGCAGGGGTAGAGTGCTAACGAAGGTTGTTTGACACACAGTTGTTCACCCGCGACGACGGCTGTGCACGGCAGACCAACCGGCACAAGAACATCACATCACCGCATGTATGGAGGAATTCATCGTGGCGAACGTCAACATCAAGCCGCTGGAGGACCGCGTCCTCGTCCAGATCAACGAAGCAGAGACCACCACGGCTTCTGGCCTGGTTATCCCGGACTCCGCTAAGGAGAAGCCGCAGGAAGCTACCGTTATCGCAGTTGGTCCGGGTCGTTGGGCCGATGACGATGACCGCATTCCTATGGACGTCAAGGAGGGTGACATCGTCATCTTCTCCAAGTACGGCGGCACTGAGCTGAAGTACCAGGGCGAAGAGTACCTGCTGCTGTCGCAGCGCGACATCCTGGCTGTTATCGAGAACTAAAGGGAGGACGTACCCACACATGGCGAAGCTTATTGCTTTTAACGAAGAGGCTCGCGAAGGCCTCAAGCGCGGTGTGGACACGCTTGCCGACGCAGTCAAGGTCACGCTTGGCCCGAAGGGTCGCAACGTTGTCCTGGACAAGGCCTTCGGCGGTCCGCTGGTCACCAATGATGGTGTGACCATCGCCCGCGACATCGACGTTGAGGATCCGTTTGAGAACCTCGGCGCGCAGTTGGTTAAGTCCGTTGCGGTCAAGACCAATGACGTTGCCGGTGACGGTACTACTACCGCAACGCTGCTGGCACAGGCGCTGGTCCACGAGGGTCTGCGCAACGTTGCAGCCGGCGCAAACCCGATTTCGCTGAACCGTGGTATTCACGCTGCATCCGACAAGGCGGTTGAGCTGCTGAAGCAGCGCGCCACCTCGGTCAGCAGCTCTGCTGCCATCGCACAGGTGGCAACCGTTTCCTCGCGCGACACTGAAATTGGTGACCTGGTTGCAGGTGCCATGGACAAGGTTGGCAAGGACGGCGTCGTCTCTGTGGAGGAGTCGCAGTCGATTGCCACCGAGCTGTCCGTGACCGAGGGCGTGTCTTTCAACAAGGGCTTCCTCTCGCCGTACTTCATTACCGACGTCGAGGCTCAGCAGGCAATTCTTGACGGTGCACAGGTGCTGCTGGTCCGTGAGAAGATTTCCTCCCTGCCGGAGTTCCTGCCGATTCTGGAGAAGATTGCCGAGTCCGGCAAGCCGACTCTGATTATGGCTGAGGATATCGAGGGCGAGGCTCTGTCCGCACTGGTCATCAACGCTATGCGCAAGACCTTGAAGGTTGCCGCAGTGAAGGCACCGTACTTCGGTGACCGTCGTAAGGCGTTCATGGATGACCTGGCAGTTGTCACCGGTGCAACCGTCGTTACGGCTGACACTGGCATGCAGCTGAAGGACGTTGGACTTGAGGTGCTGGGTAACGCACGCCGTATCACCATTACCAAGGACGAGACCGTTCTGGTTGACGGTGCCGGCACCGCTGAGGCTGTGGAAGAGCGTCGTAACCAGATTCGTGCCGAGATTGAGCGCACTGACTCTGACTGGGATCGCGAGAAGCTGGAAGAGCGTCTGGCGAAGCTCTCTGGCGGCGTGGCTGTCATTAAGGTCGGCGCTGCTACCGAGACCGAGGTCAACGAGCGCAAGCTGCGCGTCGAGGACGCCATTAACGCTGCTCGTGCGGCAGCTCAGGAAGGCGTCATCGCCGGTGGCGGTTCCGTACTGGTGCAGATCTCCCGTGAACTCGAGGCATTCGCTGACGAGTTCGAGGGCGACGAGGCAGTCGGTGTCCGTGCAGTTGCCAAGGCTCTGACCCGTCCGGCTTTCTGGATTGCTGAGAATGCTGGTAAGGACGGCGCTGTCGTTGTCTACCACATTGGTGAGCTGGAGAACGGCAACGGCTACAACGCTGCTGCTGACACTTACGAGAACCTGATTGAGTCCGGCGTCATTGACCCGGTCAAGGTCACTCACTCCGCAGTCGTCAACGCAACCTCCGTGGCGCGTATGCTGCTGACCACCGAGGCTTCTGTTGTGGACAAGCCGGAGGAAGAGCCGCAGCACGATCACGCTCACTAATTGTCAGTGAGCTAGTGCCCGGGCCTTTGGCACGTAAAATGCTCCCCACCTTTCAATCTGAGGGTGGGGAGCATTTTGGTTTTTATGTGAACTGGATGGAGTCCGAGAGAGGAGAGGGACTACATGGCAGTAACTAGAACGCGTTCAAGTTCGCGTTCACGTGCGGCCGGCTTAGCTCGAAGGATTTCATTTCGTTCAGATTCGCTGAGACCGCCCCAGACACCGTATGGCTCACCAACCTTGAGTGCGTGACTACGGCACTGCATAAGAACAGGGCAAGAACGGCAGATAGCCTTCGCACGGGCTTCACGCAGGCTGCGTGCGCGTCCGCGCTCGCCTTCCGGGTGGAAGAAGGTCGCGGAGTCCTGCCCGCGGCAAGAGCCGTGCAGCTGCCAATCCCACAAATCCGCATTGGGCCCGGGCAAGTGGTCGATGTACGTCATCGGAATTGATGTCTCCTTCATTGAGCTTTCTTGAAGCAGTGAGCTCAAGTGTGGAGGCCAACAATGAACGGTTGGTAAACCTAAGGAGGCCAGCCGGGATACTACGCAAACAATTCCGTCAAACTCTTACCAAATTTTTAGAAACGGCCAGGTCGTCGAGAACGCAAACCGTCGACAAAGCCTGCGCAGTAGTCCCATGGGGCGTAACGGGAGGGGTCTGGATCGAATTGTGGCTCGTGAACCGGGGATGCCTGGCCAGACAGGAGCATCAGGTAGTGGTTTTCCAAAACCTCCCAGGTATAAAAGTGCTCGTCACCGCAGTCCTCACACAACATGCAGACGCCCAGTAATCCCTCTGGGCTCAAAGCGGTGCGGAATAGGCGAACTGCGGCCAGATCTTCAAGAACCTCTCGACGTTCCTGGTCTGTCAGTGGAGCAAACGGCTCATCCGGCTCGAGAAAGCTTGCCGGGTCATTGGGATCTCCTTCGAACGGATCCCGCGGCATGGATGAGAAAAAGTTGTGGTTCACAACCACTACCGTAACAGCTCTGTACGGCAATCCTGTCGATTGGCGATGCACTTAGTTGGGGTTTAGTTCACCTTGGAATAACCCTCAGCTAGCTTTCGGCTAACCCTTGTCGGGCACCTGTCGCTCCGCCTAATTGTCGCGTTTCATCACTTAAGGACTACCCTGTATATAACGTTTGGCAACCACGAAGCGATAGCGCCCCTGGCCGGATGTCGGCAAGGGTGGAGCAGGAGGAGTCCATGACCAACCCCACGGGAATTAGCCTCGGCGGAGACAATCCCAACAAGATTCCACTAGTCGGCCTTACATTCGATGACGTCCTGCTGCTGCCGGATGCTTCGGACGTTATCCCCTCCGGCGTTGATACTTCGACGCAGCTCACTCGTGAGCTGCGTCTGAACGTTCCGATTGTGTCCGCTGCTATGGACACCGTCACCGAGGCTCGCATGGCTGTTGCTATGGCCCGCCAGGGCGGTATGGGTATCCTGCACCGCAACCTGTCCATTGAGGAGCAGGCGCAGCAGGTCGAGATTGTGAAGCGCTCTGAGGCTGGCATGGTGTCCGACCCGGTGACCTGTTCCCCGGATGACACCATCGCCGAAGTAGATGCCAAGTGCGCTCGTTACCGCATCTCGGGCCTGCCGGTCGTCGACAAGGACGGCAAGCTGGTCGGTATCTGCACCAACCGCGACATGCGTTTTGAGGCAGACCTGAACCGCAAGGTTTCCGAAATCATGACACCGATGCCGCTGGTCGTGGCTGAGCAGGGTGTGTCTGGCGATGCGGCGCTGAACCTGCTGCGCGCTCACAAGGTGGAGAAGCTGCCGATCGTCGATGGCGAAGGCCGTCTGACTGGTCTGATTACCGTCAAGGACTTCGTCAAGAAGGATCAGTACCCGAATGCTTCCAAGGATGGTTCCGGCCGTCTGCTGGTCGGTGCTGGCATCGGTACCGGCGAGGACTCCTGGAAGCGCGCACACGCATTGGCTGACGCAGGCGTAGACGTGCTCGTTGTTGATACCGCTCACGCCCACAACTCAGGTGTACTTGGGATGGTCTCCCGCGTTAAGAAGGAATTCGGCGAGAACATCCAGATTATCGGCGGCAACCTGGCTACCCGTGGCGCTGCACAGGCCATGATTGACGCGGGTGCAGATGCCATCAAGGTCGGTATCGGCCCGGGCTCGATTTGCACCACTCGCGTTGTCGCAGGTGTAGGTGCCCCGCAGATTACCGCCATCATGGAAGCCTCTGTCGCAGCTAAGAAGGCTGGCGTTCCGATTATCGCCGATGGCGGTATGCAGTTCTCCGGCGACATCGCCAAGGCTCTGGCGGCCGGTGCATCCTCCGTCATGCTCGGTTCGATGCTGGCCGGTACCGCTGAGGCTCCGGGTGAGGTCACCTTCGTCAACGGCAAGCAGTACAAGATGTACCGCGGCATGGGCTCGCTGGGCGCCATGCAGGGCCGCGGCCTGACCGGTGAGAAGCGCTCCTACTCCAAGGATCGCTACTTCCAGGCTGACGTCAAGAGCGAAGAGAAGCTGGTTCCGGAAGGTATCGAGGGCCGTGTTCCGTTCCGCGGCAGCATCGACTCCATCGTTCACCAGCTGGTCGGTGGTCTGCGTGCAGCTATGGGCTACACCGGTTCCGCTACCGTCGAGCAGCTGCACGACGCACAGTTCGTCCAGATCACCGCTGCAGGCCTGCGCGAGTCGCACCCGCACGATATCCAGATGACTGTCGAAGCGCCGAACTACTACCAGCGCTAAACTGGCTTAGTCGAGTTAAATTCCACGGAAAGGGCATGTGAGGAAAGCTCATGCGCGACATCGTTGAAATCGGTATTGGCCGCGAGGCACGCCGGACCTACGAGTTGGACGATATTGCACTCGTTCCCACTCGGCGTACCCGGTCGTCCAAGGACGTCGATACCTCCTGGCGAATTGACGCCTACGATTTCGAACTCCCGATGATGATGCATCCGACAGATGCCATCGCCAGCCCGGAATCCGTCGCTGAGTTTGCTCGCCTGGGCGGTTTGGCGGTTCTCAACGCCGAGGGTATCTGGGCCCGTCACGCCGATGCGCAGGACAAGATCGCCGAGCTGGTGGAGTTGGCAAAGAATGCCGCCACCAAGCGTGAATCCGAGGCAGCGAACCGCAAGCTGCAGGAACTGCACTCTGCTCCAATTGATACTGACCTGTTGGTTGAGCGCATCAAGGAGATTCGCGCAACCGGCGCGATTACTGCAGTTCGTGTCTCCCCGCAGCATGCCCGTGAGCTGGCTCCGCTGGCTATCAAGGCCGGCATCGACTTGTTGGTTATCCAGGGCACGCTGATTTCCGCAGAGCATGTCACGGCTCAGGGTGAACCGCTAAACCTCAAGGACTTCATCGGCAGCCTGGACGTTCCAGTTATCGCCGGTGGCGTTGTCGACTACCAGACTGCGCTGCATCTGATGCGTTCAGGCGCAGCTGGTGTGATTGTCGGTACGGGCTTTACGACGTCCCCGGATGCGCTCGGTATCGATGTGCCAATGGCTACCGCTATTGCGGATGCTGCAGCTGCCCGTAAGGACTACCTCGATGAGACCGAGGGGCGCTACGTCCACATCATTGCCGATGGCGGCATTGATACCGTCGGTGACATTGCCAAGGCAATCGCCTGCGGTGCGGATGCTGTGGCACTGTCCAGTGTGCTGGCAACCGTCCACGAAGCTCCGGGGCAGGGCTACGCCTGGCCGTCTGTTGCGGCACACCCGAAGTACCCGCGCGGTGCGGTGTGGCCGGTCGTCGACGATGAGAAGGAATTGGTCAGCCTGGAAGAGGCTCTGTTTGGCCCGTCCGCTTCGCCGTTCGGTGACCGCAATCTCGCCGGTGGCCTGCGTCGCGCAATGGCCAAGTGCGGCTTTACCAACCTGAAGTCCTTCCACCGCGTTGAGCTGTCGGTACGTCCAAAGGGTTTTTAATTAAAGTAATCGGATAGTTTTTTCGCAAAACTACCTTACTGAAAAGCCACCTCCGCTTAGGGTTAGGAACATGAGTTCCGCGCATTAGTGTTACGCCCTTAGAGAAGGTGGCTTTTCCCATGAGTAAACAACGTGATTTCGATGTTGTAATCGTCGGTTCCGGTTTCGGTGGCTCTGTTTCTGCTTTGCGGTTGACCGAAAAAGGCTACCGAGTGGCAGTTCTCGAAGCCGGTCGACGGTTCGAAGATAAAGACTTTGCCAAGACCAGCTGGCGGCTTCACAAGTACCTGTGGGCTCCCAAGCTGGGGCTCTTTGGCGTCCAGCGCGTGCACATGTTGAAAGACGTCATGATTCTCGCTGGTGCTGGAGTCGGCGGTGGTTCCCTTAACTACGCAAACACTCTGTATAAGCCGGGTACCGAGTACTTTCAGCACCGTCAGTGGGGGCACATTACCGACTGGGAGTCAGAACTCACTCCGCACTATGACAATGCATCTCGCATGCTGGGCGTAGTCACCAACCCAACCGACACGCCTGCCGACGTCGTCATGCGTGAGGTAGCCGAAGATATGGGTGTGGGCCATACTTTCCGCTCAACCCCGGTGGGTGTGTTCTTTGGAGCCAAGACCGGTGGACAGGGTGTGCCAGGGCAAACAGTTTCCGATCCTTACTTCGGGGGGATCGGCCCGGACCGTACTGCTTGTACGGAATGTGGTGAGTGCATGACTGGTTGCCGTCACAATGCCAAGAACACCCTGGTTAAGAACTACCTCTACTTGGCGGAGAAGTTTGGTGCGCAGGTCTTTGACCGCACTACCGTTACTGGCCTGCATCCTCAGGCTGATGGCTCCTGGGTTATTGACACTGAGCGCACTGGCCGTTGGGTAGCTAAGGACAAGCAGCAGTTTAGCGCTAAGCGCGTCATTCTCGCCGCCGGTGCCTGGGGCACACAGAATTTGTTGCATCGCCAGCAGGCCGATGGGCACTTGCCGCTGCTGCCGAAGTCTTTGGGCAAGCTGACCCGCACTAACTCCGAGGCTATTTTGGGCGCGATGGGTACGAAGGTGGACCCGGAAAATGACTTCTCTAACGGTGTAGCCATCACTTCGTCATTCTTCCCGGACGAGGACACCCATATCGAGCCAGTGCGCTACGGTAAGGGCTCTAATGCCATCGCAATGCTGCAGATGATTATGACCGAAGGAGGTCGTGCAACTCCGCGATGGTTGCAGGCTGTGGGAACCGTCGTAAAGCATCCTAACTACCTGACGCAGCTCGTGAATCTGCGTAAGTGGTCGCAGCGCACCGTGATTTCTCTGGTGATGCAGAATCGCGACAACTCGATTACGACGTACCTGCAAAAGATCGGGCCGGTGCGTTTCCTGATGAGTAAGCAGGGCGAGGGGGAGCCGAATCCGACGTGGATTCCGTCGGGTAACGAAGCTACGCAACGTGCGGCGGACAAGCTCAGTGCACGTGGTCGGAATGGTCGTGTGCTGGCTGGGGGCACTATCGGTGAGTTGGCAAACATTCCTTTGACAGCTCACTTCATTGGTGGTGCGACGATTTCGGATTCACCCGAAAACGGCGTTGTTGATCCGTACTTGCGTGTGTGGGGTTACCCGACGCTCTCGATTCACGACGGTTCGGCGATGGCAGCCAACCCGGGAGTGAACCCGTCACTGTCGATTTCCGCGAATGCGGAGCGTGCAACGTCGCTGTGGCCGAATAAGGGTGAGGAAGATCAGCGTCCGGCGCAGGGTGAGTCCTACGTGCGCCTGGATCCGATTGCTCCGGTGAACCCGGCTGTGCCGGAAGATGCTCCGGCTGCACTGAACCTGGGTATGCCTGCAGTCCGTAAGTCTTGATAAGCTTTAGGGCGTGTCTGAACAGGTGACTAAGCCCGTCCTCGTCGTGGACTTCGGTGCGCAGTATGCGCAGCTCATCGCGCGACGTGTGCGCGAGGCAAAAATTTATTCCGAAGTGGTCTCGCATGATGCGACGACCGAAGAAATTAAGGCCAAGAACCCGGCTGCGCTGGTGCTGTCCGGCGGCCCGTCCAGTGCCTACGCCGAAGGTGCCCCGAAGCTCAACCCAGAGTGGCTTGAGCTGGGCATTCCGGTGTTTGGTATTTGCTACGGCTTCCAGGCGATGACTGAGGTGCTCGGCGGCACGATTGCTGCTACCGGTGACCGTGAGTACGGCCGCACGCAGCTGAACGTCGTCGACGGTGGCGGTGTCGCTCACACTGGTGTGCCGGAGACACACGAGGTGTGGATGAGCCACGGTGACGCGGTGTCTAAGGCGCCGGAGGGCTTCACCGTTACGGCGTCCACCAAGGGTGCTCCGGTAGCGGCTTTCGAGTGCTTGGAAAAGCGCATGGCCGGTGTGCAGTACCACCCGGAGGTCAACCACTCGCCGTATGGTCAGCAGGTTCTGGAGAAGTTCCTGTATGAGATTGCTGGCCTGGAGCCGGACTGGACTGCCGCTAACATCGCGGAAGAGCTGATTGAGCAGGTCCGTAATCAGGTCGGTGAGACCGGTCGCGCAATTTGCGGTCTGTCTGGCGGCGTTGACTCCGCAGTTGCCGCCGCACTTGTGCAACGCGCTATTGGTGACCGTCTGACCTGTGTCTTCGTCGACCATGGGCTGCTGCGCCAGGGCGAGCGCGAGCAGGTTGAGAAGGATTTCGTTGCCGCAACTGGTGCGAAGCTGATTACCGTCGACGATTCCAAGGTCTTCCTGGATGCTCTGGCTGGTATCACCGATCCGGAGACCAAACGTAAGACCATCGGCCGTGAGTTCATCCGCTCCTTCGAGCGCGCTGTCGCACAGGCGCTGGAGGGCGCTCCGGAGGGCGAGACCGTGGACTTCCTGGTCCAGGGCACCCTGTACCCGGATGTGGTTGAGTCCGGTGGCGGTTCTGGTACCGCCAACATTAAGAGCCACCACAACGTCGGCGGTCTGCCGGATGACGTTGAGTTCACCCTCGTTGAGCCGCTGCGCCTGCTGTTCAAGGACGAGGTCCGTGCGGTCGGTCGCGAACTGGGGCTGCCGGAAGAAATCGTCGCTCGCCAGCCGTTCCCGGGTCCGGGTCTTGGTATCCGCATCATCGGCGCTGTCGATGAGGGGCGTCTGGATACCCTCCGTCGCGCCGACGCCATTGCACGCGAGGAAATGACGGCCGCAGGTATGGACGAGGTTGTCTGGCAGTGCCCGGTCGTCCTGCTTGCCGACGTCCGCTCGGTTGGTGTCCAGGGTGATGGTCGTACTTATGGCCACCCAATCGTGCTGCGCCCGGTTTCCTCTGAGGATGCGATGACCGCTGACTGGACTCGTGTTCCCTACGATACGCTGGAGAAAATCTCCACTCGTATCACCAACGAGGTGCCTGAGGTCAACCGCGTGGTCCTGGATGTGACTTCCAAGCCACCGGGAACCATTGAGTGGGAGTAAGCCACTAGTTGGCAAGGGCCGTGTCTGTGAGTTGTGCAAACTCGCGGGCACGGCCCTTTTCCGTCAGGGCCGAATTGTTCTTGGCGATGGTGATGCGCTTATCGGCGGCTAGGGTGTGGAGAGCTGCGCTCACGGTATCGTCGTCAAGCATGGCGAAATAGGGGAGCTGGTCGGTGAAGAAGACGTAGCCGTCGCGTAGACGTGCGATGAAGAGGACTGTGAGGATGCGGGCCTCTGGTGAGTCGGCGGGGTAGGGGCAGCGCTGGGCGAAATTGTCAGGAAGATGCGCGGCGAGAGGGAGGAATCCGAATTGCCGCGGCAGGATTGCGCAGGTAGCGGTGATGGCGGACAGAACTAGGGTCATTATGCAGGCGACCGGTGTAGAGGAAATTCGTTCGGCGACGGCGGCAATGATCCATGCTCCGGGGAAGATGAGCAGCACGCTTATACTGCTATTCCACGAGATGTCGTTTGGTGACTCACGCATCGGCTCTGCGAAGTAGGAGGGCCGAGTTTCTTTGGTGGGTGTTTTTGCCTGGCGCACGAAAAGTGTGGTGCCGATGAGTACCAGTAAAAGCGCTATCATGATCCACCAGCCAATGGAGCCGATGATGTGGGCTTTAAGCAATGCGAGCAGTGCGATCACTGCGGTGGTGACGCCAATTGCCGTCCCCAGGCGCACGGGACTATTGATAAATTTTGTCGTGCGTTCGGCCCCGTCTTGGTAAGAGCCTGAAGAGTGTTGGTGCCGGCTGGAATCTGTCATACTTCTTAATTTTAGTAGCGATGGAACTATAGATTGTTGAGAGTTGTGTGGCTAGTGTTATGACCATGAGCATTGTAAAAATTAACGCTATTACCGTTCCTGAGGGTTCGGGAGAAGAGCTCGAACGTCGCTTTTCCGCAAACTCTTCAAAGATGAGCGATGTGCCGGGCTTCATTGGTTTCCAGCTGCTGCGTCCAACTGCAGGAGAGAGCCGCTACTTTGTCTTTACCGAGTGGGAGAGCGAGGAGGCCTACCAGGGGTGGCGTGAGGGCCGTGCCTTCAAGGCTTCGCATGAGGGCGAAAAGCGCAAGCCGGTGTCGTCGTCGGCTGATTTGCTCGAATTCGATGTAGTTCTCGATGTGAAGGCCTAAGTAGTACGAAATGTAGTACTCGGCTGAGGTTAGAGCGTCGCGCGGTGGTGTGCGGCGCTTTTCTTCGCACATTAATATCGAACGTACGTGCTATTTAGGGTAGTGTTTAATCCGCTTGTTGGGAAAGAATATTCGAGCAGTGTTCGTGGTGGGCAGGGCAGTGAGATGGCAGTGGGATAGCAGTGGGATGAGGTGGAATAAGAAGTGACAACGGCGGTCAATATTGCTGCGGGGCAGTCTAGGGAACAGACTATTGCGGCATTGCGGCAGGCGATGGCAGCCCAGTCTGGTGGGACTGCAACTGGTGCAACCTTTGGGCTCGGTGAGGCTCTGCCGGTGCCGGAGGCGTTGGAAAATACGTTGGCGGGAGCAGTGCGAAAAGGGGCTGTCAGTGTCATTGAACAGCCCGGTGCGGTATTGGCAGGCCTAATCGCGGAAGTTACGAAGACAGGTCATGTTGCGCTAGTTGGACTCGCTGAACAGGGGTTGCTCTCCGTAGTGGAGTTGGGCGGGAAGCTATCGAACATTGTCTGTGTACCAGATCCTGGAATGCAGCCACTTGAAGTAATTGGGCTGTTGGCGGACGGCGTTGACTTGGTGGTGGCTTCGTTGGCGCGCACTCCGCCGCCGTCGAAGGCACGTCCGCTGCAGGCACGACTGCGCACGAGTGGTTGTGCTCTGGTTTTTGTCGGGCAGCAGTGGCCGGGCGCTGAGTCGGAAATTTCCAGCTCTGTTGCTGGTGTTTCCGGGCTTGGTACTGGTTATGGCCGGATTCGAGCAGTGGATTACCAAGTCAGTGTGTCGGGGACGCGGTTTCCGCGGAGGCAGTGCCGTTGGCGGGTGGGGGAACAGGTGGAACAGAACAATGTGGTCGCCTTTCCCGCACAGAGGAGGTCCTAGTGGTAGCGGCGCAATCGAACCGTGTGGTGGCGCTCTGGCTTCCTGATTGGCCAGTGCAGGCAGCGCATCTAGCATCTGTGACGTCACAGGCTAATCCGCTCAGTCCAGTTGCGATTGTGGGTGATAGCGGAGTAGCTGTTTGTTCTCCGAGTGCGCGCCGTGCAGGGGTACGGCGCGGGCAAAGTCGTCGGCATGCGGAAGCGTTGTGCCCGGAGCTGGATGTTGTCGAGGAAAGTGCGGTGCGCGACGCTGCGGAATTCGAGTCCGTGCTGCAACGGTTGGAGGCGGTGGCAGCTGGGGTTGAAGCTCTACGGCCAGGCTTGGCGGTTGTGGCAGCGCGAGGGGTAATGCGTTATTACGGCGGACAGGATGTGGCCTTGGAAAAGCTGCTTGATGCCGCTGCGGTACCGGGCGTGGACTGCAACTTGGGGCTCGCGGACGATATTGTGACAGCTATTTTGGCAGCGCGCAGGGGAGTGCTGGTAGCTCCCGGGGAGGATGAAGGCAAAAGATTTCGGCAGGGAATCTCTCTGGTGGAGCTGAGGGCGGAAAGTGCACTGGAGATGCCCGCAGAGCTTGCGAAGTCGTGGCAGGAACTCGGCCTGCGCACATTGGGGGATGTCGCTGCGTTACCGAAGCGGGATATAGCCAACAGGTTTGGGGCGCAGGGGGCTAGATGGCACGATTTGGCCTGCCGTGGGGAAGTGCGGTTGGTGGCGCCGCGATCTTTGCCGCCCGGACTGGCTGTGAGTTACCAGTCTTGGGAAAGTCCACTCCGGAGAGTGGATGAGGCCTCATTCGTCGCGCGCTTTCTAGCTGGGCAACTGCATGAAAAACTTTTTAACCATGGGTATTCGTGTTACCGCTTAGCGGTGGTGGCGCAATTTAGTGACGGCTCAGAGGTGCGCAGAGTATGGCGCTGCACTGAGCCATTGGCAGAACAGACTACGGCTGACAGGGTTCGGTGGCAGCTGGATGGCTGGCTGAATAACAGGAATCGGCAGCAGCCACGAGGAGGCAGCGGCACTGTTGCTGGAACTGTTGACGGCGCTGAGGAAAATGATGGAGATGACAGCCGCGGAATTGTAGAGCTGCAGTTAGAGCCACTGGATGTGGTCGCCGCCGGTACTGTAAAACAGGATCTGTGGCACGGCAGCGATGATGCGCGAGCCAAAGCGCGCCGGGCTGCCGAGCGTGTGCAGGGGTTACTGGGGTCAGAGGCAGTACAGCAACCAATCATGCAGGGCGGGCGTGGCCCAGGGGAAAGAGTGGGATTTGTCGCTTTCGGAGAAAAACCCAAAAGCACAAAAACCGCGGAAAATAATCAGCCGTGGCCGGGAGCCGTTCTTGCTCCCAATCCGGCAACTATTCCCGCGACTGCTAATGCTGAGGTGGAAGTGCTCGATGCCAATGGGCAGATCGTGGGTGTAACTGGGCGAGCGACCATGACGGCGGAACCATCTCTGGTGCGGCATGGAGTGACAACGTACCGCGTGTCATCGTGGGCTGGGCCCTGGCCGATTGATGAGCGCTGGTGGGTGCCCGATGAGGCTCGTCGAGCGGCAAGAATACAAATCCGTGCGATGGCGAATGACGGTACCATCGCCGCCTGGTTGCTCATAGGGCATGCCGGCGCATGGAGAATCGAGGGGGCTTACGCGTAGAGGCGTAGCTCGGGGCAACCCGATTACTTCGATTGGAAGTCAATAACCAGGCGGTTCGGATTGCTCAACGAGAAAACCTTGAATGGGGTCTTATCTCCCTTGAGCCCGACGACATACTGAGTCTGTCCCTCGAAGGTGCCGGCGCCGACGACTTCCTTAATAACGGAAGCTGATGTCGGCTTGACCGAGTCAGAGGGGAAGTCCTCCATCTGGAAATCAAAGGGGTAGCCCATGCCCCGCAAGTCGATTACCAGCTTGGCTGTGCCGTCGACCGAAATCGGTTTGCCGGAGCCCTGTTGGGTCGGCACATCCTCGTAACGGACGAAATATCCCGGAGTGCCCTCGCCCGTGAGTTCAAAGACAATGCGGTCGTAACCGTCGTGGGAACCGACACGAACATCTTCAATACCCAAGTAAGCGCCATCGGAAGGGGCAGCTTCTGAGGAGGAACTATTGAAATCGCCCTCCGGAGCAGCATCGTCATCCATGGTGGTTTGCGCTGCCGCAGACGAGCTAGTGGAGCTGCTAGAGCTGCTTGACAAATCGGAGGTGCCAGCGGTTGAGTCAGTCTTCATAGACACTGCAGCAGCCGAGTCTGGGGATGAGTCAGAGGAGCAAGCGCCGAGAGCCAGGCCCAATGCGAGGCACAGGGATGCCGCGATACGGGTACGGGTGCGCGAAACATCCAGCGATTTCGTATTCATACGTCTGACGGTATGTGCGCAGTTACGGAATTTCAACAAGCTGAACTACAAAAGTCGAGGTCAGAAGTATTTGTTGTCAAAGTGTTGCACAATAGTAATAAAACAGGGGTGAACGCTGCGACCTAAGACCCAATCGCAGGGAGCACTCAATTACGCTTAGGCGTATGAGCCAGGCCAAATGTGATACCACCTGTTCTGCTCAGATGACTGAGCCGCTTCCCGGTACTGCGAAGACCGGAAAGCTCTTTATTGCGTTGGAGCACCAACTCGGTTGGTCGCACGATATTTTTGACGGCGGGGTATGGGGAGCAGAGATCACCGGTCAGGTAGAGGCCTGGTTGTCTGAACGCGGCGGCGCGTTGCAGCTGATTCGAAAGCCAGGCCGAATCGGCCAGCAGCCGTGTGATGGCGTTAACGTCTATATCGCGCATTGCGAGTCAGCGGATGGCTCTGAGGTTTTCCTCGAACATCGCATGGTTGCCGATGTTAAAGGCCTGATGACTCTGGATATCCGGCTTGGACAGCCCACCGAGGGGGCCACTCGTCTAGACCATCCACTGTTTCTCATCTGTACGCACGGTAAGCGCGATCGTTGCTGTGCGATTAAAGGTCGCCCGCTCGCTGCGGCGATGCACAACCTCTACCCAGAGGTCGTGTGGGAAACTTCCCACTCTAAGGGGCACCGCTTTGCGCCGGCTAGCGTACTGCTGCCATGGAATTACAGCTTTGGACGTCTGAGTGCGGTGGACGCCAAGGGGGTTATCGAAGACGCTCAGCGGGGCATCGTGCATGCAGAGGGCTGCCGCGGCCGTGGTATCTACACCCCGCAGGGGCAGGCGGCCGAGTTGGCTGTGCGTCGTCAAGCAGATACGTGGGGCGTAGACGACGTCGCACGCGTTGACGTCGACGGTACGACTGCGGTCGTCGCGCTTTACGACGGCCCCAGCGACCGCGACAAGGTCGTGGAATACGAAGTGGCCCTGGAGAAAATCACCACAGAAGGTGTTGTGTCTTCCTGCGGTGATGCTCCAGGGCCAAAGAAGGGCTGGGCTGCGGTCGAAGTAACCCGCCGCTAGCTAATGGCTAGCTAATGTGTGCGGCTACCTGCGCATAATCTTCTTGGAGAGCCAGTTGCCGAAGATCTGCGCCAACTGGACGATGAAGATGATGACCAGGGTTGTCACCAGGGTGACGTTCCAGTCGAATGCCTGGTAACCGTAGGTGATTGCGAAGTTGCCCAGTCCGCCACCGCCGATGTAGCCGGCCATAGCTGACATGTCGACCACGGCGATGAAGGCGAAGGTGTAGCCCAGTACCAGCGGGCCCAGTGCCTCCGGCACGACGACCGTCCGGATGATGCGCCACGGACTTGCGCCCATCGCACGGGCGGCCTCAATCACGCCGGGGTCGATGGACATCAAGTTTTGCTCCACCAGGCGCGCGATGGCGAAGGTGGCGGCAATCGACATGACGAACACTGCGGCTTCGGTGCCGATCGTGGTGCCGACCACGTTCTTTGTCAGTGGGCCGATGGCCGTAACCAGGATGATGAACGGGATTGGGCGGACAAAGTTAATCAGGACATTGAGGACCTGGTAGACAAACTTGTTGCGCAGTACGCCACCGTCGCGGGTGGTGTAGAGCAGCACGCCGATTGCCAGACCTGCGACACCGCCAATCAGCATGGCGACACAGACCATGTAGAGCGTCTGGCCGAATGCCTCGCCCAGCATCGGGCCGAGGCTATCCCAGTTGGTGTCCTTGCCACTCACCGATGGCAGAGAGTTTAAGAGACCGATCATGATGCAAGCTCCTCTACCTGTGTCAGTTCGGAAATAGCAGCAATGGCGGCATCGAAATCAGAGGAATCCGAGGCGGAATTGCCTGTCAGCGGAGTCAATCGCAAAGTAAGGCGGCCGTAGGACTTCGCCTGCACATTGGCGACCGCGCCGTGTGCCACCGAGGCGGCGACACCGTGGGCACTAGTGGCCTGTGCTAGGGCACCGAGGTCAACACCGTCATTGATAGTGATGGTGACCAGGCGAGCTGCTGCGCTCTCGGCAGACTGATTCACCGAATCGCGTTCACGGCCAATTGGAACATCGCGCAGTGCGGTGGTGGCGAAGCGGCGGCCAACCTCAGTCTTGGGGTTGGCAAAGACCTCGTGGACCGTACCGGTTTCGACGATGTGACCATTTTCCATGATGGCCATGCGGTCAGCGATACCGCGTACAACCGACATGTCATGAGTAATCAGCACGATAGTGACACCCATTTCGCGATTGATGCGACGCAGCAGATCCAGGACGCCGGAAGTAGTTTCCGGGTCGAGTGCCGAGGTGGCTTCGTCGGCAAGCAAGAGCGTCGGTTCGGTGGCGAGCGCACGGGCGATGCCGACACGCTGCTTCTGCCCACCCGAGAGCTGCTCGGGGAAGGACTCCGCCTTGTCGCCGAGACCGACGAACTCCAGCAGTTCCTGGGCGCGAGCGCGGCGCTTGGCCTTCGGCATACCGGCCAGTTCCAGCGGATATTCAACGTTGCGAATCGCGTTGCGCGAATGGAAGAGGTTGAAGTGCTGGAAAATCATGCCGATATTGCGGCGCAGACCCCGTAGCTGGCGCTCGGAGATGCCGACGATGTCGGTGTCATCTAGCAAAACCTGCCCGGAGGTTGGCTTTTCCAGGCCGTTAATCATACGGATGAGCGTTGATTTACCAGCGCCGGAATAACCGATGACGCCGAGGATTTCGCCGGGTTCAACGGTTAGGTTGATGTCGGCGAGCGCGGTGACGTCGCCGAATTGCTTGTTCAGCTCGCGGAATTCGAGCTTCGTTCCCTTGTTGGTCACGAGTGAATCAGTGCCCCTTGGTCTGTGTTCCCTGGTGTTGGGCGGTGCTTAGGTGGCAGTGGCGTTAGTTCTGCTCGCGCTGCTGCTCTTCGACGCGATCCAGAATGTCCTGCAGCTCCTTAGCCGAACGGTCAACCGGAACCGAGGTGCCCTTGGAGTCCTCAGCGACTGCGTCCTGGACCTCCTTGGAGTGCCAGATCTTGGAGAGCTCCGCGTACTTCGGGTTGTCAGCATTTTCAGCCTTGGTGACAAAGACGTTGATGTACGGCTCTGCCTCCGTGGAGTTCGGGTCATCCTGGAAGATGGCGGTGTTCGGGTCGATGCCAGCGCGGTCCAGGAAGGAGTTATTGATAATGGCAGGCTTGCCCTCACCGTAGGCGGCCGGAGTCTGAGCGGCATCCACCGGCAGAACCGTGACCTTGGAAGCTTCCTTATCGATGTCAGCAGGGGACGGGGTCAGCAGGTCATCCTGCTTCAGCTTCAGCAGGCCAGCCTGAACCAGCACGTTAATAGCGCGGCCCTGGTTGGACGGGTCGTTCGGGATGACGACCTCGGTGCCCTTCTCCAGCTCATCAACCGACTTGTGGTCCTTCCAGAACAGAGCCAGCGGGACAATTTCGCTCGAGCCAATCGGAGTCAGGTCCGACTTAGCGCCGACGTTGTACTCAGCCAAGAACTTGATGTGCTGGAAGAGATTGACGTCGAGCTGGCCCTCATCGAGTGCACGGTTCGGGGTCTGGTAGTCGGAGAAGGGCTGAACATCCAGATCGATGCCCTGTTCAGAAGCCTTCTGCTCGAAAACGGTCCAGGCCTTCTTGCCGGCATCCGTGGTGCCGATACGAATGGCGTCATCCGAGCTGCCACAGGCGGTAAGGCCGGTTGCGGCGAACGCGACAGTAAGTACACCGGCGGAAAAACGCTTGAGGTTCATCGAGGGGTCTCCTTATTTAATGGGATTTGTTAGCTGAAGTTTTAAGGCAGAACTAGACCAAGCTGTCTTTAATTCTGGGGTTAAGGCTAGCACTTGCCCAGGTAGTGCTGAAAATTCAACTTCAGCCTAAACAGTCGAACGTGGCTGAGGTGTGACTTACGGATGCGTCCCGGGGGTGGCGCTTAATGCACATACTAATCGAAAATACGTTTGAATGCAGTCCGTAGGGTGGGTTAATGTTCATGGCATGGAAAACATCTCGGACGGACAGTCGGAGCAGTCCGGTCGGCCACTGAGCTGGTCGCGGATTGAGCGTATTCTATCGGGTAAATTTTCAGGAAAACTACAGCCTAATGGCAGCTTCAATGGCTGGCGGGGGCAGCTGTCAGATTCCATCGTTGGGGCTTTTGAAGCTCCGGAAAGCGGTGTTAGTGGCGGAGGTGGCGTGTCATTTTCGCCTGCGGATATTAAGGCGGAATTGCACTGTCGTTCGAGCTATTCATTCCTGCATGGCGCATCGGATCCGGAAGAATTGGTGTCCGAGGCTGCGCGTTTGGGGTTAAACGTGTTGGGGCTCGCAGATCGCGATGGTTTCTATGGAATCGCTCGTTTTGCCGAGGCTGCAGCGGAGGCTGGTATCGCCACAATCATCGGCGCGGAGCTGGGGCTTCCGCAGCGGCCCCTCACAGTGCTGGGGCGGGGGCCCGAGGGCTATCGGCGCCTGAGCCACACGCTGTGTGATGCGCATATGTCGGCAGGGGAGAAGTCCGTCGTCCGCTATCCCTCGCTGCCAGAGTTAGGGGAGGCCGCAGGTGGTTTCTGGCAGGTGCTTGCCGACGTCAGCTGGGTCGGCGACTTGGAAGAGCTCATTGCGGCCTTCGGTGCGGAGAACGTGGCGCTCGAGCACCGCCTGAGCTCCACAGCAGAGGCGGCCGATGATGAGGAGGCTATTTCGGCCGCAGCTGTGAAGTATGGCCTGCGGGAGGTGGTTTCCTCTGCTGCGACGGCGGCCTCGCCTGCGGCAAGCCGGTTGGCCGGGGCGAAGCAGGCCCTTGCTGTGCGGGAGGACTTAGACGGGTTCGAGTCACGGCTGGAGCCCGCAGGCGGAGCTTGGTTGCGTTCGTGGGAGGAGCTATCGGCGGCAACACGGTATCTGGGGGCGCAGGTGCTGCAGGCAACACAGGACATTGCAGGTGAGTGTGCTTTTACGCTTGATCTCATTGCGCCTGAGTTGCCTCGCTGGGAGGTTCCTGCTGGTCACGATGAGGATTCGTGGCTACGGGAAATTGCTCGTGCGGGGGCGCGGCGGCGGTATGGTCCGGCCGATGGAGCTGGGGATAGCTCCGTGCAAGCGCGGGCGTGGGCGCAGTTAGAACATGAGCTGACTGTGATTCGAGAGCTGGGTTTTCCAGGCTACTTCCTCATCGTGCATGACCTCTGTGAGTTCTGTCGCCGGGCGGGAATTCTGGCGCAGGGGCGCGGTTCGGCCGCTAACTCGGTGGTGTGTTTTGCGCTGGGGATCACCAATGTTGACCCCATTAGTGCCGGGCTGTTGTTCGAGAGGTTTTTGTCGCCAGAACGGGATGGGCCACCGGATATCGATGTAGACATTGAGTCTGGTCGTAGGGAAGAGGTCATCCAATACGTCTATGAAAAGTATGGTCGTGACAATGCCGCGCAGGTGGCCAATGTCATTACCTACCGGCGGCGCGGTGCATTGCGCGATGCGGCGCGGGTGTTGGGGTACTCGCCGGGCGTTATCGATGCGTGGGTCAGAGACCGGGAGGCGTGCCCGCCGGAGCCGGTGCAGCAACTGGCGGAGCAGCTTCGTGGGCAGCCTCGGCATCTAGGTATTCACTCTGGCGGAATGGTGATTTGTGATCGGCCGATTGCGGATGTCGTGCCAGTGGAATGGGCACGCATGGAAGGTCGCTCGGTAGTGCAGTGGGATAAGGATGACTGTGCGGCAGCGGGACTGGTGAAGTTCGACCTGCTTGGCCTCGGAATGCTGGAGGCCATCCACCATTGCATTGACTTGGTCTATGAACAGCATGGGCGCCGAGTGAACCTGTGGGAAATAGATGTCGCCGAGCCGGGGGTCTATGAGATGTTGGCACGCGCGGACGCGGTGGGCGTGTTTCAGGTGGAATCGCGCGCGCAGCTGGCCACCTTGCCCCGACTGAAGCCGAGGGAGTTCTTTGATCTGGTGGTGGAGGTGGCACTCATTCGCCCAGGCCCCATTCAAGGCGGTAGCGTGCACCCCTACATTCGCCGCCGAAATGGACTCGAACCAGTGACCTATGAGCATCCAGTGCTGGAGAAGTCCCTCGGGAAGACACTGGGCATCCCGCTATTTCAAGAGCAGCTGATGCAAATGGCCGTCGATGCGGCGGGTTTCAGTGGGGCGGAAGCGGACTCGCTGCGTCGCGCTATGGGGTCGAAGCGCTCAGTGGCCAAAATGGAAGCGCTTCATGCCCGTTTTCTGGCTGGGCTGGAGCGCACCAGTGGCATTGATGCGGATATTGGGGAACAACTGTGGAACAAGATAGTGGCCTTTGCCGCCTACGGTTTCCCGGAATCACACGCGCAGTCGTTTGCCTCCTTGGTGTATTTCTCGGCTTGGTTTAAGTACCACTATCCGGCGGAGTTCTGTGTCGCATTGCTCCGTGCTCAGCCCATGGGGTTTTACTCTCCGCAGTCGTTGATTGCCGATGCCCGCCGGCACGGTATCGGCTGCGATGGTCCGGATATCGCAGTTTCAGGCGTGGAAGCCAGCGTCATCGATGGTCGTATTCGTTTGGGGATCGGTGCCATTGCCGGTGTGGGCAATGACGTGGCGGAACGTATCGTCGCAGCGCGGCCATTTGTCAACGCAGCAGATGTCGCCCGCAGAGCTCGGCTGGGTGTTGGGCACATGGAAGCACTGGCGCGCGCAGGAGCACTTGGGTCGCTGGGGATTGACCGTCGTCAAGCACTGTGGGCGGCGGGCGTGGCGGCGACGGAAAGTGAGGGCATGCTGCCGGGGCTCACGCTTGCCGACGCACCGGCGTTGCCCGGCATGACGGAGTTTGAGCTGGCAGCTGCCGATTTGATGGCAACGGGAGTGACCCCGGGGCAGTACCCGGTGGCCGCGTTGCGGGCAGACCTGCAGGAACGTGGAGTGGTGCCTGCGGCAGAACTGAAAGCAGTGCCCGACGGAACACGAGTAGAAGTGGCGGGAGTCGTGACACATAGGCAACGTCCAGGGACAGCTGGCGGAGTGACATTTTTGGGAATGGAGGACGAAACTGGGCTGGTGAATGTGCTGTGTACACCGGGGCTGTGGAATCGTTTTCGGCCGGTAGCGGTGAATTCGCGGGCGATGGTGGTGCGCGGTATCGCGCAGACAGCCTCTGGTGCGGTGACAATCGTGGCCGATCGTCTGGTGGATATGTCCGAGGCTCTGGGGCAGCCGGTGGTGGCAGGTCGAAGTAGAGATTTTCGCTGACTACTAGAATGGATTGTCATGCGCCAGACCTATGAATCCTCGTTAGCACCGGATGGGAGTGCAATCGCCTTTATTGTCCGCGATAGCGGCTACCCGCGTGCGGTACAGCAGGAGATTACTCCGGAGGGGCTAGGGGCGGAGCGCCCCGTGAAACTGCCGGTGGAAGGCCCGGTTACCAGGGTGCTGCACTCTCCGGATGGAAAGTGGATTGCCTGCGAGGTCTCTCCGTACGGTACGGAGCGTTTGCAGACCTGGCTGGTATCCACCGATCCGGAGGTCGACGGTGCCCGCCCCCTGCGTATGGATGCGGATATGCGCGCCACACTGGTGGAATGGGATAACGATCTCCTAGCGATGAACGCGGTCGATGCCCAGGGTATTAACTATGCGCGTTTGGTCAACCCGACGGACTCAAAGTATGAGGTCATTGATAAACGCACTGACAGCCAGCTGGTAGCGGCTGAAGGTGGGTTTGGCCTCGTGCGGGTGGGACCGCGAGGCCACCGGGAGTTACTACTAGTCGGGCCGGGGCAGCAGTGGCAGCCGCTGTTGCCATCCGATCCTGGCTCTACCACGGATGTCGGTGTCTTATTGGCGCATCCGGGGCAGGAGAAGCTGACCGCATTCGTGCTCTCAGATCATGGCGCGGAACAGCGTCGCATCCTGCGCCTGGGTATTACTCCCGATAGCGGTATCAGCACTACTGAGCCGCGCACAGCGGAATCGACCGCAGCGGAGGTTTTGGATATGAAGATTGGCATCGAAGTTGATGTCGAGGAGTTCATTGGCAATCCGGATCAAGACGTCGAAGAATTCGTCATTAGTGAGGATTCCTCCACCGCGGCTGTGCTGTGGAATAGCGGTGGGGTCAGCACGCTCGAGGTGCTAACCCTTGGCCTTCACCCGCAGACTGACGACATGCGGGTGATGGTGCGCCGCAATGTGGAATTGCCGGGCATGGTTGCGCGCGAGCTGTCAATCTCCGGGGACGGTGAGCTGATCTCCCTGACAGTAGAAGGGCCAGGCCTTGCGCCAACGGTGGAGATTCTGCGCAATATCGGTGGTGTCATTGAGCCATTGGATATGGAACGCACCGAACGGATTTTGGCTCTGGAAGAGAAGAACCTGGAGACCATGCCGGCCCCAGAACTGGTCTACTTTGTCTCCCGCGATGGGCTGGAACTCTCTGGCTGGCTCTACCTTCCAGAGTCGGTGCGCAATAGTTCTAATGACGTTTCCGGAAACGCACTACCGCCGGCTTTCATCCACATCCACGGCGGCCCAGAACTGCAGGCAAAACCCATTCACCACGATGTTCTAGCCAGCATTGTGGAGGCGGGATTCGTGGTGTTCACACCTAATGTGCGCGGTTCCTCGGGGTCCGGTAGGTCATTCGAGCACGCGGGCGACCGCTATGGACGCTTTGCCGCTATTGCGGATATCGCAGCGGCGCGTGCCTTCCTCGTTGATGCCGGGTTGGCGGACCCAGAACGCATTGCCCTGGGTGGGCGATCCTACGGTGGCTTCATGTCGCTGTTGGCCTCGGCGTGGTACCCGGATCAGTTTGCTGCCATCGTGGATGCCTGCGGAATGACAAGTTTTGAAACCTACTACCAATCCACAGAACCCTGGTTGGCGCAGGCCGCGTTCCCTCGATACGGCTACCCGTACCAGGATGCTGAGCTTCTGCGCGATATCTCGCCACTGCACCGTGCGGAGGAAATGAAGGCTCCAACCCTATTCATCCACGGCGAGTGGGATACCAACGTGCCTCCGCGAGAGTCCGGTCAGATGCGCAACGCCATGGACGCCTATGGTGTGCCCACTGATTTTCTGGTGGTTGAGGGAGAGGGCCATAAGTTCTCGAAGCCGAGGAGCCGAGCGCTCATCGGTGAGACCATCATCGCGTTTTTCGCCGAGCACGGCGTGTGTGATGCGGCACCCAGCGCGTCAACGGCAGTAGAAACTAACAACGATCAGTAATAGAAGCAGCGGAAAAGAACTGACAGAAGAAATGAATAGCGCCACGACCGAGCCGACGAACGCCGAGCCAACCAACTCCACAGACTGGATTAAGAGCCACACCTGCCACGTGCTTTTTGACCGGCCTGTCATCCCGCCGAACACCGGAAACGCTATCCGCATGTGTGCGGGCTCTGGAGCTATGTTGCATCTGGCCAAGCCACTGGGGTTCAACTTCGATGACAAGAATCTGCGTCGCGCCGGGCTGGATTACCATGACCTGGCCGATGTGCGTATTCACGATTCCATCGATCAAGCGTTGGAGACCTTTGCCAGCCAAGGGTGCCGCATCTTTGCCTTTACCGCACACGCTGACACTTGGCACACAGACATTGAGTACACGAACACCGATGTACTGCTCTTTGGCCCGGAGCCAACCGGGTTGGAACAGTCAGTGCTCGATGATTCGCGAATTACGCAATTAATCCGAATTCCCATGTTGCCCGCTCGTCGCAGCATGAATCTTTCCAACGCCGCTGCAGTGGCTGCTTATGAAGTCTGGCGTCAGCAGGGCTTTATGGGCGGTAAATAGGGTCAAAGGCGAGGGCGGTTACAGGGCGTTTCTGGGCATTATTCGCTCCTGTGCCTAAGATAAATGCCATGGCAGCGACAAAGCTTGATGGCAAACTCTACCGAGACGAAATCTTCGAAAACCTGGAAAAGCGCGTTGAGCGTTTGAAGGAAGCCGGCTACACCCCGGGGCTGGCCACCGTGTTGGTTGGTGATGATCCAGGCAGCCACTCTTACGTCAAGATGAAGCATCGCGACTGTGAGCAGATTGGTATCGCCTCTATCCGCCGTGATCTCCCAGCTGACACCACGCAGGAAGAACTCGAGGCAGTAATCACCGAGCTGAACGAAAGTCCGGAGTGCACAGGCTACATTGTTCAGTTGCCACTGCCGAAGCACCTGGATGAAAACCGTATTCTGGGCCTCATCGATCCGGAGAAGGACGCCGATGGCCTCCACCCGGTAAACCTGGGCAAGCTGGTCCTCAACGAGCCAGCACCGCTGCCGTGTACCCCAAACGGCTGTATCCACCTGCTGCGACGCTTCGGCGTCGAGCTCAATGGAGCCAAGGTTGTTGTTATCGGCCGCGGTGTCACCGTCGGTCGCCCGATCGGACTGATGCTCACTCGCCGCAGCGAGAACTCCACCGTGACGCTGTGTCACACCGGCACCAAGGACTTGGCCGCTGAAACCCGTCAGGCTGATGTCATCATCGCAGCCGCTGGTGTCGCCCATATGATTACTGCAGACATGGTCAAGCCTGGCGCTGCTGTACTCGACGTGGGAGTTTCGCGTGTCGACGGCAAGCTGGCCGGTGACGTTGCTGATGACGTCTGGGACATTGCCGGTTACGTATCCCCGAACCCAGGTGGTGTCGGCCCACTGACTCGCGCTTTCCTCGTACGCAATGTCGTCGAGCGCGCTGAAAAGCTCGCTGGCCTGGCCTAGTCAGCCAGGAGGAAGAAGTCATGTCGAAAAGGGAAATTGCGCAGCGTGCCCGGCGGGAAGATCTGCCGGATCCAATGCTGAACCCGCATAGTCCGAAGACCCCGCCGCCGGGGGCATCGTGGCCAATGTGGGTGCAGTATACGATTTACGGCGCGCTCTTTTTCGGCATGTCCGCCTTCGTTGTGTTCCTGGGGCTGGAGCGGTGGCGACGCGCCACATTCATGCTGGGAAGCACAATGATGCTGCTCGGCGTGGCTAGGCAGTACCTGCCGGACAGCATTTTAGGTGTGTTCTCCGTACGATCCCGGGCCTTTGACTTATGGTTTTGCTCCATAATCGGGATGGGAATCGTATTCCTCGCAGTAAGCGTGGATGCGCTGGGAAGCTAGCTGACATTAACTGACATCGCGAGCGAGGAAACTACGCACAATCGAATCCACTCGCTCGAACTCCGTCAAGAATCCGTCGTGACCCACGGCGGATTCAATCTTTTCCAGCCCCAAGCAGTTGCCCAGATTGCGGGCGAGGTGCTCCTGCTGGTGGAAAGGGTAGAGAATGTCCGTGTCCACACCGGCAACCATGGTCGGCACGGTTGACGAGTGCAGCGCCTCGTTGAGGCCACCGCGACCACGGCCAATATTGTGCCGATTCAAGGTATCGGTGAGCACGACATACGAGCCGGCATCGAAACGCTGAGCCAGCTTCTTCGCCTGATGATCCAAGTAGCTTTCTACCTGGAAGCGATCTTCCGTGCGCATCGCGCCCAGCGGATCCTCACCGGGCTGCGCTGCCGCGCCAAAGCGGTCATCCATCTCCAGCTCGCCACGGTACGTCAAATGCGCGACCCTGCGTGCAAAACCCAGACCTCGGGCCGGAGTCACACCGCGGTCGTAGTAGTCGCCGCCATGCCAATCGGGATCGGACTCAATGAATTGAATCTGCGCAGACTGAATACCAATCTGCCAAGCAGACGCACGTGCGCCGACACACATCACCAATGCCTTGCCGACGAAATCCGGGTGCATCAGTGACCACTCAAGCGCTCGGGCCCCACCCAAGGAGCCGCCAATGACAGCTTGGAGGCGGGAAATTCCCAGTTCTTGCAGCGCCAGGTGCTCCACCGTCACCGTGTCGCGCACGGAGATTGCGGGGAAGCGAGAGCCCCAGGGCTTGCCGTCGTCCGGATGTGGACTGGAAGGGCCGGTTGTACCGCGACAGCCACCGATGACGTTGGTGCAGATAATGCAGTACTCGTCGGTATCCAGGGCGCGGGCAGAGCCAATCATCCCGTTCCACCAACCCGCAGTCGGGTGGTACTCATCCGAGGGGCCGGAAGCGTGGGCGTCGCCGGTTAGAGCGTGCTCGAGGAGGATGACATTCGAGCAGTCGTCGTTAAGCCGGCCCCAGCGTTCGAACTCGACAGTGACGTCGGGGATGACCGCGCCAGCCTCGGTTGTGACATCGCCGATAAAGACACGCCCCGGTTCGCCCTCGGGTGCGAGGGCGGCCGGGGTAGATGGGGAAAAGCTCATGCCTTATAGACTACTTAGTCCGTTCTGTGTCTGTGTACAAACGGTCTACGCGAGTGCTGCGAAGCCGCCCTCGAGATCGGCGATGATGTCATCGATGTTCTCGATACCGACAGAGAGGCGAACGGTGGCCTGGGAAATGCCGGCGCGGATCAGACCCTCCTCATCGGACTGGGAGTGAGTGGTGGTGGCCGGGTGGACAACCAGCGAGCGGACATCACCGATGTTGGCGACGTTGGAGTGCAGCTTCAGAGCGTCAATGAACTTCCACGCCTTGGCGGTGTCGGCATCCTTCAGGTCGAAGGAGAGCACGCCGCTGGCGCCGGAAAGGTCCAGCTTGTTCAGGGTCTCGTACCACGGGGAGCTCGGCAGTCCAGCGTAGTTGACCTTGGCGACCAGCGGGTGGTTCTCGAGGAACTCAGCGACAGCCTTGGCGTTCTCATTGTGGCGCTCGATGCGCAGAGCCAGGGTGTCGAGGCCCTGAGCCAGAACCCAAGCGTTGAACGGAGCCGGGGCAGCGCCGGTGTCGCGGAGAATGCCAGCGCGAGCACGCAGTGCGAAGGCCGGGGCGCCCAGGTCGGCGAACTTCAGGCCGTGGTAAGCCTCGTCGGCCTCGGTGAAGTTCGGGAAGATGGAACGGCCGTTGCGGGTCTGAGTCCAGTCGAACTTGCCGCCGTCGACGATGACACCGCCAAGGGAGGAGCCGTTACCAGTCAGGAACTTGGTGGTGGAGGAAACCACGACGTCAGCACCGTGCTCGAGCGGGCGCAGCAGGGCCGGGGTCGGAACCGTGTTGTCGACAATCAGCGGAACGTTGTTGCGGTGTGCAACCTCGGCGATGGCCGGGATATCGAGGACGTCGATCTGAGGGTTGGCGATGGACTCACCGTAGAAACCGACGGTGTTGTCCTGAACTGCTGCCTGCCAGGACTCCGGGTCATCCGGGTTCTCGACGAAAGTGCAGTCGATGCCAAGGCGCGGCAGGGTGACCTTGAACAGGGTCTCAGTACCGCCGTAGAGGCGTGGCGAAACGACGAAGTGGTCGCCTGCACGAGCCAGGGTGAGGACAGCAGCGGTCTCAGCTGCCTGGCCGGAGGAGAACAGTACGGCAGCGACGCCGCCTTCGAGGCTGGCGATGCGCTGCTCGACGGCATCCACAGTCGGGTTGGTCAGGCGGGAGTAAATCGGGCCTGCATCCGAGAGGTTGAAGCGGTTGGCAGCGTGCTCAGCGGAATCGAAGACGTAGGAGGAGGTGTTGTAAATCGGCAGGTTGCGCGCGGAGGTCTGTGCGTCCGGAGCGAAGCCGGCGTGAATAGCGCGAGTGGACAGGCCCCAGTTGGCGGCGTTGCTGTTGTCGTACTTGGTGGTCATTTCAGATACTTCCTTGCGGTTTTTTTGAGGTCGTTCAAAACGTTGCTTACAAACAATAGTGAACCAAGCTGTCTATTGCAAAGTTTTGGAAAAACCCAAGGTAAGAGGGTGTGTGTATCTGTGTCGAGAGTGCTATAGCCCGCTTAGTACGGATTGGTTTGATTAGTTCTGGGGCGTGGTCGGTTGTGGGGGGGGGAGGCTGCTGTATATGGGGGCGTGGGTGGCGCGTGGTGGGTGGTGGGTGGTGCGTGGCGAGTGGTGTTCGACGGGTGGCGGTTTGCCGAAGGAGTTAGTGCCTACCTTTATGACAGTTTGAAGGCAATTTTTTGGACAAAAGTGTCATAAAGGTAGTCAGTAACTCATGGGGTGAGGCACTGCGGTGCCGGGGCATCGGGCGCTGCGGTGCCGAGTGTCGAGGTGAGCCAAACAGGGGACTGAGTATGGGCGAAGGGTACCGTAAAGCGCCGAAAAGCACTGGGTACTGTCAAGACCGTTACGGAAGTCAGGGCATAGAAAAAGCCCCTCGCGCCATGTGCATCAAATGCAACATGAGCGAGGGGCTATCGCCCGAAACCGGCGGTCAGCCTAGGTCGGCCTAGACCAGCCTGGGCCAACCAGGTCAGCCAGACCAGCCAGGAGCAAGCAGCTAGTCCTACTTCTTCAGACCGTCGATGATCTCGTTGAACTCAGCGGACGGACGCATAACTGCGGAGGTCTTCTCATCGTCCGGCAGGAAGTAGCCACCCAGATCAGCTGGGGAACCCTGAGCATCAATCAGGGTCTTGGCGATGGACTCTTCCTTCTCCGTGAGAGCCTTAGCGACCGGTGCGAAAACTTCCTTCAGCTCGGAGTTCTCGTCCTGCTTGGCCAGCTCCTGTGCCCAGTAGAGAGCCAGGTAGAAGTGGGAGCCGCGGTTGTCGATTTCGCCAGCCTTGCGGGACGGCGACTTGCCCTCGTCGAGCAGGGTAGCGGTTGCCTTGTCCAGGGCCTCAGCCAGGACGCGTGGACGTGGGTCGTCGTCATGCTCAGCGGCGTAGCGCAGGGACTCGGCCAGTGCCAGGAACTCACCCAGGGAGTCCCAGCGCAGGTGGTTTTCTTCCTGAACCTGCTGGACGTGCTTCGGTGCGGAACCGCCTGCGCCGGTCTCGAACAGGCCGCCCCCGGCCATCAGCGGCACGACCGACAGCATCTTGGCGGAGGTGCCCAGCTCCATGATCGGGAACAGGTCGGTGAGGTAGTCACGCAGAACGTTACCGGTTACGGAAATGGTGTTCTCGCCGCGGCGGATGCGCTCGAGGGAGAACTTGGTAGCGGACACCGGATCCATGATGCGGATATCCAGACCCTCGGTGTCGTGGTCTGCCAGGTACTCGTTGACCTTGCTGATCAGGTTGTTGTCGTGCGCACGCTGCGGGTCCAGCCAGAACACTGCAGGGTCGCCAGTGATACGAGCGCGGTTGACGGCCAGCTTCACCCAGTCGCGGATTGGGGCGTCCTTGGTCTGGCAGGAGCGCCAGATGTCACCCTCGGCGACGTGGTGCTCAATCAGAACCTCGCCAGCGGAGTTGATGACCTGCAGGACACCGTCAACCGGGATCTGGAAAGTCTTGTCGTGGGAGCCGTACTCCTCAGCCTTCTGGGCCATCAGGCCGACATTCGGGACAGAGCCCATGGTTGCCGGGTCGAAAGCGCCATTGGCGCGGCAGTCCTCGATAACAGCCTGGTAGACGCCGGCGTAGGAGGAGTCCGGGATAACAGCGAGAGTGTCGCGCTCCTCACCATCCGGGCCCCAGCCCTTGCCGCCGTTGCGGATTAGTGCAGGCATGGAGGCGTCAACGATGACGTCAGACGGAACGTGGAGGTTGGTGACGCCCTTATCGGAGTTGACCATGTAAAGGGCCGGACCTTCCTTCAGGTCCTTCTCGATAGCGGACTTGACGGCCGCCGCAGTAGCGTCGTCAAGCTTGTGTAGACCATCGAGCATAGCGCCCAGGCCGTTGTCCGGAGTCAGGTTGGCGGCAGCCAGCTTGGACTCGAACTTCGGGAAAACAGATGGCAGAAAGGCCTTGACAACCTCGCCGAAGATCAGCGGGTCGGAGACCTTCATCATGGTGGCCTTCAAGTGGACGGAGAACAGGATGTTCTCGCGCTGTGCGCGACGAATCTGAGCGCGCAGGAAGTTGTCCAGGATGTGGACGTTCATGCCCGTGCCGTCAATAATCTCGCCCTTGAGGACCGGCATGTCCTTCTTCAGGGTGATGATCTGGCCGTCGTTAGCCTCGAGCTGGTAAGTCAGCTTGTCGTCGGCCGGCATGACAACGGACTTCTCGTTGTGGCGGAAGTCGTTGGAGGCCATGGTGGCGACGTTGGTCTTGGAATCCGCGGACCAAGCGCCCATGCGGTGCGGGTGCTTGCGGGCGTAGTTCTTCACCGGCTCCGGAGCGCGGCGGTCGGAGTTGCCCTCACGCAGTACCGGGTTAACGGCAGAGCCCTTGACCTTGTCGAACTTGGCGCGGTCGGCGGTCTCTTCCTCGCCTTCCGGCTGCGACTTGTACTTCGGAATGTCATAGCCCTTTTCCTGCAGCTCTGCGACAGCGCGCTTAATCTGCGGGACGGATGCAGAGATATTCGGCAGCTTGATGATGTTGGCGTCCGGCTCCTTGACCAGCTTGCCCAGGGCTGCCAGCGCATCCTCTACCTTCTGCTCGTCCGAAAGACGCTCCGGGAACTGAGCCAGAATGCGGCCTGCGAGGGAGATGTCGCGGGTTTCAACATTGACACCAGCCTGGCTTGCAAATGCCTCCACGATTGGCTTCAGCGAGTAGCTCGCCAGCAGAGGGGCTTCGTCAGTACGGGTCCAAATAATTGTCGCCATAATTCATGTCTCCTATCTGTTTTGTTCCACGATAACCCAGTTTTGAATCTTGGGTTGTGTCGGGGCATAGCGCAAAAACAGTGATAGTGATATGAATAACGCAATTATGTGAGGCAAGTCACGAAATGTGCAATTATTTGTCGCTTATTCGCCGCTTTTCATTCCATTTTTCGCTTTACGACGGCCCCCGCGCTCAAACCCTTCAAATACGAAAAACCGCGCTGGGGTGTCGTGCACGCCGGCGCGGTTGTTCAGGGCAGCCTATTTAGTTCTGTGTATTGTTCGGAGGATTGTTCTGGCCGAACTGGTAGCCCTGAGTGTTCTGAGACTGGGGGTACTGCGGAGCATAGCCCTGCCCCGGCGCCGACTGGGTAGTCCTGACCAGTTTCTGGCCGCGGAACCATGCGCGCATGTCCTTGAGGAACATAAGAACACAAGCCGCGATCAGCATGGCACCTGCGAGGAAGAGGACTACATCCACCCAGGAGCTCAAGAACAGGAGGGGGATGATGGTCATAGCCAACGCCAGTGGTGCCACGGTGACGCAGAAAAAGATTGGTGCCGTCGAGTCTTCACCGCGGAGGATGGAGTGAATCCAGTATGCGGTCAAGGTGACAAGCATCATTCCCATCAGTAGGAGGACTGGAACAAGAACGAGGGCGGCTGCAGCGCCCATAATGTAGCCGATGTCATCCCAAGAATCACCCAACGATGACTCTAGGCTGCCGAGATCGTTGGCGCCCTGGATGCCGAGCGTGATTGCGTACAGAACTGCGATGATGCCAATCAGAGTTGAAAAACCGACCAAGCCGGTAGTGATTCGGGGGATGAGTGGCATGCGCTGCCACATGTTCTGCAGTGTGGCGTTTGCAGGCAGCGGTGGTACATCCGTGGTCACCGTGGTGGTTACTGTCGCAGGACTGGTTTGAGTTGGGGCGGACCACTGTGCTTGTTGGGTTTGCGTCTGGAACGAGGATTCCTGCGCAGTGGGTGCCGGGCGATTTGCCAGCCCGCGCAGCGTCGCAATGGTGATGGTGGCGTTCTCATCGGCCAGCAAAGCGTCGTATTCGCGGCGACGTCCCTCATCGCCAAGCACTTGCAGCGCAGTGAGCTTTTCCTGGAACTCGCCGGAGTACTCCGAGACGCCAGCATCTCGCAGTTCGGAGAGCTGATTAGAAAGATTTGTATGGAGTTCTTCGGTGCTGGCTGCGCTATCCAGCTTCAGAGACTCGTAGAGGTTATAGCGGTCGCCCATAGTGGATCAAGATCCTATCGGTATTGCAGTTCGAAATATCTTTTAAAACAATTTACCTGGTAGCTATTACGGCAGCATCGAAGACCCGGAGCGCTCGATGGTAGGAAGTCCGTGGCGCTCGGAGGGAATGGTAGTCCTCGGCAAACAATGCCGATTGCAAAATGGTTTAGAAGAACTTGAGTGAGCGACTTCCACTAATGGCCGTAGATGTTATTCCGCGCACAAATACCCGGGGAACAGGCGGATTAAATAGCGAAATTTTTGTGTTGCGGAGTAGAGTCTCATTTTTCCCTTGCGGCTCCCCTCACGGTTTTGCGAACCCGTCTTGGGCCGAAAGTCGAGGGGAACTGAGAGTCCACCAACTGGCGTAAGAAGAGAAAAGGAGACGGTCGCAATGACGTCGTCAAGCGAAGTAACAACCCACAACGACGACCACAAACCGCGTGCGCGTCGTGCGGGAGCGTTTAGCTCGCATCGCCGTCCTGTTCCGGTGCAGGACGACATCTCTGATCTACGCCGAATCTTGGTGATTGTGGCTCTGTCGGTCGGTGCATTCGGCATCGGCGTTACCGAGTTTGTGGCCATGGGCCTGCTGCCTTACATCGCTGATGCCTTCGGACGTGATGAGGATGCCGCAGGGCGCATGATTTCGATGTACGCACTCGGTGTTGTCGTGGGCGCACCCCTAATTACCGTGCTGACCGGCTCGATTCCGCGCAGGCGCATGCTCCTGCTGCTGATGGCGGCATTTACCATCGGCAATGGTGCCACGGTTTGGGCAGGCACACTGGGCTCTTTCGAAGCAGTCATGGTCTCGCGCTTCATTGCCGGTCTGCCGCACGGCGCGTATTTCTCGGTGGCGGCGCTGGTGGCGGCCTCCCTGGCTAAGCCGGGACAGCGCGGCAAGATGGTGGCTCTGTCGGGCGTGGGGTTGTCGGTGGCGACTGTGATTGGTGTGCCGGCCGCGCAGGTGCTGGGACAGATTTACGGTTGGCGCAGCGCCTTCGCGTTTGTCGCGGTCATCGGGCTGATTGCATTTGTTTCGCTGTGGTTCGCCGTGCCGCATATGAACCGCATGCCGAAGACACGTCCGATGGATGAGCTCTCGGCTCTGGTGACACCGCAGGTGCTGCTGACCGTCGCGATTGGCACCGTTGGTTTCGGCGGCATGTTCGCGGTTTACACCTACATCACCTGGACTATGACTCGCGAAGCGGGCATGAGCGAAAACCACATCTGGATTGTGCTGATGGCCTACGGCATCGGCATGGTTGTCGGTACTTACATCGGTGGCTGGCTCTCCGACCGCATCGGGGAGTGGGGCATCATGGTTGCGCTGGTGCTGATGGTAATCATGCTCAGCGTCTTCTACTTCACCTCACAGAATGCTGTGCTGGGCACGATCAACTTCCTCCTTATCGGTCTGCTGGGATCGGTATTGGTGCCTAATCTGCAGACCCGTCTGATGGATGTCGCCGGTCGCGCACAGACGCTGGCGGCAGCTCTCAACCAGGCCGCATTGAACATGGCCAACGCATTCGGAGCGGCGCTCGGTGGTTGGGTCATTGCGTCCGGTTATGGCTACCGCGCACCGGCTTTGGGCGGCGCGACGTTGGCGATGTTGGCTATCTTCATCGCTCTGCCGACCATTGTTCTTTACCGCCGCTCACAGGCGAAGAAGGCCGAGCGCATCGAACTGCGCTAGGGGTCTTCAAGGCGTAGTGCACGCATAGGTAACGTATGAGGGCATGAGCCTTACAATCGCGACAATCAATGTCAACGGCATCCGCGCCGCCGTCAAGGAGCGCAGCGAAACCAATCTGGGATTGCTGGAGTGGCTGAAGCACACCAGTTCCGATGTCGTTTTGCTGCAGGAAGTCCGCGCCACCGACGACCAGGCACGCAAGGCCCTCGCGCCCGCTTTCGATGCCGGATGGCATTGGGTCGGTGCTGAAAACCTGGGTGCCAAGGGGCGCGCCGGCGTGGGCATTCTCTCGCGCTTTCCGCTTAACGACGTCCAGGTGGGCATCGGCTCCGAGGAGTTCGAAGAATCCGGTCGGTTTATCAGTGGTGTTGCCCCGGCAGCGGACACCGGCCTGGATGTGGATGTCCAGATTGCCAGCCTCTACCTGCCCTCTGGTGCCGCCCTGAGCGAGAAGCAGGATGAGAAGTACCGCTTCCTCGATGCCTTCTCCGACTACCTGGCCGAACTGGGTGCCAAGGGGCGCGACGGTCACCACGCAGTCATCGGCGGCGACTGGAACATCTGCCACCGCGAACAGGATTTGAAGAACTGGAAGACCAACCGCCGCAAGAGCGGTTTCCTACCGCAGGAGCGTGCCTGGATGGACTCGGTCTTCGGCTGCTGGCCCGATGAGGTTCCCCAGGATTCGCAGGTACAGGCCAGCGACAAGGAGCTGGAATCCGGTGCCTTCTCCGATGGTTCTGTGTGGGAGGCCCCGAAGCTCAATGCAGATCCGGTGTGGTTTGATGTCACTCGCCGTCTGCACCCAGAGGCCGACGGTCCCTGGTCCTGGTGGACCTACCGCGGTAAGGCGTTCGATACCGATGCCGGCTGGCGCATCGACTACCAGGCGGTAACCGAACCAATGCTCAAGCGTGCCGTCAGCTCGGTAGTGGATAAGCCTGCCGCCTACGACCTTCGCTGGACGGACCACGCGCCGGTGATCGTGGAGTACGCCTAAACCCGGCATACGCCTAACCCCGAGTGGACTAGTGTGCTCCGACGTCAGCGAACTCTGGGATTATCTCAGGCTCGGGAGCAGTTACGAGATGCCGGTTCTGCCGCAACATCGAGGCGATGCCGTCAACGATGGCGTCGGCCCATTTGTCCTGCATAGCGGGGTCGGCCAAATCGCGGGTGAGTTTTTCAGCGCCCACCGCTCCCAGCGATAGCGCAATTGTCGGCGCATGTGGCCGCGAACTCTGGTTCACCGCCACTGCCGGCGCCAGGCCGGTGCGAAACTCGGTTGGCACCCCGTTTGTGCTGTAACTGCTGTGCGGATTGAAACCTCGGTACACCATTCCGTCGCGCACACCCGCCGCCAACTGCCAATCGGCAGGAGCATCGTCCTCAGGTTCGAGAGACTTCACCACAGCGGATACCGAAAAGCCACGATCGCCGATGTTATCCCCAGAAAGAGTCTGGCCCTCTGATGAGCGACCGACGATTACGGTGGCTGCGCTCGCCGTGTCGTCGGCAAGCGAATGCGCGCCAACGATTGCGCCGCGCTGACGGAGCTTGTCGCTGGCGCGTTGCACGATGCTGTCGATGTGAGCGGAAGTATCCCCACTCAAACGCAGCGCGCGAGGCAGGTCGGCGTTGATAGCCTCGATGGCCTCGCGGCGAGAGTCGACGGTGATGCGCGCGCCGGCGAGCGGATCGACAGCCTCGTCGGGGGAGGGGACGATTGGCTGGCGCGGAGGCATCCACAGCGGATTGGGGCGCGCCGGGCGGTGTGGGGAACTGTTGACAACAGCGTGCAACTCTTCAGGTGAAAACATCTTGTTGACCGCGAAAATCATCACCGAACTGTCGTGATACACAGGCGTGAGCCCCGGCGCGTGCCATGCCCAGGAACGCATCGACAGCGCCTCCGTGCCATCCGTGTTCACACCCGGCGGGGAACTAATGATGTAGTGCACTCCCAATTTCTTCGCCATGGCATCGAACTCTGGATGTGAGCCCAGCAGGTCAACGTTTATCGGCAGCTTGTTGCTCGCCTCGGCAGTTTTGTCGGAGAAGGAGAAATGGCGGAACAGGGTCGGCAGTCCGGCGATGGCATACATCCACGCAGAACCGTCACGACGGTCATTGAGAATATGCCCCTCAAACGCATGCGGCTGTGCGGACAGCCAATCAATAGCTTCCATGTCCGCAGCGGTCACAAACGTGCTTCCGAAACTCTGGCGAATTGCCTCGCGCTGAGCAGGCCCACTCGCCCAGGTCGCAGGCACAATCGCCAGTGCCGCTACGAGCCCCATCGCCAGCGCAGGATTCCACGACTTGGTCGGCTGATCTCGCTTTGCGACGATCCACTGCGCCGCAGCCACAATCCCGACAACGGCAGCCGCGACTGCGTAGCCGACCAGCACTGCGCGCAGAATTCCCATAACCGCCTGCATGCGGTACGGCATGTCGTAGAAGAAAGTGCCAATAAACTTCAGATAGGTGCCGAACGGCTCAGACCAACGGGACTGCGCACTATCGGACACCACAAAGAGCAGCCCGAAAACCAGTGCCGGCCACGGAGCCCATGGGCTGTCTGGCAGGCGAGAGACAAGCGCCACCACCAGGCCGATGAGCACAAGAACCAGAACAGTCCGGGAAAAGATGGGCTCGTCAGCATAGCGGGAAAACCCAATCAGAGTTCGCCACAGTGATTCGGAGCGGGAAATCTCAATTTGGCCGGTAAAGCCCGCAACGGATTCGCCTTGCCCCCTCGCGGACAAAGCTGCCGGGAGAGTCATCACCAGGGCGAGCGCGCCGATAATTAGCGTGCGAACTAGGCCACTGACGCTCGGTTGGGTAATCAACCACAAGCCAACAAAGAGCACGGCAGCAATTGCGCCGGCCGGGTGGGTGATAAACGTGCCGACCAGGGCAAGCGCAGCGGGGACAATATAGCCCCGCATGGTCAAAGCCGCAGCAATCGGCAAAGCGGCCACCGCGAGCAGATACGGCATGGAGGAGGTGCGCCAAAGGGCCACCCAAATCTCCGGAAGCATCAGCGTCGCGACGGCAGCTGCGGGACCGGCATAGGCCGCCCACTTAGGACCAACTGCGGTGCGGGCTAGCACCGCAGTTGCTGCGGGAACAAGCAGCGCCGGGGCCAAGAACGCAAACACGTTGGAATCGAGGAAGACCGAGCCGGGCAGCAGCCCCGCCATGGCATGCCAGCCGGTGGGGTAGAACATTTCGGCCCCGGTCTCCTGATTCATCAGGTCACCGGCCGCGGTGGGCGAGGCTATTGCATGCTCGTCAATGAACCGGAGGAAGTTGGTATGCCAGAGCATGTCCCAGGCTTCGCGGATAGCGCCGGGGCCGCCAGGGACGTCGTTAAGCACGAGCATGGCGCGCATCGAGCCGACTACCGTAACTCCGACGACAATCATCGCGGTGACAACGCCGGAATCGAAGCCGTCTTCGGGCGTTGCTCGGGGGACGAATCTGCGCACCAGATAGCCAATAGCACAGAACCATGCCCACATGCCGGCCACGAAGAGCCAGGTGTAATCCAGCCCGAGCACGTGAGACAACCATGCGGAAAAACCGGTCACACCCAGCATTAATGGGCCGGCAGATGCCAACGCGAGCGTGGGACGTAGCCCACTGGCCCAACCGAGAACTGCGCCTGGGACCAGCAGGATGAAGACGGCAACCGCAATGGCAGCGAGCATGGGACTCCTGACGGATAAGAGAATTGAATTAGTCCAATAATACCTGTGGGTTAGTTCGGCACTTGGGACGCGAGCGCCTAAGATTTGAAGAAAGGACTGATGGGACTTCAGCCGCTGTAAAACCCAAGCGCGAATCTGCGCGGGACTTGAAGCGAGCTCGGTGCGGACCAGGAAAGGAGAGGACATCCCCAGTGAAAAACGGCGAGAGCGATAACAAGCGGCACCAGATGGCCGATTTGGAAGCCATCGCACGGAGTCTGCAGAACGACCCTGGCACTGCTGTCAATGTCCCAGTGGTCGTGACTTCCGGTGTCATTGTTGCGTTTATCGTGCTGTCTTTTGCCTACGCGTGGCCACTGTGGATTTCCCTCGGACTCATTGTTCTGCTGGGAGCCGTGATGGTCGTGTCCTACACCCGTAGGCCACCCGTAGCCCCGCTCGAGTTGACCCAGGGGGAGCGTGAGCGTGTTCGCCGTGTTCTCTCTGAACACGGCATTCGCCCAGCGATCACGTTGGTGCGCGCACTGTACCCCGAGGAATCGCCAGCTGCTGCGGCGCGCACCGTCAAATTGCTATCCGATCGAATGCTTGTGGAGCAGGGGGACGAGGGGCGTCGGGGCTAGCTTTTGGCAGTCGGTTTCCTGCAAAAGCCCGTGGTGTTGTCGAAACGGGTACGTCGTCGACTCTCAACTGCGGGCCTCGCGCTAGACTTATTGGCTATGAGTGAAAGCAAGGGTCCTGAGGCAACTAATCCTGCACCGAGTGCTCGTAAGCAGCGCGTTCTGTCCGGCATTCAGCCGACCGCAGATTCCTACCACCTGGGCAACTACCTGGGTGCATTGAAGAACTGGATTAATCTGCAGGATGACTTCGACGCTTACTACTTCATTCCAGACCTGCACGCCATCACTGTCGAGCAGAATCCGAAGGAGCTGCGTCAGCGCACTATCGCAGGTGCCGCACAGCTGATTGCACTCGGTATTGATCCGGAGAAGTCGGTGCTCTTCGTGCAGTCGCATGTGCCCGAGCACGCGGAGCTCGGATGGGTGTTGACCTGCTTGACTGGCTTTGGTGAAGCCAGCCGTATGACGCAGTTCAAGGACAAGTCCTCTCGTCAGGGCGCGGAACATACCTCCGCTGGTTTGTTCGCGTACCCCATGTTGATGGCTGCCGACATCTTGCTCTACCGCCCACAGCTGGTGCCGGTGGGGGAGGATCAGCGCCAGCACCTCGAACTGACGCGTAACCTGGCGCAGCGCTTCAACTCCCGCTACAAGAAGACCTTCGTGGTGCCGGATCCACACATCATGGAAGGCTCCGCGAAAATTTACGACTTGCAGGATCCGACCTCGAAGATGAGCAAGTCGGGTGCAAATCCGAAGGGCATTATTAACCTCTTGGACGACCCGAAGGTCTCCGCCAAGCGCATTCGCTCGGCCGTTACCGACAATGACGGAGAGATCCGCTTCGACCGTGAGAACAAGCCGGGCGTTTCCAACCTGCTGGTCATTCAGTCGGCGTTGACCGACAAGCCTGTCGACGAGCTCGTTGCCGGCTACGAAGGCGCTGGCTACGGCCAGCTGAAGGCTGATACCGCAGATGCGCTGGAGGCATTCACCACGCCACTGCGTGCACGCTATGAGGAGCTCATGGCCGATCGTGGTGAGTTGGAACGGATCCTGGCCGAAGGCGCTGACCGTGCCCGTGAAGTTGCCGCCAAGACACTTGCAGATGTGTACGAGCGAGTCGGGTTCCTGAAGGCCGCCAACCGTTAATTCAGCTGTAGACTCTGCGCTTCAGTCTCCGTACCGAAAGCTGGCACGTTAAGGTAGGGGACATGGCAACCTCTACTCAAAAAGATCCGAAGAGAACGGACCGCTATGGCATCGAGCGTGTACACGCCGATGAACCGAGCGCAATCGACCGCCTCCGCGAAAAGTGGGCGTGGTTCGATCACGTTATGCGGATGCAGGAGCGCTACTCCGAGCAGGGCGGTAACTTTTTTGCCGCCGCTGTCACGTACTTCTCCGTGCTGTCGATTTTCCCCCTAATCATGACGGCATTTGCCATCCTCGCGCTTGTGTTGCGTGGCAATGAGCAGCTGCTTGAGCAAATCCAGTCCGCTATCACCGACTCCATCGATGGGTCGATGGGCGACACCATCAACGCAATTATCGAAGGCGCGATCGATCAGGCAGGTGGCGTCTTCACCGTCGGTTTCATTGCCACCCTGTGGTCGGGGCTTGGTTGGATGGGCAACCTCTCCAACGCAGTGACACAGCTGTGGAAGCGCCCGCTAGGCGCTAGCAACTTCGTGATCGGAAAGGTTCGCGACCTGCTGCGTCTGCTGGGCATGCTGGTTATGATCCTGCTGACCTTCGCTGTCACTGCAGCCGGCTCTTCCGGACTGACCCAGTCCCTGCTGGACAAGATTGGTCTGGCTCATGTCCCGGGAATCACAATTATTGCGGGATTGATTGCCATCGCCATTGGTCTCGTCGCCAACTGGCTGCTGTTCTTCTGGATGCTCGCTTTCCTGCCGCGCGGGGGCGCCCCGTTCCGCTCTGCGGCAAAGGGTGCGATTATCGGTGCGATTGGCCTTGAGGTTGTCAAGCAGCTCGGTAGCGTTTTCTTCTCCAACGCCCTGTCGAACCCGGCCGGTGCAGTTTTCGGTCCGGTCATCGGTTTGATGGTCGTTTTCTACCTCATCTGGCGCATAACTATGTATGCCACTGCCTGGACCGCGACGACCGAAGAAGCGCTTGCCGACGAGGAGCTGGATGCACCTGCTCCTGCTGTCATTAACGTCCGTGCGGAAGCGGCCAACCCGTCCGGATTGAACCGCCTGCTCGGTTCGAAATAATTAGCCTCGATCGCGTCTGCCGAAGCGGTAGGTGACCATCGCAATCAATGCGATGACACCTACGATGGCAGCGCTGACAGTAATTTTTAGCCCGGTTCCTGTTGACTCGTTGTCCAGGATATCGGGCAATTTTTCTACCAACTTATCCTCAGTCGCTTCCGCTTCGAGGACACCGACAGAGCTGTCCTGCGGTGCCGCGAAGCCGGCGTCGAGAAGCGATGCCGCCTGCTCCCAGGGGCGCGGTGAATCCTCCACAGTGACGTCGAGAACGATGACGCCGAGACGACGGCCATCGCGCTCAGCCACCCCAGCGAAGGTATGACGGGCATCGTCGGTAAAACCGGTCTTGCCTCCAAGGGCGCCGGGGTAGTCCTGGGCAATCAGCTGATTGTCGTTGGCGATTTCGAAGTCATCGACCTCGAGAGCCTTGTCTCCGGGGATGGTGGCCAGGCGGGTGGCCGAGAGCTTGCGATAAATCTCATTGTTGAATGCGTGCTGGAAGAACAGTGACATGTCGTATGCCGACGTCATCTGTCCCGGAGCATCGAGACCAGTCGGGTTGACCACTCGCGTATCCGTCGCCCCCAACTTCTTTGCCAGGGCATTGACCTTCTCTGTGGTCTTATCCATGCCACCAAGTTCGCGGGCCAAGGCGTGGCCGGTGTCGTTGCCGGAGTTAAGCAGCAGACCAGTCAGGAGCGTTTCTACCGAGTAGTTCACGTCCTCGACGATGCCGACACGAGAGCCCTCCATGTTCGCGTCCTCGAAGGTCGCCTTGACTGGGGTGTCGAGCTTCAAATTCTCGATTGCCTCCATCGCCAGCAGCACCTTAATAATCGATGCCGGACGGTAGCGGCCGTGCGGGTCCTTCGCCGCAAGGACATCGCCGGATTTCAAATCGAACACCGTCCATGCAGAGGCGGAGAGGTCCTTCGGAACGTCAAACCCCTCACCGCTGACAATGCCGCAGGCGGACATCTTGCTACCTCCAGCCAGCTTTTGAGGAACCGGAAGTGGAGCGGGAGATGTTTCGCCGGGAGCCGGAACCTCAGAGGAATCCACTGGTGCTGGTGGAAGGGTCTTGTAGGGGCAGCCCTCCGTGTCACGGATATCAGGTGCGGGACCGACAATCGGGGCGTCGTCGGTAAGCGAGGTGCTCTGCGCCATGGCTGCAGGGGCGGTGCTCGGCAGAAGCAGAGCGCTGGTAGCTAGCAGCGTAACGGCAGATGAGAAGCGGCGAGAGGGAAACATGATGAAATAAGGGTAGTAAAACGTCACCCGAAATGACGTATTCGTCGTGTGTGGATGGGGGAAAACGGGGGAGCGGAAGCCTTTGTACAAAGCAGAATTACGATTCACCGGCAGTGAAGTAGAAGCGGAGGGCACAGTACCGATAGTCTGGCCATTATGACTAATTCTTTGCACAGTGATGCTCAGTCTCTGGACACACAGTCTTCGGCATCGAATCTCGATGAGATGCGCAAGGTTGTCGCCAGCCTGCCCAAGGTACTGCTTCACGATCACCTCGACGGCGGCCTGCGCCCGCAGACCGTTATCGACCTGGCCGCGGACTGCGGTTACACCGATCAGTTGCCCACCACCGACGTGGATGAACTGGAGAAGTGGTTCATTGACACCGGCAACTCTGGCTCGTTGCCGAGCTACCTAACCGCCTTCGCGCACACCTGCGCCGTCATGCAGACCGCTGAGTCGCTGACGCGCGTGGCGCGTGAGGCCGTCGAGGATCTGGCCGCCGACAACGTCGTCTACGCTGAGCTGCGCCTGGCTCCGGAAAACCATTTGGAAAAGGGCCTGGATATGCAGGCTGTCATCGACGCACTGGTCGAAGGCCTGGCGCAGGGTGAAGCCCATGCCGCCGCTGAGGGAAAGCACATCACCGCACGTCTGCTGGTCTGTGCGATGCGCCAGAATGACAATTCCAAGGAAGTCGCACAGCTGGTGATCGACAACTACGGGAAGAACTCCGACGGGTACGTTGTCGGTTTTGACATCGCTGGACCGGAAAACGGCTTCCCACCGGCTAACCATGCCGAAGCATTCACCATGCTGCGGGAAAACCTCATTCCGGTCACCATTCACGCAGGTGAAGACGCCGGTGTGGATTCGTTGCAGGACGCTGTCGTGCAAGGTGCTCGCCGCCTGGGTCACGGCGTGCGCATCTACGAGGACTTCGGTGCTTCCCTCGAGGGCATCGAATGCCAGGAGGTTGCCTCCGCTATTCGTGACCGCCAGATTCCGCTGGAAATCTGCCCGACCTCCAACGTTCAGACTGGTGTCTGTGACAGCGTTGCGGATCACCCGTTCTCGCTTCTCGACGATATGAGTTTCGCCTGCACGGTCAACACGGATAACCGTCTGATTGGTGCGACTTCCATGACCCGGGAGTGCATGGAGTTGGTGGAGAACTTCGGTTACGGCTACAGCGAGCTGTTCGAACTGACCTCGAATGCGCTAAACAATGCATTCGTGGATCTGCCGACCCGCGAGCACATCATGGACACCATTATTTACCCCGCTTACCTGCAGCTTATCGACAACAGCGACGAGGACATCGAAACTGATGTCAACGGTGCGGGTTTCGGTGCCGAAGATGAGCTGAACCTGACGCTGGACTAGCCAGCGCCGGCCAGCTTTGCTGGGAGGAGCTAGATCTTGGTCGTGAACCGAGCGGCCAAGTCCTTCTCCAGCTGCCTCCAGCCCTCGGCCTCATCGTCGTAAGGCGGAACTGGCTCGGACATTTCTCCGGTGTCCAGCAGGAAGTTCAGCAGCCACTGCAGCTGCTGGTTGCCCGCCAGTACCTCGTTCACGGCATCATCTCCAGCCCAGTCAGCGGCGTCTGCGAGTAGCTCGTACGCGCGGGCGAGCTGGGCGGTGTCCACGGCGTTCGGGCCCTTTTCAATGTCCTCGGCCAGACCGGTAAACGAGTACTCATTGTCCTCGTGCACTACGGCCTCCAGTTCACCTGCGTTGGCCGCGGTGATGATTTCATCCCACGTCGTCAGCGCCGACATGTCGTGATGCTTGTGCTCCAGCAGCCAACGCACCATCGTGCGGGGCTGTGAGAACGTGTGAATCTCACCGGCGCTGCCCAGGAATAGCGGGCGACGTCCCATGTAACAACGCAAGGTGTAGAGCGTGCGGCCAGCGATGGAGATCTTGATCGGGTCGATGCCAGCGTTGGCCCACACCGTCTGATCGTACGGATCGCCGGCGGTCTCCTCTGCGGACTTCTTTTCCTCTTCGCGCTTCTTCTCCGCCGCTTCACGACGCTCACGCTCCGCGGCCTCCGCCTCCTTTAATGCGGCTGCAGCAGCGGTTTCAGACTCTTCATCGATGCTCGGAGTATTTGCGCCGATGGCGTCGATAGCGTCAATGCAATTGTCCCAGTTGGTCAAGATGACATTACCGATAGCCGACCACTGAGCGGCGCCACTGCCCTGGAAGTGATCAGCACCATTTTGCGTGGCAGCCAGGACAGAGTGAGAGGCGAACATCTGGTTGATCGGAGTGAGATCCGCGATCGCACCAATCGAGCGAGTGATGGCAAGAATGCGATCAGCGCGCGAAACATGGTCGTAGTCGGCCCGGCCGGCCAGAATCTCTGGCAGCCCAATCAGGTCATAGCGGTGGCGTGGCGCCGCGATGGCAGCTCCCGGTAGCTGCTGGTTGAAGTTGCGCCAGCTGGGGTGCTGCGTGAAGTCGTGAGGAGCATCCGACTGTAGGAAAGCCAGGAGCTTTGCCGCCGATGAGAACAAATAGATGTCATCACCGCGGCCGAGCAGAGCCTGCCACTCGGAGCCACCCTCACGCCAGCTTGGAGCCCACAACGTGTAAAAGGTGCCCGAGGTCAGCTCGAGTTCGATAGGAACGATGCCTTTCCTGGCCATAGTTTTCGTCGCAGCCCTTCTGCTTGTCGGTGATTATTAAAACTCAAAAATTGTCATACCTGCAGCGCCCCCACGGGTGGCAAGTTTGCGTATTCCTATCTTAGAAGTTTTACGACGCAGATACCCACCGCACTATCCGGTCGGACGGTAGAACCCCTTAAACGGCATGCCGATGTTGGTCGTACGCACGGGGTTTACCTGCACCGGATCGCCCGCTTCGACCATCTTTCCGTCACCGATAACCATGGCGACATGGCCGTCCCACACTGCAAGATCGCCAGGTAGCAGTTCATCCTGGCTCACCTGTCTGCCGACGGCCTGTGCTTCTGCCGTGCGGGGAATATCAACACCAGCTTGCCCGTAGGCCCAGTGCGTTAAGCCTGAACAATCGAGCGCCTGCCCCGGAGTATTTCCGCCCCAACCATAGGGCGTTCCGACGGCACTGAGTGCAGCCTTCACCGCAGCTTGGGCCTCTGGTGTGGGCGCGCCAGCTCCAGCATCCGCAGGTACCGGCGCGCTGCCCGAATCGGACGACGCCTCCGAACCATCTGCAGCGTCGGTAGCGCTAGCCGAACCTGGGGTGTTCGTAGACGTAGAAGCGAGGGCGGCTTGAGTGATACCTGGGGCCTCCAACTGTGCCGAGTGAGGTGGGGTAGGGGTGTCCACCGCGGTACTCGCTTGCTGTATCAGCGACTGCACCAGAGGTCGCAGTTCTTGCTCGAGTTTCATGAGCCGCGCAATGGCCTGGGAGATCGCGGAACTGGCCGCTGAGGCTAGGCTGGCGCCGGTCGCGGCGAGACCAGCGGGCCCCGCAGCCGTCGCAGTCAACGAGCCCATGGCGGAAGTGACAAAATCCATGGCAATCCGGGCCAAATCAGTGGCCGCTGACATTACTGCGGCCAGCCCCTTGGCAATGTCACTGTCAATGGTTCCGGCGCGAGTTTCCAAGTCGGCTGCCGCATTTGCAGCCCGTTTGAGACTTGTTCCCGCGGCCCCTGCTCCGGAACCAGCACCATCGCCCCAGTTGCGGTCAACGGAATCTGCCACTGAGCGCCAGGCGGTACTCGCGGCGGGTATTGCGGCCCCAGCAAGTCCTGCCAGTGCGGGTGCGATGGCAGGACTTAGCTGTTGTGCAATCGCGGTGGGGACCTCCGTAAGTAGATTGGTGGGAAGCATCACGCACCGCCCATTCCGCGAGTTGCAACGGCTCCCATTTTCGGTGAGATGGACTGCAGCGCATATGCGCCGGCATCTTCAGCAGTGGACACCGCAGAGACAAGAGCGTTCAGTGCACGAGCAGCGCTGGTGCCGTACTCATTCAGCTCAGCTACATGCTCGTGTTGGTGCTGTAGAGCAGTGGCTGCAGCGTGACAGAAGGGCCCAGCAAACGGGACGTCGCCAAGCGAGAGCAGTGCGCTGATGCCCAAGTCAGCGCCGCTGACCTGCTGCGACAACGCGTCAAGGCGCGTGGCATCGGCAGAAATCAGCTCTGGCACCAGCGTAAAGACTGAGTCATTCCCGCTAGTGGTCGGAGAGAGAAAAGATTGGCTGTGGGAACTGTGTGGTGATGGACGGGACAATGTTGACGGCCTCTCTAGGAAATTCGCGTGTGGTTCAACACTCAGTGCTGTGGCAGAACGGCTAGCGGGGTTCGGACGGCGACTGAGTGGCAAGTGGTTTGGTAGTAGGCGGACTTGTGCAAATAGGGCGCAGTAAATAGCCCTCGTATTGTTAGGCGCGAAAAAGGCCGATTCGGTTCCATATTTTTTGGGGAACGCGTTTTCAGAAATTTGCTTTTGCCGGCACCAGAGCAGCAAAAGCAAAGCAATGTATTTTGGAAGGCATGGAGATTACCGTTGTCAACCATCCCTTGGCACAGTCACGTTTGACCATTCTGCGCGACGCGCGCACTGATAACGCGGGCTTCCGTGCGGCACTCGCCGATCTGGGCGCAATGCTGATTTACGAGGCAAGCCGGGAGCTGCCCGTCGATAACTTCGATGTTCAGACCCCAATCACTACCGCGCCGGGTTACCGTCTGCAGGATCCGCCGATTATTGTTCCCGTCATTCGTGCGGGTCTTGGCATGATTGATCCGTCGCTGTCGATGATTCCGGATGCGCAGGTGGGCTTTATTGGCTTGGCTCGTAATGAGGAAACCCATGAGCCGGTGCCGTACCTCGAGGCGCTACCGGAGGATCTGTCCGGGCGCACTGTCTTCCTGGTCGACCCAATGCTGGCAACCGGCGGTTCACTGCTGCATGCCCTGAAGCTGTTGGTGGATCGCGGCGCGGACAACATCACGGCCGTGTGCATCATTTCCGCACAGCAGGGTGTCGACGCCTTGAAGGAATCCGGTTTCCCGGTGCGTCTTGTCACCACAGTGGTGGACCCGGATCTTAACGAGGATGCCTACATCGTGCCGGGGTTGGGAGATGCGGGCGACCGCCTCTACGGTCCCCGCAACATTGATCTTTAAATTGATCTCTTAGGCAGTTCCCCAGGCTTCTGCCGCGTACTTCTTGACGACCTCGTTGTCCTTGGTCACAAGAACTCCGTCGGGGGACATCTGGTACTTGTACGAGCCGTTTTGTGCAACAACGCGGTCGCCCTCATCGACGATGATGTCCATCGATCCGGAACCCTGTGGTGTATCCGAGCGGTAGTACTTCTCGCCGGAGCGCGTCTCACAAGCAGCAGCCTTAATTCCCTGTTCAGCGGCGATAACAGCAAAGGCGCGGTCACCGTTGTCGCAGCGTGCGGAGCTGCCCACGAAGCCCAGGCCGTCTAGGTCGGAGCGGCCAGTGCCGAAGTCCTGCCCCTCCGGAGCTGATGTCGGCTCTGAGCTCGTCGTCGTGGATGGCGAAGACGTGGTGCTCGGCGTCGACGACGAGGACGATGTCGAAGTGCTCGGCGTGCTTGACGACGTCTCGGAGGACTTCGACGTAGTTGTGGTCGTGGTGGTCGTCTTGCTCGTAGAAGTCGAACTCGTCGAGGACGGCGGTGTCGAACTGGGCGACGTCGGCTGCGAGGAGGAGGGGACCTCCGGACGCTGGGGCTCATCACTATTGTTCAGCGACAGGCCGATGGCGATGCCGATGACGACCACGAGTGCGGTGGCCACGATGATGATGGGGATGCTGAGAGACTTAGGTGTGCCATTGCCGGACATGCCTATTATCATCGCAGACTTCCTCAAAATGTGAAACATCTGATAATTGAAGAGGCCAAAGTTAAAGAAGTGACTCCTGGTCATGCGTACGTCTGGCGCTGACATTCAAGCGCTTGCCGGCCACTGCTGTCGCTGGCGCAGTCGTCGGTAGGCCTCTTGTTACGGCCTGTCGATGGAGCGCTTACACTGGAGAGTTGTGATTGAGGAGTTTATTAAGCACTGGTGGGCCGAGCACGCGAACGAGATTCTCGAGTGGCGGCGGCATCTTCATGCGCACCCAGAGCTATCTCACATGGAGCACGCCACCACGGCTTTTGTGGAGGAGAAGCTGCGTGCTGCAGGGCTGAAACCAGTGCTGTTTCCCAACACCGGCCTGATGGTCGACATTGGTGAAGACGAACTCGCCGGTAGCGAAGCCGGAGGTGAACTCCCGGGACGTCTCGCTTTCCGCGGTGATATCGACGCGCTTCCAATTACAGAGAGCACGGGGCTGGAGTTTGCCAGCACCAATGACGGCGTCATGCATGCCTGCGGGCATGATTTCCACACCGCGATCACGCTCGCGACGGCACTGGCTATGGCTGAGTACCACGAAAAGCACACGTTGCCGACGCCGCTGCGTTTCATTTTCCAACCCGCCGAGGAGGTCATGGTTGGCGGTGCACCCGAGGTTATCGCTGCCGGTGCGCTCAATGGCGTTGAGCGTATTTTTGCCGTCCATTGTGAGCCGAAGCTGCGCGTAGGTCACGTCGGCGTTCGAACAGGTGCCATCACCTCTGCGGCCGACACGCTGGAGATTCAGGTGCATGGCCCGGGCGGGCATACCTCCCGTCCGCAGATGACAGCCGATGTTGTCTATGCACTGGGTAAATTGATTGTAGATTTGCCGGGCTTGCTGTCGCGACGCGTCGATCCTCGTACAGGCACCGTGCTGACGTTCGGCTCCGTTCACTCCGGGTACGCGCACAACGCGATTCCGTCGGAAGGCAGCGTCAGTGGCACCCTGCGCACCGCGGACATCAAGACCTGGCGCGACATCGATCCACTGGTGCGCGAACTGATTGAACAGGTCCTCGCTCCGACCGGCGCCGATTGCACCATCAACTACGAGCGTGGCGTGCCGCCTGTGCTTAACGACGAATACTGCACCGCCCTGATTGCGGAAGCGGTGCGACGAGTGGACGAGAATGCTGTCATTCAGGCCCCACAGTCGTCCGGCGGCGAGGACTTCGGTTGGTATCTCGAGCACGTCCCGGGTGCGATGGCTCGTCTGGGCTGCTGGTCCGGTCGTGGAGACAAGCACGATTTGCACCGAGATGATCTAATCGTGGACGAGCGTTGCCTGGGCGTTGGTGTGAAACTCTTCGCTGGCATCGTCGCACGCTATGAGGATGGCGCGCAGTCAACCATGACTGTCCGTTAGACTATTGGGGCAAAGCGGGGAAAACGCCTCCCGCGGTAGTTACATTGTGATATCCACGGCAACTTTGGAGGATTTGTGGCACAGAGGATCGTAATCATTGGCGGCGGCCCAGCCGGCTACGAAGCAGCGCTGGTTGGCGCCAAGTACGGTGCTGAAGTCACTGTGGTTGAGGATGCCGGTATGGGCGGTTCTTCCGTCCTGTGGGATTGCGTTCCCTCTAAGGCCTTCATCGCGGCGACGGGCGTTCGTACCGATATGCGCCGTGCGGACGAGATGGGTCTTCGCCCGGACTTCTCCCAGCGTAAAATCGACTTCACTGCGGTCAACGAGCGCGTTAAGCGCCTGGCGCAGCAGCAGTCTGACGATGTTCGCGCACAGATGGAGCGCGAGGGCATCAAAATGCTGCAGGGCCGCGGTCGTCTCGATGACCACGACCCGGGCCGTGTAACTCACTACGTCACCGTCGACTTGCTCGAGGGCGGCGAGGTCACTCTTGAAGCCGACCTGGTGCTGGTCTGCACCGGTGCGTCCCCACGTATTCTGCCGGGTGCAATTCCTGATGGTGACCGTATTTTGACCTGGCGTCAGGTTTACGAACTGGAGGAGCTGCCGGAGCACCTCATTGTGGTCGGTTCTGGTGTTACCGGTGCTGAGTTCGTATCCTCGTTCACCGAGTTGGGTGTGAAGGTCACCATGGTCGCTTCGCGTGACCGTATCCTGCCGCACGAGGATGCTGACGCTGCAGATGCCCTGGAGGAGGTCCTGCTGGAGCGCGGTGTGGACGTTGTGAAGAACGCCCGCTGTGATCTTGTCGAACGCACTGAGGACGGCGGCGTTCGCGTCGTCACTTCCGACGGCCGTGAGGTCTTCGGCTCCCACGCGTTGATGACCGTCGGATCGATTCCGAACACTGCGGATATGGGTCTGGACGCAAGTGGTGTGAAAATGACCCCGTCTGGCCACATTCACGTTGACCGTGTTTCCCGCACCAACGTGCCGGGTATCTACGCTGCCGGTGACTGCACCGACTTGTTCCCGCTGGCTTCCGTTGCAGCTATGCAAGGTCGTATTGCGATGTACCACGCCCTCGGTGAAGGTGTTTCGCCAATTCGCCTGCGCACCGTTTCCTCGGCAGTGTTCACCCGCCCGGAGATTGCGACTGTTGGTGTCTCCCAGGCTCAGATTGAGTCCGGTGAGGTCTCCGCTCGTGTTGAGGTTTTCCCGCTGGCAGGTAACCCGCGTGCGAAGATGCGCTCGCTGCGCCACGGCTTCGTCAAGCTGTTCTGCCGTAAGAATTCCGGCATGATTATCGGTGGTGTGGTGGTCGCTCCGACCGCCTCGGAGCTGATTCTGCCAATTGCTGTGTGTGTCTCCAACCAGCTCACCGTCGATGACCTGGCAAGCTCCTTCTCTGTCTACCCGTCGCTGTCTGGCTCGATTACTGAGGCTGCTCGTCAGCTGATGGCACACGACGATCTGGACTAATGCTGGTATCGCGACTGGCAACATGACCGGCCGCACTCGTAATTAAAACAAGCCGAGCCCCGAAAGTGGGGCTCGGCTTTTTGGCTGTGCAATAAGAACGTACCGATGCGCTTATGCTGCGCTTACTTGCTGGAGAGTTCAGCGTACTTAGCGGTGACTTCCTCCACAGACGGATTCGTGGCGTGCTCGCCATCGGAGTACAGCACAGTCGGCACAACGCGGTTGCCGTCATTGACGGACTCAACCCACTTCGAAAGGTCGTCGTGCTTTTCGACGTCCCAAGCCTCAAACGGAGTGCCGTTTTCCTTCAGGCCAGCAATGAGGTTCTGGCAGAAAGGGCACCAGGCCGCAGCGTAAATGGTCACGTGTTCGGTGGTCTGTGGAGTCTTCACATCAGTCATACTTAGTCCAACGCGCGGACCAAGGCCGATATTCCATTGCGCAATACGTCCGCCGGGCAGTAGCCCCACCTCAGAGCCTTGCTCGGCACCCTTCCCAGATGCTCTTCGGAGGCTTTCCTTCCGAGGCTTTTAAAGGAAGCTAATCCTCTAGACGCCGCCACGTGCAGAAGCGGTAGCGTAGGCCGGTCGTTGACGTCTGCCACGGGCCATCCTCGACACGAACCCAGTCGTAGAGGTCGGGAGCCATGACCGGTACCGGGACATTGACATCAGTATCAATGTCGGTGACCACGCATTCGTCGGCAAGCGAAAGTGCATCGCGATAGACACGTCCGCCCCCGATAATCCATGCTGCGGGCTCGTCGGCGACGGCTGCGAGTGCCGCTTCGAGGCTGGCTGCGGATTCAGCGCCGGGGAAATCGGACACGGAGCGCGAAAGGACGATGTTTCGACGACCCGGGAGTGGACGGAACTTGGGATTCAGCGAGTCCCACGTGCGACGCCCCATGATGACTGGTGCGCCCATCGTCGTTGTTTTGAAATGCTGAAGATCTTCAGGCAGATGCCAGGGCATAGTCGCGCCGTCGCCGATAATGCCGGCCCGAGACTGCGCCCAAATCATCCCTACAAACGGGGGCTTTGCGCTGGTGGAAGCGGTGGACTCGTTCATGTCGACACTCACCTTTCGCTGACTTAGACAGCCACCTGACCGCGAATCAGAGGATGCGGGTCGTAGCCGATGACCTCGATGTCCTCGTAAGCGTAGTCGAAAATGCTGTCGGCCTTCCGAAGCTTCAGCGTGGGGTAGGGGCGTGGCTCACGGGAGACCTGCAGTTCGCACTGTTCAATGTGGTTGTCGTAGATGTGGCAATCACCACCGGTCCAGATGAACTCACCAACGTCCAAGCCCGCCTGCTGCGCCATCATGTGCGTCAACAGTGCATAGGAAGCGATGTTAAATGGCACGCCCAGGAACATGTCCGCGCTGCGCTGGTAGAGCTGGCAGCTGAGCTTGCCATCTGCGACGTAGAACTGGAACAGCAGATGGCATGGCGGCAGCGCCATATTGGAAATCTCGGAGACATTCCATGCGCTGACGATGTTGCGGCGGCTATCCGGGTTGGACTTCAAAGTCTCCAGCGCCTGTGCAATCTGGTCGATGTGGTGCCCATCCGGAGTGGGCCAGGAGCGCCACTGCACGCCATAGACCGGGCCGAGGTCGCCGTTGTTGTCTGCCCACTCATCCCAAATAGTCACTCCGCGGTCCTGGAGCCACCGGACGTTCGAATCGCCGCGGAGGAACCACAGCAGCTCGTACACGATGGACTTCAGGTGCACCTTCTTAGTGGTGATCAGTGGGAAGCCCTCGTTCAGATCAAAGCGCAGCTGGCGGCCGAACACTGAGCGAGTGCCCGTGCCAGTGCGGTCTGATTTAGCTGCTCCGTCAGCGAGAATTTCGCGCAGCAAATCCTCGTACGGAGTCTGAATGCCCTGATGAGCCTGTGTTGTGATGTCAGTGGAGTCGGTCATAGCCGCCCTAGCTTACCTACTTCTGCTCTTGATTCTTGAATTCCTTCACCGCTGCCAGAATCTCCTCCGACAGGTCCGGTCGGCAGAACAGCATATCCGGCAGGAAAGTATCGACATTATTGTAGGTCGGCGCGGAGCCGTCTAGGCGGCTGACATGCAAACCGGCGGACTTAGCGACACCAACCGGCGCTGCCGAATCCCACTCGTACTGACCACCGTCGTGGATGTAGGCGTCGTAGTCACCGAGCAGTACGTGCATTGCCTTCGCACCAGCGGAGCCCATCTCTACCAGCTCCATGCCCAGCTTGTCAGCGACGTACTTTGCCACAGCCGGTGGGCGAGTACGCGATACGACAATCTTGCCCGCACGCGGCCCCTGGACAGCCTTGGCCTCACCCGTGTGGAAAACCTGGCCGTGATCCGGCAGACCAACAGCAGCGTGGGTCGGCTGACCGTCCTCTACCAGAGCGACATGAACTGCCCAGTCCTGGCGGCCCGAAGCGAACTCACGCGTGCCATCGAGTGGGTCAATAATCCACACCCGCTTTGAGTCCAGGCGCTCACGGTTATCCGCGGCTTCCTCCGACAGCAGTCCGTCGTCCGGACGGTGCTGCTCCAGTACGCGGGCAATCCACTCCTGTGCCAGTGCGTCGCCGGCATCTCCCAGAATGCGGCCACGCAGCAGGCCTACGTTGCGGACACCCTTGAGAATTTCACTGGCGCCCACGGCAAGTCGATAGGCAAGAACATCATCTTCAATGTAGGCAGACATGACTTAGATACTATTAGCTTTTTCCCAACCCCGCTTTGCGACGGGATGCCGCGCCCCATCCTCACCGCATCCGAGTGGCTCCATGGGCTTAATGCCTCACTTTGCGCAGGCGTTAGGTGAGCTGCGCTAACTCCAGATGCCGACTACGCATCCTGACTAGACTTAAGTGGCATGAAGACCTTGCTGAATATCATTTGGCTGTTGTTCGGTGGCCTGTGGCTTGCTTTGGGCTACATTTTCTTCGGCGTTCTTGCCTGTATTTTGATTGTCACAATTCCCGCTGGTGTGGCCTCGTTCCGCATGGCTTCTTATGCACTGTGGCCGTTCGGACGCTCCGTGGTGGAGCGTTCCGGACGGGGCGCGGTCGGTGCCGTTAGTGCCGGTGTGATGAATGTAATCTGGTTCCTCATCGCCGGTCTGTGGCTGGCCATCGGTCACATCATGACTGCGGCGGCGCAGGCTGTCACCATCGTTGGAATTCCACTGGCGGTGGCCAACGTCAAGATGATTCCGGTGACCTGCTTCCCATTCGGCAAGGACATTGTGAAGGGCTACCGTGTGGACGGCTACGCGGTGAAGATTTAGAGGGATACAAATAACAACAGCCCGCCCGCAGCGAGAATCAGTTCAAGCCGAGGGCGGACTGTTAGTTATCTAGGCCAGTTGGCCAGAAGACGTTAGCGCTTGTCGCGGTACCAGGTCAGCAGCGCATCGGTGGAGGCATCGCCCGAATCCGGTGCAACTTCACCGGTAACAGCAGGCAGTAGGTCGCCAGCCTGCTGCTTGCCCAGCTCGACGCCCCACTGGTCGAAGGAGTTCAGGCCCCAAACAATGCCCTCGACGAAGGTGATGTGCTCGTAGAGTGCAATCAGCGCACCGACAGCGTCCGGGGTCAGTTCCTCGGCCATGATGGTCGTGGTCGGACGGTTACCTGGCATGACCTTGTGCTCTACGAGTTCCTCGGCAACGCCCTCTGCGCGAATTTCTTCTGCGGTCTTACCGAAGGCCAGCACCTTGGTCTGTGCGAAGAAGTTACTCATCAGTAGGTCGTGCATAGAACCTTCGCCGGAAGCCGTCGGCAGATCCTGGCGTGGACGGGCAAAGCCGATGAAGTCAGCCGGAACTAGGCGAGTTCCCTGGTGAAGGAGCTGGAAGAAAGCGTGCTGGCCGTTCGTTCCCGGCTCACCCCAGAAGATTTCTCCGGTGTTGTAGTCCACCCTCTTGCCGTCGGTACGCACGGACTTACCGTTCGATTCCATGGTGAGCTGCTGAAGGTACGCCGGGAAGCGAGAGAGATCTTCAGAGTAGGGCAGCACGGCATGCGACTGAGCGTCGAGGAAGTTTGAGTACCAGACATTCAGCATGCCCATCAGTACCGGCACGTTCTGCTCCAGCGGAGCGTTGAGGAAGTGCTCATCCATTGCTCGGAAGCCCTGCAGGAAGCGCATGAAGTCCATCGGGCCAACGACTGCCATGATGGACAGGCCGATGGCGGAGTCGACGGAGTAGCGGCCGCCGACCCAGTCCCAGAAGCCAAACATGTTCTCAGTGTCGATGCCGAATTCGGCGACCTTTTCGGCATTCGTGGAAACGGCAACGAAGTGCTTGGCGACGGCTTCTTCGCTACCCAGTTGCTGGATAAGCCAGCGGCGAGCTGCGTGAGCGTTGGAGAGCGTCTCCTGCGTGGTGAAGGTCTTGGAAGCGACAATAAACAGCGTGGACTCCGGATCGACCTCATCCAGAACCGCCTGCAGGTCAGATGGGTCAACATTAGAGACAAAGCGGGCATCAATGCCGGCAGTGGCGTAGGTGCGCAGCGCCTTGGTCACCATTGCCGGGCCCAAGTCGGAGCCACCGATGCCGATGTTGACCACAGTCTTAATAGTGTGACCCGTGTATCCCAGCCAGTCTCCACTGCGGAGGCTGCGAGCGAAATCGCGCATGCGGCCGAGCACCTCATGCACGTCGGCAGCGACATCCTGGTCGCCGACGGTCAGATTTTCCTCTGCTGGCAGGCGCAGCGCTGTGTGCAGCACGGAGCGGTTTTCAGTGGTGTTGATCTTGTCACCGCGGAACATCTTCTCGCGTGCTTCTTCGATTCCAGCTGCACGAGCGAGCTCAACCAGCTCGGCAAAACCGTCGAGGCACATCAAGTTCTTGGAGAGGTCAACGTGGAGAGTGCCAGCATCGAAAGTCAGCTTCTCAGCGCGGCCTTCTTCAGTTGCGAAGAGCTCACGCAGCGAGGTGCCGCGGACGTTGTCCACGCGCTTAGCCAGCTGAGCCCACTGCTCGGTTCCAGTGATATCTACAGTCATTCCTGCTCCCAGGTAATTTTTGACGAAATGCACTTTATACATCCCCAGACTAGTTGCGTTTTGGCGCTCTCGCCGGGCGGCTGGATTCGACCAGGCGTGACCACAATCTGCCAGCAACTCGAGTCCGCAGTGCTCATGCGTCGCCCCATCCGCCACCTACGAGCCCCTAGCCCGCTTCAGCAAAGGCACCTACCCTGGAAAATATGACTGATTTCACTCCCGATTACGACAACATCCTCAAAGACGTCCCCACGGGTCTTCTCCTCGGCGGTGAGTTCCGTCCTGCGTCGAATGGCGAGACCTTCGACGTAATTAATCCCGCCACAGATAATCCGCTGGTCAAGGTCGCTTCTGCCACTGAAGAGGACGCGAAGCGGGCGCTTGACGACGCCGTCGCCGCCCAGAAGGAGTGGAAGGCAACCCCGCCCCGCAAGCGCAGCGAGATTCTTTACCGCGCATTTGAACTCATCCGTCGGGATGCAGATAAGTTGGCCCAGCTGCAGTCCCTGGAGATGGGCCGTGCGCTGCCGGATTCCAAGGCCGAGGTCGGCTACGGTGGCGAGTTTTTCCGTTGGTTCGCTGAGGAGGCTGTGCGTATCTCCGGCGATTACCGAATTTCTCCGAGCGGAACCTCGCGCGTCGCGGTGATTAAGCAGCCGGTCGGCCCGGTTTTGGCTATTACGCCGTGGAATTTCCCGCTGGCTATGGGGGCCCGCAAGATCGCCCCGGCACTCGCCGCCGGCTGCCCGGTCATTATTAAGCCCGCGTCCAAAACTCCGCTGACCATGCTCTACCTGGGCAAACTGCTTATCGAGGCCGGTGTCCCCGCAGGCGTGATCTCCGTGCTGCCAACAGGACACTCAGCCAACGTTTCGGCCCTGCTTTCCGATGACCGCCTGCGCAAGTTCACCTTCACCGGTTCCACCGAAGTTGGCCAGATGCTCGCTGCGAAGGCCGCGGAGACCTCGATGAAAGTCTCCCTTGAACTCGGCGGAAATGCTCCGTTTGTCATTCTCTCTGATGGCGATGTCGAAAAGGCTGTGCAGGCAGTCAGTGACGCCAAGCTCCGCAATGGCGGCCAGGTGTGCATCGCCCCGAATCGCTTTATTGTTCATGAAGCCAAGAAGGATGCGTTCGTCGAGGGCGTCGTCAAGCGTTTTGCGGAGCTGAAGTTGGGCGAGGGTACCGATCCGGCGACGGACCTTGGGCCACTCGCGCTGCGTGATCAACAGGAAAAGGTTCGTGATCTGGTTGACGATGCGGTCAAGCGCGGTGCGAAAGTAGAGTGCGGCGGCAAGATCCCAGATCTCGGCGGCGCGCTTTCCGACGGCTACTTCTTCGAGCCCACAGTTCTGACCGATGTGCCCGAGGATGCGGATATTGTCCGCGAAGAGATTTTCGGTCCGGTGGTTGCAGTGACAACCTTCACGGACGATGAGCACGCGATTGAGCAGGCAAATGACACGATCTTTGGTCTGGCGGCGTATGTGTTCAGTGAGAACCTGACCAAGGCACTTGGTGCGGCAGAGGCATTGGAGTCCGGCATGGTTGCGGTCAATAAGGGCTCGCTGTCGGACCCGTCGGCGCCGTTCGGTGGTGTCAAGCAGTCCGGTCTTGGCCGTGAGGGCGGCTTCACCGGTATCAATGAGTTCCTAGAGGAAAAGCTGATTTCCCTGGAAGGCTAGCAGGACAGGTAGCTGGCGAGGGTTAGCCCAGGCGACCGCGTCCCATGCGCAGCAGCGCCGACGCGATTGCCGGGCCCTCTGGGCCAAGTGCGTCGCGGAACTCGTTGATGATCTGCACCTCTCGGCCGTGCACGAGACGCGTGCCGCCAGATCCCAGGCGGGTTTTGCCGACGGCCTTACTGATTGCGGTGCGGCGTTGAATGGCATCGATAATCAGCCCGTCAAGGCGGTTGATTTCCTTGCGGTACTGTTCGATCTCCGCGGAGCTCAACGGGTCATCGGTACCGGTGGGGGTGCGGACTTCAAAAGGGGATACTGCCGCCGCCTGCTGGCTGTGCTCGGCGCCGTCGGTGTTGTCGGTGTGTGCGGCGCGAGTGTCCGCAGGGTTTTCGCTCATAGTTCTTATTGTGCCAAAGGATTCGAACAGTCCAATCCGGGGGCTCGGCTACTGTAGTAGCCATCATGGGAAATGAAACTGGAATGCTGTTCGGGTCCTTCAATGCTGACGATGGACGTAGTGGCGATAGCCATGCTGGTTCGAACCACGGTGAGGCGGGCGGTGCTACGCCTGGCCGTGGTGGGTTCGGCCACTTCGCCAGCGCTGGTAGCAATAGCGCACCGAGTGACGCTGCCAGCTTTGGCGGCGGTTTTGGCGGTGGCTTCGAGCCCAGTTTTGATTCAGAGTCGCTGCTAGAGGGGCTTAATCCGCAGCAGCGCCAAGCAGTGGAGCACATTGGTTCACCACTGTTGATTGTGGCTGGAGCGGGTTCAGGAAAGACATCTGTGCTGACGCGCAGGATTGCATACCTGATCGGTGCGCGTGGGGTCCTGCCAAGCCAAATTTTGGCTATTACCTTTACCAATAAGGCCGCAGCCGAGATGCGCGAGCGTGTGGCGGGACTGGTCGGTGACCAGGCGCGGCGTATGTGGGTGTCCACGTTCCACTCCATGTGTGTGCGCATACTGCGCATGCAGCATGCGCTAGTACCGGGGCTTAATTCCAATTTCTCTATTTATGATTCGGACGACTCCCGGCGTTTGCTGTCCATTATCGCTAAGGACATGGACCTAGATGCCAAGAAGTTCACCGGCCGCGTGCTCTCGTCGCGTATCTCCAATCTCAAGAATGAGTTGATTGACCCGGAGAAGGCCCTCGCGGACGCGTCGACGACGCGCAATCCTTTTGATGACGTCGTTGCACGGGTTTACCTGGAGTACCAGACCAGGCTACGGGCGGCTAATGCCGTGGACTTTGACGATCTAATCGGTGAGGTCGTTCGGATTTTCACCAATCACCCGCAGGTTGCAGAGTATTACCGTCGCCGTTTCCGGCATGTGTTGGTGGACGAATACCAGGACACCAACCATGCGCAGTATGTTTTGGTCTCGACGCTCGTCGGCAAGCCCGGTGGAGATGTGCCTCCGAGTGAGCTGTGTGTGGTGGGCGATTCGGACCAGTCCATTTATGCCTTCCGTGGTGCGACTATTCGCAATATTGAGGAGTTTGAGAAGGACTATCCGGAGGCCACGTCGATTCTGCTGGAGCAAAACTATCGCTCGACGCAGACGATTCTGTCGGCGGCCAATGCGTTGATTGCGCGCAATGAGAACCGCCGGGAGAAGAAGCTGTGGACCGATCTCGGTGAGGGCGGCAAGATCAAGGGCTACGTGGCGGACAATGAGCACGATGAGGCTCGGTTTATCGCTAACGAGATTGAGCAATTGGTCGACTACGGGCCGTACTCGTATTCAGATGTGGCGATTTTCTACCGCACCAATAATTCCTCCCGTGCGCTAGAGGATGTCTTCATTCGTATGGGCGTTCCGTACACGGTGGTTGGTGGCACCAGGTTCTATGAGCGTAAGGAAGTACGCGATATTGTCGCCTACCTGCGCGTTATTGAGAACTTCGACGATGATGTTTCGCTGCGTCGCATTATCAATACGCCGCGCCGCGGAATCGGTGACCGTGCGGTGGCTCATGTGTCGCTCTATGCCGAGGACGAGAGGTGCTCGTTCGGCACGGCGCTACGTGCCGTAGCGGAGGGTAAGGTTCCGGCGGTGGCGGCGCGGAGTCGAAACGCGATGGCGGCGTTCGTCGAGATGATTGATGGCTTGGCGGCGGATATGGCATCCGGTGAACTGGCCGATATCGGTGATTTGGTCAACGCGATTATTGATCGCAGTGGGTACAAGTCGGAGCTCGAGCGCTCCAATGATCCGCAAGATGCCACGCGCCTGGACAACCTCAATGAGCTCGTCAGCGTTGCGCGGGAGTTCTCTGCAGAGGCGCGGATGATGTCGTCGGTGGATATTAGCGCTGATGTAAATGAAGGCTCTGGCGCTGCAGCTGATGCTGAAAGCGGTGCTGATACTAGTGGCGAGTCCGAGGTGGAATCTGGAATCGCGAATGACCTCGCGCGTGATTTCGCGGCCGACTTCGACAACGATGGGGAAGCGGAACCGGGAAGTCTGCAGGCATTCCTCGAGCGAGTTTCTCTGGTGGCCGATGCGGATCAGATTCCGGATGATGACACCGGTGTAGTGACGTTGATGACGCTACATACGGCTAAGGGCCTGGAGTTTCCGGTGGTATTTCTCATTGGCTGGGAAGACGGACTGTTCCCGCACCTGCGCGCCCTGGGCGATCCGAAGGAGCTGGCTGAAGAGCGACGTCTGGCCTATGTGGGTATTACCCGAGCTCGCAAGCAGCTGTATCTCACGCGCGCTGTGACTCGGTCCTCGTGGGGTTCGCCGCAGAATAATCCGCCTTCACGTTTCCTGGGGGAAGTCCCAAGCGACCTGATCGATTGGCTGCGCGAGGCTCCGGCTCGCAGCTGGGGCGCCGGTTCTGGTGGTTTTGGTTCTGGTGGCTACGGCGCGGGCAGCGCGTTTGGTCGTGGCCATGGTGCCTCGTCGGGCTTCGGTTCCAGCTCGGGCTTCGGCTCTGGTGGATCCTCTAACTCTGGTGCGTCATCCCGAAAGAAGAATCAGGTCTTGCACCTAGAGCCCGGTGACAAGGTTGTTCACGACAAGTACGGCTTAGGCACTGTGCTTGAGGTCCAAGGGGCCGCGCCCCGGGCAACTGCGATGATTGACTTTGGATCCGCAGGTAAGGTCCGCATGATGCTTATCGGCGGCGTGCCCATGGAGAAGTTGTAAAAGAACAACCACCGCCCGACTGGCCGTCCCTACCCGCGGCCGTGCACGTGCCACTATCGCGTGGAGGCTACTTAGGCTTCTTCGCTGTCACCCAGCAGTTGATGGTGGCATCTTGTACTTCGGTGCCGTTGGCATCGGTCAGCACGATGTGGACGGGAAAATCTACCCCACCAGTCTCCGGTGTGATGGTGGAGAAGTCCGGCAACTCAGCCTTGGCCACAGCCGTCAGGCCACCAACGGAGATGCGCTTGTAGTTCGTCGTCATGCCCTTTGGAACCCAGCGATGCGTTGTCGGTACGCTGGCCTCACAGAGCATGCCCATCGCGAATTCAGCGAGGTTACACGCAGCAATCGCATGCACGGACTTAATGTGATTACGCACGCCCCACCAAGCGGGCATGCGCGCTACCGCCAGTCCAGGCTGCATCGTCTCTAGCTTGGGACAGATTGTGCGGAAATATGGCGCCGTCAATGCGGCGGTTAAGGAAAATAGACGCTTGCCGACGACTGGAGTCGCAGCCAACTTCTTCCACATGCGGAATGTTTGAGTCTCTGCCATGTGTCAAGAGTAAAGCCCCAGTACCGGCGGCGATGCCGGTTTCTGAAAAATTTAATCAGGGGAGGCTTGCAGCCGCGGTCAAACAGGGGCCGGTGCACAGGTAGGGCCTTCGCAGAGCGGCCAGGCTTGCTCGTACCTGTGCCGATACCTGATTAGTTCAGGTTCAGACCACGCTGGATGAACCAGGTCACCGGGTCGACCGGAGTGGTGCCATCCGGGTGGATCTCGAAGTGGAGGTGCGTACCGGTGGAGAAGCCGCGGTTGCCCATACCGGCGATGACCTGACCAGCTCGGACAGCTTCTCCGACAGCAACGTAGATGGACTCGATGTGGCCGTAGACGGAAACAGAGCCGTCGTCATGGCGAACGCGAATCCACTGGCCGTAGCCCTGAGCCGGGCCTGCATCGATAACAGTGCCGTCCATGACGGACATGATTGGGGTGTTGGTGACGTTAGCCAGGTCGACACCGTAGTGGAAGGTTCCCCAGCGTGAGCCGAACGGTGAGGTCAGCAGCCCCACGGTCGGGATGGAGAGTTTCGGAGCGCGGGCAGCCTGGTCGCGAGCAACGCGCTCCTGGTTGTACTGCAACGCCGTAGCGAGGTGGTCGCTGAGGTTAGTGCTCGGATTGAAGGAGCTGGAGGCCAGCACCATCGGAGCGTTGTTCTTCGGCTGAGCAGCGCGGGTCTGAGTCGAAGCTGAGTTCTCCGGAGCCTTATTCTCGGTCTCAGCTGCGTGGGCGACCGCGTTGGAGGAAGCGATCGTCGATGCGGACAGTGCGACCAGTGCTGCGCGAGAAGTTGCGGAAACCTCTACCTTGCGGTGCTTTCCGCCTCCGCGACGAGCATTGAAAAACGTCACTTCAATCTCCCTGCCAACGAAACTCTTTGTAACCCAACTGTTATCTAACTTCTGCGATAATAACGGTTCGATATAGGGCAAGCAACTTGTTTTTAGAGAACTTGTTCGCTGATTCGTCAGTTTCAGTTCAATAGGGCCGTGCTGTGGCCGTGGGGCTGTTGTCTTGTATCACGGATCCGGTGAAGCGCAACCGGTGTGTTGCCAGGGGATTTATGGCGGATGCCCCTTAATCGAGGGGCTGGGTAGGGGGATCGGCAAGTAGTTTCCGGGTGAACTAAGGGTGTGGTCGCGGGGGTGGCAAAAAGTAACCCATCGGCGTTGACAAATGGAAACCAAAGGTGAAGCCACTTTGGGGGGGGGGAGGGGGCAAAAGGAGATCGGACTCAACGGATACCGTCCGTCCTGGGATCCGTACCTTCAAATTAGACTCTGCAATGCCTAAACAAAGAGGCGTTGTATGTATGGCACTATATGGCCATGGCTGTGACGCACCCTTGCGTGGCACCCTATCTATATAGGTGGGCAATCAGCTGTCAATGATTAGACGCGGGAAGGACGATGTCACTGTGAAAGGCGCGGATTCGCGGAGAGGTTCCTCCGGTAGCGATCGAAATCGGCGAAGCCGCACCGGTGCCGGTGGCAGCGGCGGGGGTTCCCGTAGCGTCCGCAGCGAGCGCACTGCCCGCGCATGGCAGAATACGCAGGCCGGTCAGACTGGCGGTGCGCGCAGCGTCGGTGCCGACAGCAATCGAGCCGCCACGACGAAGATGAAAGCGGGGGGCTCCGGAACGTCGTCACGCAAGGGGCGTCCCTCGGGGTTCCGTCGTTTCATTAACTCGCCTCGTACACGCCGGTTTGGGCTGTCTGTTGCCGGTTCTTACGGCGTCGTATTGCTGTTCATCATCTCGGTAGCTCTGATTGGCGTCATCGTCAGTGGCGCTGGAATGTCTCCGCTTCCAGCGAGTATCGCGTCGATGTGGATGATCTTTAACCTCGCGCCGTTCCGTTTTAACGGCACGACGCTGGGGCTCACACCAGCACTGCCCGCGGTGCTGATGGTGTTGTTCATCGCCTGGCGTGTACGCCGCGAAGTCGCTGACCGCATCAGCATCAAGGATGTCCGCGCGTTGGTCGGCGCGTATCTGGGCACGCCCATTGTTCTCACCATCATCGCGTGGCTCATGCTTTACGACGCGTCGAAGGTGTTTCCCCGCGTTCAGACCCCTAGTTTCGGCCTTGCGATTGCAGCCGCGCTGCTTGTAAATCTCGTGGCCTTGGTGCTGGGAATGGGGCAGCGGTTGCTGCGTGCACTACTGCTGCGCCGGAAGCTGCCGGAGTGGTTGCTCGGGTCGGCCCGTCTGGCGGGCAGCTACGTGGCATGGCTGTGGCTGGCCGGTGTTGTGGTGACACTCGTTTCGCTGATTTGGCATCGAGAGTTGCTGGCAGAGACATTTGCAATCACGGATACCGTCGGTGAAAGTGTTGCGGTCAGCGGCCTCTCGCTGCTGTACCTGCCAAATGTGGCCTTCGGTGCTGTCGGTGTGCTGGTGGGCGGAAAATCGACGTTTGGGCCAGCGGAGGCTGGGCTGTTCGCAGTGCACCCGGCTCAGCTGCCACCGCTGCCGATTTTGGCTGCCATGCCTCAGTCGCTGGTGCACTGGGCTTTCGGAGTGCTGATTGTGCTACCGCCAGCCGTTGCGGCTTGGCGCGTCGTGGCATTCCTGAAGAAATCTGCACCGAAGCAGCCCTACCTGGTCGTCGTTCTCGCTGCCGTGTGGTCGATCATCTTCCTCATGGGGCTGGCTTGGCTGCTCGGCGGTGAGGTTGGCATCTTTGGGTGGGCCGGTGCCTCCTGGTGGCTGACTGGACTGCTCGGCTCGATGTGGCTGGTTGTTCCGGGGGCCATCGTGGTTGTTGCGATGACCGGTGTGCCGTCACTTGGTAGGGACAAGGGAGTCTCGGAAGTGGCCGCCGAGAAGTTCCCGCCGAAGCCTGCGGGAGATGGAAACGGTCATGCTGAGGCTGAGGATGCCGGCGACGCCGATAAGTCCGACAATGACGGGAGCGGTTCGGAGGAGTCGGAGGAGATTGTCGACGGGGAAGTCGTAGCGACCTCCGAAGATGAAGCGACCTCCGAAGACGAAGCCGAGTCCGACACAGAGGAGGAATCAGAGTCCGGTGCTGAGTCTGAAGACACTTCAGAAGACGCTGAGGAATCGGACGACTCTGAAGAGGATTCAGAAAGCGCCGCAGGCGGAGAAGCATCGGGCGAAGTAGATGCGACCGACGAGGACGAATCCGATGAGGACACCGAAGACTCGGAGGAAGGCGGCGACGGGGAACCGTCGTCAAGCCAAAAGAGCTAAGCCAACTTAGGGGGAGCGGAATTTGGGGTCTCTGCCGGGCTGGGTAAGCTAAACGCCGTGACTGAAGCACAGCCCGTCGCAGAAATTTCGCACAATAATTCCTCCAGCAAGCAGCTCCGCATCGTAGTCCTGGCCTCTGGCCTGGGCTCCCTTTTGCAGTCGATGCTGGAACTGCTGGACGCTGAAAAGGTTCAGATTGTCGCGGTTGGTTCGGACAAGGATTGTCCGGCGCTGGAGAGGGCTCAAAACCTCAATATCCCAACTTTTCGGGTGCCTTTCGATGCTGAGGCAAAGAAGGACCGAGAAGGTTGGGATATTCGTGTTTTAGAGGCCGTGAACAGTTTTTCGCCGGATATCGTTGTCTCGGCGGGTTTCATGCGCATTCTGGGGCCATCATTTGTGGAGGCCTACAGCAATCGCATCATTAATACGCACCCAGCGCTGCTGCCGTCCTTCCCAGGGGCGCGTGCGGTACCGGATGCACTTGACTACGGGGTGAAGGTCACCGGCACGACCGTGCATATCGTTGATAATGGAGTGGACACCGGGCCGATTCTGGCGCAACAGCCAGTGGCCGTCGAGGACGACGACACGGTGGAGACCCTGCACGAACGAATCAAGGTTGTCGAACGCCGACTCCTGGTTGATGTATTGCACTCGATTGCCGATCACGGAATTGAGCGTGACGGACGAAAGGCTTATCTGAAATGACCAACGACAACACGCAGCGTAAACCGATCAAGCGCGCTCTGATTAGCGTCTACGACAAGACTGGGCTCGAGGAGCTGGCTCGCGACCTGCACGAGGCTGGCGTGGAAATCGTTTCCACCGGTTCCACGGCTGGCAAGATTGCTGCAGCTGGCGTGCCTGTGACCCCGGTTGAGGATCTCACTGGTTTCCCGGAGTGCCTCGAGGGCCGCGTGAAGACGCTGCACCCGCGTGTTCACGCCGGCATTCTGGCTGATACCCGCAAGGAAGACCACCTGGCTCAGCTGAAGGAGCTCGGTGTGGAGGCTTTCCAGCTCGTTGTCGTTAACCTGTACCCGTTCCGGGAGACCGTTGCCTCGGGCGCTTCCTACGACGAATGCGTGGAGCAGATCGACATTGGAGGCCCGTCGATGGTTCGCGCTGCGGCGAAGAACCACCCGTCGGTTGCCATCGTCGTCGACCCGGCTCGTTACGGCGATGTCGCTACCGCCGTGAAGGAAGGCGGCTTCACCCTCGAGCAGCGCCGTGAGTTCGCTCGCGACGCATTCCTGCACACCGCTGATTACGACGCAGCTGTGTCCAACTGGTTTGTTGAGCAGCTCGGTGGCGCTGAGGGATCCACTCCGACTCCGCTGCGCTACGGCGAGAACTCTCACCAGTCGGCAACTCTGACCCGCATTGGTACCAAGGGGCTGGCAAACGCCAAGCAGCTGAACGGCAAGGAGATGTCGTACAACAACTACCAGGATGCCGACGCCGCATGGCGTGCCGCCTGGGATCACGAGCGCCCGTGTGTGGCAATCATCAAGCACGCTAACCCGTGCGGCATCGCAGTCTCGGATGAGTCCATCGCCGCAGCTCACCGCGCAGCTCACGCATGTGACCCGATGTCCGCATTCGGCGGTGTCATTGCCGTCAACCGCGAGGTCTCCGTTGAGATGGCCGAACAGGTCAAGGACATCTTCACCGAGGTCATCGTCGCTCCGTCCTACGAAGACGGTGCCGTTGAGGTGCTGAAGGCCAAGAAGAATCTGCGTATTCTCGTCGCCGAGTACGAAGCACCGACCACCGAGAACAAGTTTATCTCGGGTGGTCTGCTCACCCAGGATCCGGATACTTACCAGGCAGAGGGTGATAAGCCGGAGAACTGGGAGCTGGCCACCGGCGAGGCATTGAATGCTGAAGAGCTGGCTGAGCTCGAGTTTGCATGGCGCTCCGTCCGCGCTGTGAAGTCCAACGCCATCCTGCTGTCCAAGAACAACGCCACCGTCGGCGTCGGCATGGGCCAGGTCAACCGCGTGGACTCCGCAAAGCTCGCCGTTGAGCGCGCAAATACGCTTGCCGACGGAGAAAACCGTACTCAGGGGGCCTACGCTGCGTCCGATGCCTTCTTCCCGTTCGCTGACGGTCTGCAGGTCCTGATTGATGCCGGTGTGAAGGCAGTTGTCCAGCCAGGTGGTTCCATCCGTGACGAAGAGGTCATAGCTGCTGCCAAGGAAGCTGGCGTCACCATGTACATGACAGGTACTCGTCACTTCTTCCACTAATTCCTTACTGGATTAGGGGCTAACCGCCGCGGTGCTAACTGTCACCTCGGCGGTTTTTCTCTACCCGGACGTGTGGGGACCTGTGGGCGAGGATGTGTGTCTGTTGTCGAGCCGTGGTCTATGTGAACACACGCTGAGGGCAGGCGCTGGTGATAATTATGCAGACGAAATGGCTCCAATGCGTTTAACATAAGGGCTTATGTCACGTAGAACCGAAGCGCGACGGCGTCGAGAAGCAGAGATTCTCTCCGCTGCTGCTGCGATCCTGGCCGACCGAGGGTTTCATCAGACTCGGTTGGAGGATGTTGGCTCCGCTGTCGGCATTTCTGGCCCAGCTCTTTACCGTTACTTCAGCGGCAAGGAAGAGCTGTTGGCGCAGATCCTCATCGATATTTCTATCCGACTTGTCGATGGTGCGCGAGCAGTTCTCGATCGAGCAAAGAGCAATGATTGGGAGCCAGAGGAGACTCTTCGGGGCCTCCTTGCGCATCACGTGCATTTTGCAGTCACGGAGCCCGATCGCATTCGTGTCCAAGAGCGCGAAGGGGGAAATCTGGCGCCAGAGCAGAGCGCAAAAGTGCGTTCCTTGCAGCGTCTTTACATGGTCTTATGGGTGGACGCTCTGCGTGAACTACAGCCCGAACTCACCTCCGACGAGGCGCAGCTTAAAGTCCAGCTCACCGCTGGGTTGATTAACTCTTCCAGGCATGTGCTCAAATGGGCGGGCCCCGAGGCGACAAGGGAAAATGCCTTTGAGATGGCCCTCGCTGCGCTGGGCATTAACAACCAATAATCCGTATTCATTCTTCTGCCGTCTGGCCTCACTGTGCTCAGCAGTGTGAGGTCAGGCGGCTTTGTTGTGCGGTGCAGGGCGCTCACATTCAGTTGAATTCACCCCCGAAACAGATTTCTAGGGGAAACATAAATCTCTATTGGAAACATGTTGCGACCTCGGGGAGAGGTGTGTATTTCAAGCTGCATAAAAGACTTCCGGGGGTGAAAGTGTGGTCTAAGAAACAAAATTTGTTGTGAGGTGACTGGGGTCACATTAATCTTTTCGTCAAGAAAGTTAATAGTCATTAACGGAAAGTATTTCGCCCATGACTCACGCTCCAGCATTGACCAACCGACAGCGCCACGAAGAGCTCGTCGCAGAGCTCAAAGAGCTGCTTAGCACAACAGCACGCGGTGGTTCCGAACGTGCCCGTGCTCGCCATATTTCCCGCGGTAAGCTGCTGCCACGTCAGCGCATCAACCAACTGCTTGACCCCGGCAGCCCTTTCCTTGAGGTCGCACCGCTAGCGGCCCACGAAATGTATGGCGGCAAGGTTCCGGCTGCTGGCGTCATCGCCGGCATTGGCATCATCGAAGGTCGTCGCTGCCTGGTTGTAGCCAATGACGCAACCGTTTCCGGCGGAACGTACTACCCGTTGACTGTCAAGAAGCACCTGCGCGCACAGGAGATTGCCAGCCTTAACCACTTGCCGTGCATTTACCTGGTCGACTCCGGCGGGGCCATGCTTCTCAACCAGGATGAAGTTTTCCCTGATCGCGATCATTTCGGTCGCATTTTCTACAACCAGGCCAACCTTTCCGCTCGCGGGATTCCGCAGATTGCCGCCGTGATGGGATCCTGTACCGCCGGTGGCGCCTATGTGCCGGCGATGAGCGATGAAGCGGTCATTGTGAAAAACCAGGGCACCATCTTCCTGGCAGGCCCGCCACTGGTTAAGGCTGCAACTGGTGAAGATGTCACACCAGAGGAACTCGGTGGCGGCGAACTGCACTCCAAGACCTCCGGCGTTACTGACCACCTCGCGGTTAACGATGCCGACGCACTGCGTCGTGTCCGCGATATCGTCGCAACGCTCCCCAAGGACCCGGAAGTTCCGTGGGACACAGAATCCACCGTCTCGCCGACTCGCAACCAGACCGATCTTTACGATGTCGTCCCCGTCGATGCCAAAGTGCCTTACGACGTTCACGAGGTTATTGAAATTATTGTGGATGGAGGTCAATACCAGGAGTTTAAGGCCGAATTTGGTACGACCCTGGTCACTGCTTTCGCCCGCATCCACGGCCACCGCGTCGGCATTATCGCCAACAACGGCATTCTCTTCGCGGAATCTGCGCAGAAGGGCGCGCACTTCATCGAGCTGTGTGATCAGCGCGGCATCCCACTGGTATTCCTGCAGAACACCACGGGCTTCATGGTTGGTCGCGAATACGAGGCCGGCGGTATCGCAAAGCACGGCGCCAAGATGGTCAACGCCGTGGCTACCACCCGCGTGCCCAAGTTCACCGTAGTCATCGGTGGTGCCTTCGGCGCCGGCAACTACTCCATGTGCGGTCGCGCATATTCGCCGCGCTTCCTCTGGATGTGGCCGAATGCTCGCATTTCCGTCATGGGCGGTCCACAGGCGGCGATGACGCTGTCGACGGTTCGTCGCAACCAGATTGAACGCTCAGGTGAGAGCTGGTCGCAGGAAGAGCAGGAGGAGTTTGAAGCTCCGATCCGCGAGCAGTTTGAGCGCCAGTCGCACTGCTATTACTCATCGGCTCGCCTGTGGGATGACGGTGTCATCGATCCCGCAGATACCCGCCGAATTCTTGGCATGGCCCTCGATGTGGCAAGTGGCGCGCCCCTGGATGAACAGGGCTTCGGCGTCTTCCGCATGTAGTAACCAGCTAAAAACTCTCGACACCGCATTTTCTGGAAAGGAAACACAGGGCACATGACAGCGCACAACACGCAGCCCCACGCAGCTGGCGGCAGCCTGAGTACCGTATTGGTCGCAAACCGCGGGGAGATTGCCTGCCGCATTATTCGAACCCTTCGTGACAACGGAATTCGCTCCGTCGCGGTCTACTCGGATGCCGATGCCGACGCCCCTCACGTCCGCATGGCGGATATGGCCATCCACATTGGCCCATCTCCGGCACGTGAGTCCTACCTGGTTATCGACAAGATTATCGATGCCGCTCGCCGCTGCGACGCAGACGGAATCCACCCCGGTTACGGCTTTCTGTCTGAAAACGCAGACTTCGCGACCGCCTGTGAGGAAGCAGGTATTGAATTCATTGGCCCACCGGCCAGTGCCATCAACACCATGGGTGACAAAATCTCCGCCCGCGCTGCCGTCGAAGCCCGCGATGTTCCCACCGTGCCGGGTCTGTCTCGCCCCGGGCTTAGCGACGAGGACCTCATTGAGGCAGCCCCATCGATTGGCTTTCCGGTACTGATTAAGCCGTCGGCAGGCGGTGGCGGCAAGGGGATGCACCGCGTGGAAAACGCTGCTGACCTGCCGGCTGCGCTCGCGACGGCCCGTCGTGAAGCGGCGGGTGCCTTCGGCGATGACTCCCTGTTCATCGAGCACTTCGTCGACACCCCGCGGCATATCGAGGTGCAGATTCTCGCAGATAAACACGGCAATGTAATCCACTTGGGCGAGCGTGAGTGCTCGCTGCAGCGACGCCATCAGAAGGTCATCGAGGAAGCACCGAGCCCTCTGCTGGATGAGGAAACGCGCAGCGCAATTGGTGAAGCGGCCTGTGACGCGGCCCGCTCGGTCGGCTACGTCGGCGCGGGCACGGTGGAGTTCATTGTGCCGGCGAAGGACCCGTCGTCGTTCTTCTTCATGGAGATGAATACGCGCCTGCAGGTTGAGCACCCCGTGACTGAGCAGGTCACCGGCCTGGATCTGGTGGCGCTGCAGGTTGACATTGCCTCGGGACGCCCACTGCCGGTTGCTCAGGAAGATGTAACTCTCACCGGTCACTCGATTGAAGCTCGCGTGTATGCCGAAGACCCGGCGGCGGGATTCCTGCCCACCGGTGGCACGGTCACACGTGTCGTCGAGCCGAGCGGGGCGGGAATCCGGGTGGATTCCGGCATTGTCGACGGTTCCGAGGTCTCATCTCTCTATGACCCGATGTTGATGAAGATCATCTCCCATGGGGAAAACCGTGAGCAGGCGCTCGAGCGGTTGGACCGAGCGCTCGGAGACACCGTTGTCGCAGGTGTCGGAGTCAATATCGACTTTTGTCGCTACCTGCTGAACGTCCCCGAGGTTCGCGCCGGCGATCTTGATACCGGTCTGCTCGACCGCGTGGCGGAAGGCTTCGCCACCTCCGAAACACCGGACGATGTCTACCTCGCCGCTGCGATGGACTGGCTGACTTCCCGCTTTGAACAAGCCACCGACTCACCGTGGCTGACCCCGGATGGCTGGCGTGCCAGTGCGCCTGCCGCGCAGCGCATTCGCTTTGGGGCAGGGGAGGACTCGCGTCTGATCTCGATTGTGGGCACCCCGGCGAGTGCTGACGTCGTTGTCGGTGACGTAGTCGCAGGTCTGTCGGCCGAAGCGGAGAACGAAGATATCGACGTTCCAGAACCGCGAAATTACAAAGTTTCGGTCTTTCGCGACGGGGAACATCTGCGCATCGTCCGCGACGGAGTCGCACAGCACTTCCTGGTCGAGACCATCGACAATGCGGGGTCGGCGAACCACGAAGAGTACGTCGTCGCCGGTGCCCACGGCACCTGGGTATTGCCCCGCACCGAGGTAGTCACCACCGGTGCCGAAGCCGATGCAGGCGGCTCTGGCGTCATCCAAGCTCCGATGCCCGGCGCGATTATCGCGTTGGCGGTGGAGGAGGGAGCCCGCGTCGAAGCTGGTGAGGCTCTGTTGGTCATGGAGGCCATGAAGATGGAGCACACTCTCACTGCCGAAATTGCAGGTGAGGTTAGCTTCACCGTCGCGCCGGGCGATCAGGTCACCGGTGACCAGCAACTGGCGGTCATCACTGTGGCCGAAGCCGAGGAATAAAAACCCACACGAAACGCACCAACCAGGTCTAACGCCAATCAAGTCCCACACCTACAAAATCTTTTAAGGAGCACTCATCATGTCCGAAAGCACCAAGATTGCAACCGCCATCCTCGACGACGAATACGTGGAACTGCAGAAAGTAGTTCGCGAATTTGCCAACGAAGTTGTCGACCCGGTTTCCGCCGAGCACGACCGCAACCACACTTTCCCGTACGAGGTTGTCTCGCAGATGGGCGAAATGGGCCTGTTCGGTCTGCCATTCCCCGAGGAAGTCGGTGGCATGGGCGGTGACTACCTGTCCTTCGGTATCGCCCTGGAGGAGCTGGCTAAAGTCGATCAGTCGGTCGCTATCACCCTGGAAGCCGGCGTTGGTTTGGGCGCCATGCCAATCTTCCACTTCGGCAATGACAAGCAGAAGGAGACCTACCTGCCCGAGCTGACTGCTGGTAAGAAGCTCGCTGGCTTTGGTCTCACCGAGCCGGATGCAGGTTCCGACGCCGGCGCCACCCGCACCACAGCCCGTGAAGACGGCGATGATTTCGTCATCAACGGCGCCAAGCAGTTCATCACCAACTCCGGCACGGATATTACTTCGCTGGTTACTGTCACCGCAGTCACCGGCCAGAAGGAAGATGGCAAGAAGGAGATTTCTACCATCATCGTGCCGAGTGGCACGGAGGGCTTTGTCGCGGAACCGGCTTACGACAAGGTCGGTTGGAATGCCTCCGACACCCACCCACTGACCTTCACCGATGTTCGCGTCCCGCAGGAGAACCTGCTGGGCACCCGTGGTCGCGGCTTCGCTAACTTCCTGTCCATCTTGGCCGAGGGGCGTGTCGCAATCGCAGCGCTTGCCACCGGTGCTGCGCAGGGTTGTGTTGATGAGTCGGTCCGCCACGCCAAGGAGCGCCACTCCATGGGCCGTGCGATTGGTGAATACCAGGCTGTTTCCTTCAAGATTGCCCGTATGGAAGCGCGTGCGCATGCCGCACGGATGGCGTGGTACGACGCAGCCGCAAAGATGGCCGCGGGCGCAGAGTTCCGTCGTGAAGCGTACATCGCCAAGATGATTGCCTCGGAGGCTGCGATGGACAACGCGCGCGACGCGACGCAGATTTTCGGCGGCTACGGGTTCATGAACGAGTACCGCGTGGCACGCCACTACCGCGACTCCAAGATCCTGGAGATCGGCGAGGGCACCACAGAAGTGCAGCTCATGCTGATCGCGCGCGGATTGGGGCTGTAAAAATGGCTGACAACAACGCAACCGAAGTCACCCGCGACGTCGTGCAGCGCGGACTGTGGTTCGAAGAGTACGAGGTTGGCGCGCGTTACCTGCACCGTCCGGGGCGAACCGTCACTGAAACCGATGACGTCCTCTTCACGACGCTGACCATGAACACCCAGCCACTGCATCTGGATGCGCACTGGTCGAGCCAGCAGCCGGGATTCGGAGGCGAGCGCCTGGTCAATTCGATGTGGACGCTGTCGACGGTTGTCGGGCTGTCTGTCGGGCAGCTGACGCTCGGCACCATCGTCGCCAACCTCGGCTTCACCGAAGTGGCGTTTCCCGCACCGGTGTTCCACGGCGACACCCTGTACGCAGAGACCGTCTGCCGTAACAAGCGCCTGTCCAAGTCCCGCCCCAACCAGGGCATTGTCGAGCTCGAGCACATTGGACGCAACCAGGACGGCACCGTCGTCTGCCGCGCAGTCCGTTCCACGCTCGTCCAATGCGCACCGACTTCGCTTGACGACGGCTCCGAGAACGCAGCTTCAGCGGGGAAGTGAGTGGCTCATGTCTACGCATAACTCCTGGCAGCCGCTGGGCCCTGCAATTCTGTTTGCGCCGGCCGATCGGCCAGAGCGATTCGGCAAAGCTGCTGACCGCGCCGACATGGTGATTCTGGATCTGGAGGATGGCTGTCGCGCAGAAAACCGTGAGGCTGCCCGCGAGGCTATCGTCTCCTGTGACCTCGATCCGGCCCGCACCATTGTGCGTGTCAATCCACCGGAGGTTGAGGACTACGCAGCGGATATTGACATGCTGCGTGGCACCGCTTTCCGCCAGGTGATGCTGCCCAAGGCTTCCTCGGCGCAGCAAGTGGATGAGTTGGTAGCGGCACTGGGGGAGAAGACCCAGGTCATTGCCCTTATCGAAACTCCGCTTGGGGTCATGCGCGCCGAAGAGCTGGCGCAGGCCGATGGCGTCGTTGCGCTGTTCTGGGGCGCAGAGGACCTGGTGGCGGGCTTGGCGGGAACGTCATCACGCTTTAGCGAAGCAGAGGCTGCACTCGCGCCGGGCCGTATCTATGCGGGCAGCTACCGCAGTGTGGCGGTACATACCCGCAGCCACGTTCACCTGGCGGCAGCGGCGCACGGTAAGGCCAGTCTGGATTCCATCTACGTCAATATCTCCGACGCGGATGGGCTAGCTGCGGAGGCAGCCGATGCCGCTGCGTTGGGATTCGCTGCCACCGTCTGTATTCACCCAGGTCAGGTCCCGACAATCCGCCAGGCTTATCGCCCTAGCGACGAGGAGATTGACTGGGCGCGTCGGCTCTTGGCGGAAGCGGAAAAGAACACCGGTGCCTTCAGTTTTGACGGCCAGATGGTGGATGCGCCGCTCTTCCGTCAAGCAGAAGCCATTGCTCGGCGAGCCGCTGTAACCGGTTAGTCCCACAGCCGGTAACTACCACTGATTTATCCCCCCCCCTAAAGAACACAATTCCCTCTCACACTCCGCACTATGCGGAGTCACTTAAACCAAGGAGATCTCCCCATGACCGCGACATTGAAGAACCACGCAGAACAGCGCACTGCTGATCCTTCGAAGCTGCCGGAGGGCTTCACCACTGTGCCGGCACCATACGGCAAGGATGTTGTCGATGCTGATGGCAACAAGATGAGCCACGTGTTCGGCGCCGGTGTCGAGCAAGGTGCCGCTCCACTTCGCGATGAGACTCTCGGTGAGAACCTGCGTGCGATTGTGGAGAAATTCCCGTCCCGCGACGCCGTTGTTGACGTCTACGCGGATGTCTCCTTTACCTTTGAGCGTTTCTACAACCGAGTTCTGCGTCTGGCCAGCGCTTTCATCCGTGAGGGCTACCGTCCAGGAGATCGTATCGGCATTTGGTCCACCAACCGCTGGGAGTGGACCGTGGTGCAGTACGCCTGCCACCACATCGGCCTGGTGCTGGTCAACATCAACCCGGCTTACCGCCAGCACGAGCTGAACTACGTGTTGGAAAAGGCAGGTGTGCGTATGGTGTTTGCCGCCCGCCGCTACAAGGACTCCGATTACCGAACCATGCTGATCGAGGCCTCCAAGCAGCGCGGTGTGCGCCTGGACAAGGTCATCTACTTCGGCTCCTCCGAGTGGTACGAGCACATGCACAGCGAAATCGATGACCTGAGCGAGTACACCTCCCAGCTGAAGCCGGATGATCCGATCAACATCCAGTTCACCTCGGGCACGACAGGCTTTCCCAAGGGCGCTACGCTGACGCACCGCAACCTGCTGAACAATGGTTACTTCATCGGTGAGCTGTTGGGCTACACCGAGGCCGACCGCATCTGTGTGCCGGTGCCGTTCTTCCACACCTTCGGCATGGTGATTGGCACCTTCGCTGCCTTCACCCACGGTGCCGCTATTGTCATTCCGGCTCCGTCGTTTAAGGCGCGTGAAACGCTCAAGGCTGTGCACTCGGCTAAGGCCACCAGCCTCTACGGCGTGCCGACGATGTTCATCAATGAGCTTGAAGAAGCCCACGACCAGGAGGAATACGGCTCCCCTTACGACCTGTCGCTGCTGCGCACAGGTGTGATGGCAGGTACCTCGTGCCCGTCGAAGACCATGCGTGATGTGATGGACAAGCTCAATATGCGTGAGATTGCCATCTGTTACGGCATGACCGAGACTTCGCCGGTGTCCTTCCAGACCCGCGCGGATTCCCCGCTGGAAAAGCGCGTCAACACCGTCGGGCAGATCATGCCGCACCTGGAAGCCCGCATCATCTGTGAAGAAACCGGCGAGACCCTACCACGAGGTGAACAGGGCGAGGTCGTCGTCCGTGGATACTCCGTGATGAAGGAGTACTGGGAGCACCCCGAAAAGACTGCCGAGGCCATCGACGCCGACGGCTGGATGCACACCGGCGACTTGGGTGTGCTTGACGACGAGGGCTACCTGTCCATCACCGGACGTATCAAGGACATGCTCATCCGCGGTGGTGAGAACATCTACCCGCGCGAGATTGAAGAGTTCCTGTTCGCTCACCCGGCTGTTGTCGATGCACAGGTCATCGGCGTGCCGGATGACAAGTATGGCGAAGAAATCATGGCATGGGTAATTCTGCACGACGATGTGGAAGACCTCACCGCTGAGGACGTGGCGGCCTTTGCCCACGGCAAGCTGTCGCGTCACAAGATTCCGCGCTACGTCCACGTCGTCGAGGAGTTTCCGATGACCGCGTCGGGCAAGGTTCGCAAGGTTGAGATGCGTGAGATGGCTCCGCGAATCCTGGGCTGGGTGTAGAACAATGTCAAAAACAACTGATCAGACCGGTCGCGAGCTTGTCGCAGGCCTCGTCACTGATGGAATGACCCTGGCAGTCGGCGGTTTCGGCCTTTGCGGTGTGCCATATACCCTCATCGAGGGCGTGCGCGACTCCGGGGCAAAAGACCTCACCATCGTGTCCAACAACATGGGCATTGACGGTACTGGGCTCGGCATTCTGCTGGAGAACAAGCAGGTGGCAAAGGTAGTGGCCTCCTACGTCGGCGAGAACAAGGAGTTTGCTCGCCAGTACCTCGAAGGAGAAATCGAGGTGGAGTTCACCCCACAGGGCACTCTGGCAGAGCGTCTTCGCGCAGGTGGCGCAGGTATTCCCGCGTTCTACACCGCAACCGGCGTCGGCACGCTCGTTGCAGAGGGCAAGCCCCACGCCGACTTCGACGGACAGACCTACGTGCAGGAGCGTGGCATCGTTGCCGACATCGGCCTGGTGCACGCCTACCACGGCGATATTGACGGCAACCTTGTCTATCGCCGGACCGCGCAGAACTTCAACCCGCTGTGCGCAGCATCCGGCAAGGTGACCGTTGCAGAGGTGGAGTGCTTGCTTGGCCGCGGCGAGATCGACCCGGATCTGGTGATGACTCCGGGTGTGTATATCCAGCACATCGTTCGCGGTGACGGACGCGAGAAGCTCATTGAAAAGCGCACAACTCGGCCACGCAATACCGATTCCAGCCACGATGCCGGTGACGCGGCAGCAGGGGAGGAGATTTAAATGGCACCTGCGAAGACAATTATGGACAAGGGCTGGAGCCGTGACGAGATGGCACAGCAGGCCGCTGAAGAGCTGCGCGATGGCGACTATGTGAATCTGGGTATCGGCATTCCGACACTGGTGGCAAACCATATTCCCGAAGGCGTGCGCGTTCTGCTGCAGAGTGAAAACGGAATTCTGGGAATGGGTGCCTTCCCATATGAAGGCGAAGAGGATGCTGACCTCATCAATGCGGGGAAGCAGACCGTGACATTGGTGCCGGGCGCGGCAATCTTCGACTCCGCCACCAGTTTCGGCATGATTCGCGGCGGTGCCGTGAAAATGGCCGTGTTGGGTGCGATGGAGGTGAGCCAGTGCGGTGACCTGGCCAATTGGATGATTCCGGGAAAGATGGTCAAGGGCATGGGCGGTGCGATGGACTTGGTCGCCGGTACCCCTCGAGTGGTGGTTTTGACCGATCATGTTTCCAAAGATGGCAAACCAAAATTGGTAAAAGCCTGCGAACTGCCCCTCACAGGTGCAAAAGTAGTGAAAAGGATTATTAGCAACCTGGGAAGCTTCGATGTCGCTGATGATCACCTGGTGCTACGCAGGCTGGCACCTGGGGTGACGCTGGCAGATATCGAGGCCAACACCGAAGCCGCATACGTGGTTGACCTCGAGAATTAAATACGCAGCAATCATGGTCAGTCCACACTCATCAGTTTTGACTTAGGAGAATCCATCCATGAGTAACCTTCCAGCTCCCAGCCCGAATGATGTCGTTATCCTCGCTGGTGCTCGCACCCCGCAGGGCAAGCTGCTCGGTCAGCTGGCACCGCTTACTTCCGTCGAACTCGGCGCACATGCTGTCAAGCACGCTGTTCAGCGTTCCGGCGTTGCCCCGGAAGAGGTTCAGCACGTCGTTCTGGGCCAGGTGATTCTCGCAGGTGCTGGCCAGAACCCGGCTCGACAGGTCGCCATTAAGGCAGGTCTGCCATGGAATACGACCGCTGAGATTGTTAACAAGGTCTGTCTCTCGGGTCTAAACGCTGTCATTCACGCCGCTCGCTTGATTCGTCTCGGTGATGCAGACGTCGTTGTTGCAGGTGGTCAGGAGTCCATGACGCACGCTCCGCACGTTGCACGCGGTGTTCGTCAGGGCAAGTCCTTCGGTGCGCTGAAGCTGGAGGACACCTTGGAGCGCGACGGTCTGGTCGACTCCTTCGATGGTGTGTCCATGGGTACGCTTACCGACGGTCCGAACAGCGACCTCGGCATTAGCCGCGAGCAGCAGGACGAGGTTGCGGCCGCTTCTCACCAGCGTGCGGCTAAGGCGCAGGAAGACGGTATTTTCGCGCAGGAAATCGTTCCAATCGAGATTCCGCAGCGCAAGGGTGACCCGGTAGTTGTCGACACCGACCAGGGCATTCGCCCGGAGGCCACGGTGGAGACCCTGGCTAAGCTGCGCCCGGTCTTCCTGAAGGAAAACGGCACCATCACTGCCGGTAACTCCTCGCCGATTTCCGACGGTGCCGCAGCAGTTGTGCTGGCATCGCGTGCTTACGCAGAAAAGCACGGCCTGGACTACCTCGCAGTTGTGGGCAAGGCTGGCCAGACCGCAGGTCCGGATAACTCCCTGCACGCTCAGCCTGCGGACTCTTTGAAGGAGGCCCTGCGTCGCGCTGAGTGGGACGCGCAGGAGCTCGACTTCATCGAGATCAACGAGGCATTTGGTGCGGTGGCCGTCAAGTCCCTGCGTGAGCTGGACTACCCGCTGGAGAAGACCAACATCCACGGTGGCGCGATTGCCCTCGGCCATCCGATTGGCTGCTCTGGTGCCCGCCTGACTCTGACCGCAGCGATGGAGCTGAACCGTCGCGGTTCGGGTCGCGCTGGTGTGTCCCTGTGCGGTGGCGGCGGTCAGGGCGATGCGCTGCTGCTGTACCGCGACTAATCGCAAAAGGCTGAAAAACTCAGCAAGCCCGCGTTGTGGTTTCCACTCTATGGATGCCACAACGCGGGTTTTGTTGTCTCCTGGGGAGCCCCTGCGCGAAGGTGATTCGAGTTTTCAATTAGGTTAGGAGCTATGACAGGCTTTAGCTCCCTCGATGGTGAACAGACCTTCCCTTGGCTTCCCTCTGGCCCGGCGCTACTCTTCGCCCCGGCTGACCGTCCGGAACGTTTCCAGAAAGCTGCTGAACGATCGGACATGGTCATCATTGACCTGGAAGACGGCGCTGCCGTTGACAATCACGAGCAGGCACGTGCGAACATCATCAACAATCCGCTCGACCCGGAGACGACTATTCTTCGGATCACCGGTCCCGGGACTCCGACCTTCGCGGAGGATGTCGCCTTTGCCCGTGCATGTGATTACGACATCGTCATGGTGCCCAAGATTCGAGACTCCATCCCCGCAGAGCTCGAGGGGTTGAAGATCATCGCGATGATTGAAACCCCGCAGGCCATGATTAATATCCAGCAGATTGCCACCCACCCGGACGTTGTGGGTCTGTTCTGGGGTGCCGAAGACCTGACCGCCGAACTCGGCGGGGTGTCCTCGCGGCAGAGTGTGGATGAAAACCCACGTCGCCACTACCGAGACCCGCAGCGTCTGGCGCGAGCACTTGTTCAGGTCCATGCAGCTGCAGCGGGCATTGCCGCCATTGATGCCATTCACGCTGATTTCCGGGATGAGCGTGGCCAGTATCTCGAGGCACTCGACGCAGTGGGGTGCGGATTCCTGGCTACTGCCTGTATTCACCCGGCGATGGTGCCACCGGTGCGTAAGGCATACAAGCCGTCGGACGCAACGCTGGCCCGAGCCCGGGAGATTGTCAAGCACGCTGGAACGCATACCGGCGCCTTCCAGCTCGATGGTGAAATGATTGACGCGCCCGTCGTAAAGCAAGCCGTGGCAGCGCTCGCGCGAGCGGGAATTACGGAGTAACTAGCGGCGAGATTTCGCCAGGTTCTCGGTGATCTTCCGATCGATGCGGCCGAAGTTGTAGTACGCCGCACAGGCACCTTCGGGGGAGACCATGCAGGTGCCGATGGGGGTCGCCGGGGTGCAGGCAGTGCCGAAGACCGCGCACTGCCAGGGCTTGATGTGGCCGGTGAGCACAGAACCGCATTCGCAGGTCACGGGGTCTGGGATACGGCGCCCCGGCACCTGGAAACGACGCTCGGCGTCGAATGCCGCGTATTCCTCAGAGATGCCGAGGCCGGAGTTTTCAATCCAGCCGAGACCACGCCACTCGAAGGTGTCGCGGAGGGAAAAGACGCGGTCCATAAGTTTCTGCGCGGTGGTGTTGCCGGAAGAGCGAACGACGCGCGCGTACTGGTTGTCCACCCGGGACTTACCGGCAGCAACGTCGCCGCTGACGAATTGATCCAGCAGCATGACGACGGCCTGGAGCACATCCAATGGCTCAAAACCGGTGACCGCCACTGGCAGATTGAACTCGCGCGGCAGGAACTCGAAAGCGTCCGTGCCGGTGGTGGTGGCCACGTGGCCTGGGCCGATAAACCCATCAACCTTGGTTTCGCCGCCGTTGACGATGGCGCGCAGCGGCGGCTCGATAAGTACGTGGTTGGAAAACACGGAGAAGTTTTCCACGCCCTGCCGGCGTGCGGCCTCAACGGTCACGGCAGTCGACGGGGCGGTGGTCTCGAACCCGACGGCGAAGAAAACGACCTGCTTATCGGGGTTGTCGGTGGCGATCTTCAGCGCGTCGAGAGGCGAGTAGACAAAACGCACATCGGCGCCGCGCGCACGTGCCTGCATCAGCGACGTTTCGGACCCCGGCACACGCATCATGTCGCCGAAGGTCGTGAAAATGACGTCTTCCTGCTGTGCCAGCCAAATGGCATCGTCGACGCGACCCATGGGGATGACGCAGACGGGGCAGCCGGGCCCGTGGATCAGCTCGATGTTTTCGGGTAGGAGGTTTTCCAAGCCGTAACGGTAAATGGTGTGCGTGTGCCCGCCACAGACTTCCATCAGCGCGATGGGCTTCTCCAGCTTGGTGGCCTCGCGTTCAATGCGTGCGAGCAGCTTCTTCGCAGCGGCGGGATCGCGGAATTCGTCAACGTATTTCATGGTGCCGTCCAGCCCCTCAGTTGATCTGTGACGATGAGAAGGATTCCAGCTCATCCTCGTAAGTGTCGCCGCCTAGCTGTTTGATTTGCTGGAGCGAAAGTCTGGCTTCTTCCTCGTCGATCTTGCTCATGGCGAAACCGACATGTACGAGAACCCAGTCACCGGCGGTGAGGTTCTCGTCAACAAGTAAATCGGTGGAAATCATGCGTGCGACGCCACCAATTTCCACTGTTGCACGGGCAGCATCGTGGACTTCTGTGATGACGGCAGGGACACCAAGACACATACGCTTCTCCTCGTTTGCAATACTTATCGAGACTACCATCAGAGGCAGCGAACCTCGTTTTCGAAGGACGAGTGACGCAAGCAGTTTTGTCCGCCACCAGCTGTGAAGTTAGGGATAGTGAGCATGCAGCCGAAGAATCGTCTGAACACCAACGAAGCCAAGGTAAACACCAATATTGGTCGCGTTCGGGCACGTCCGTTCAGGCTTCTCGACGATTACGTCACCTTGCAACACGGCTCCGGTGGAAAGGCCTCCGCAGCTCTGGTTGAACAGGTCTTTTTCGACGCCTATGGCAATGAAATTTTAGGGCAGGGTGGCGACTCCGGGCTGTTCGCTGCCGAAGCCGTCGTCGAGGCTGCGGCAGCTTCTGCACATGGTGGGGCGCGGTTGGCAATGTCCACCGACTCCTATGTGGTCAATCCCATCGAGTTCCCGGGCGGCGACATCGGGGATTTGGCCGTCAACGGCACGATTAACGATCTGGCGGTAGCTGGAGCCAGGCCCCTGGCGCTGACCGCATCGTTCATTCTGGAAGAGGGGCTGGAGATTGCGACTCTGCGCCGCATTGTGGCGAGTATGCGCGTCGCTGCCGATGCCGCAGGGGTGAGCATCGTCGCCGGCGACACCAAGGTTGTGCCGAAGGGCGCAGGTGACCAGGTCTACATCACCACGGCCGGGATGGGCGTGGTCCGCGGCGACTACGCCGGTGCCGCTACGAAAGGATCTGTCTACGCAAACATCGAGGCCGGAGACCGCATCCTCGTCTCCGGTCCAATCGCCGATCACGGCATGGCCGTCATGCTCGCCCGCGGCGACTTGGCTCTGGCCGCGCCTATCGAGTCCGATACCCGTGCCGTCAACGGCCTGGTCGAGGCACTACTTGAAGCTGCCCCCGGCACTCGTTGGATGCGCGATGCCACTCGTGGCGGCCTCGGCACGGTCGCCAACGAGCTCGCCCGTGGCACCGGTCTTGGTGTCGTACTTGACGACGATTCCATTGCGGTCCGTGAAATGACCCGTGGCGCCTGTGACATGCTCGGCATAGATCCGCTCTACGTCGCCAATGAAGGCACCTTCGTCGCCGTTGTCCCCGCCGGGCAATCCGAGGCAGCGCTCAGTGCGCTCCACGCAGCCGGGGCTTCCGAGGCTTGTGATATCGGCTCCATCGAGGACGAGCCCGCCGCTTCCGTGGTACTGGTCACCGGATTCGGTGGCACCCGCATGGTGGACATGTTGGTCGGCGACCCGCTGCCGCGCATCTGCTAGACATCCATGCCCGTTGCCGCCAGCAGGCGGCCGGCCACCGCCTGACCAAGACTCAAGCCGCCATCGCCCGGTGGCACAATTTGATGCTGCAACAGAGTAAAGCCCTCAGCTGCAACTTCGCGCCGCAGCAGCTCCATCAACAGCGCATTATTCGCGCAACCCCCGCTGACGCCGACAACATCGGTGCCGGCTTCCTCCGCAGCCTGCACCAATCGCTTGCCGACGACACCCGCGACCCCACCGTGAAACACAAATGCGGCCTGCTCAGCGTCAGGCGATGCTACCGCCTCCCGAATGGCGTCCTGGAAGGGCACTGGCTTGGTCTCTGAACTGACCGCTCCAAGCGCTTCCGCATGTGACCTCACGTAGCGAGTCGCCGCTGCCTCCAACTCCATGGCCGCTTGCGCCTCGTAGCTGATGGCTCCGCCACCGCGCCAGCGAGGAAGCAGCAGTGCTGCGGCGGCATCGAATATGCGGCCGAGAGAAGAAGTTTGCACTGTGCCAACTCCCGTCGCCAACTGGCTTTTAACCAGGGCTACTTCGCGCTCGTTGGAGAGATTGCGCAGGAGGTGGTCGTCGTCAAGCCCCCAAGCATGAGCGAGACCGAGGGCGAGCCGCCACGGGTGCGTGACGGCGCGATCTCCACCGACCAACGGGAAAGAGGGGCAGTGCCAGGTGCGTTCCCAGTTTGCGGAACTGCGACTGAGCGTGAGGATCTCGCCGCCCCAGATGGTGCCATCAGTGCCGTAGCCGGTGCCGTCGAGGGTGGCGACGACGGCACGGCCCGCGTTCAGGGAAAGGAGACGGTGCTCGGCGAGTAGCGAAAGCGCGTGTGCGAAGTGGTGCTGAACCGCGAGCAGCTCGATGTCGTGCTCGGCGGCGAAGCGTTCGGCGAAGGCGGTAGTGGCGTAGCCCGGATGAAGATCGCAGACGACAAGATCCGGGGTCGCGTCGCGCATGGAAAGGAGCTGTTCAACTGCTCTCTGGTAGGCCTTCTGGCTGGCCCACGACCCCATGTCGCCAATGTGCGCGGAGACGTGAGCGAGGTCCCCATGCGCGATAGCAAAAGTGTTCTTCAGCTCTCCGCCGGTCGCGAAAATGGTGGGTTGGGACGTGCTCCGGGTGCTGGTGCCAGGGCCAGTGCCAGGGCCAGTGCCAGGGCCAGGGCCAGTGTGGCTACGAGAATCGGTGGGCGTGATTGAAACGGGGACGGGAGCGAAGCCGCGGGACCGGCGCGATGGGGCGGTGCCGATGAAAACCGAATCTTCAACGGGTACGTGGATTTCGCGGTCGTGGAGGATGAAAGCGTCGGCGATGTGACCGAGCTTCTTCAGCGCGTCGGCATTGTCGGTACAGACGGGCTCGCCACTGAGGTTGCCGCTGGTGACCACGAGCGGGCGATCGCAAAGCAGCAGGTGAATGCCTGAGTACGGAAGCATAATCCCGAAGCTGTCGAGGCCCGGTGCGATGAGATTGGAAAGCGGCCCCGACCGCTGCTTCGGTGCAATCACAATCGGTGCCTCAGGGGAGTCGAGGAAACGCTTCTCCTGCTCAGTTAACTCAACCAGTTGGGCAGCGGTGTCAACAGTGGGGGCCATTACCGCCAACGGTTTGTCGGGTCGACGTTTGCGCATCCGTAGTTTCTCGCAGGCAGCGTCATTGGTGGCATCGCAGACCAGGTGAAAACCACCAATACCTTTGACGGCGAGCAGGGCGCCGTCGTCAAGCAGTGCGTGTGCGCGACGAAAGAGCGCGAGAACCTCCTCGCGGGAGGTGGCGGTGGTGGTGCCGCCTGCATCGTGCCAGCTCAGACGCGGGCCACAGTCGAAGCAGCTGATTGGCTGAGCGTGATAGCGGCGGTCGGTAGGGTCGGTGTACTCGCGCTCGCACGGGGTGCACATCGGAAAGGCCGCCATAGTGGTGCGCGGGCGGTCGTAGGGCAGTTCAGTGATGATGGACAGGCGCGGTCCGCAGTTGGTGCAGGAGATGAAAGGGTAGAGGTAGCGCGGGTTGGTAGGGTCGAAAAACTCACGGCGGCAGTCCGGGCACAGTGCAGTGTCGGGCGGAAGCAGTGCGCGGCCGGAGTAGCTGTGGCGAGAGGGCACGATGGTGAACTCGCGCTCATGGCCCAGTGTCGCGATGTGCTCGGCGGAGTGATTGATGATGCGGGCAAGCGCCGGCAGTTCGGTGAAAAGCTGGCTGCGGAAGGCAGCGAGGGCGTCCGGTGGGCCTTCTACCTCGATGAATACGCCCTGCTCATCGTTGCCACAGAAGCCGACGAGACCCGCGCGCCGGGCGATGGTGGCGACAAAAGGGCGGAATCCGACCCCCTGGACGATACCTTCGATACGCCAGCGAATGCGTTGAATGCTCGTACCCATCCCCGCTCCGGTCGCGCCTGCCTTTTCCATGCATTCAACTTTACGTAAGCGGCTCGGGTCCGTTCGCACTGCTAGTTTGGAGATTGTGCACGAAGTAGCGTTGAGCATGCAGTTAGCGAAGGTTGTCACGAGAGCAGCCGAAGGTCGAACTGTACGCACTGTGCACCTGCGGATAGGCGCTCTACGGCAGGTTGTGCCAGAAACCCTTTCATACGCGTGGGATTTCGTCAGTCACGATACCGGTTTGGGGGACGCGAAATTGGATATTGACTGGGTACCTGCGGTTGTCGAATGCGCGCACGGGCATCGCGAACAGGTGGGGCCACTCGATGGCCTGCTGTGCCCCACGTGCGGAAAGCCAGGACGCGTAATCTCGGGGGAAGAGTTCACAATCGTCGACATCGACGTCGACACGCACAAGTAGGAAAGACGGTTTTATCATGGGACGTTTCCACCGGCATGACGGCGATGACGCACACCACCATCACCACCATCATCATGACCACGACCATGACCACCATCACGGCCATGACCACGTTCATCTCGCCGATCCCGATGACACTAGCCACGGCGACCATTCGGGTTATGAAACCGGCGTGGAACGCGTGACCATCCTCGAGGACATCTTCAGCGAAAACGACCATCGCGCGGAGCATAATCGCGAGCTGCTTGCTGAACATGGCGTGGAAGCCATCAACCTGATGAGCTCCCCGGGCTCAGGCAAGACTGCGCTGTTGGAGAAGACACTGGCGGCTGCGCAGGGAAAGCTGCGCGTCGGCATTATCGAGGGTGATATTGAGACGGCTCTCGATGCCGACCGCCTGGAGGGTTACGGGGCACAGATTTCGCTGCTGAACACGGGCAACGGATTCGGTGGTGAATGCCACTTGGACGCCCCGATGGTCTCCCGCGCGCTCGAGGGGCTGGATTTGGCCACGCTTGACCTGGTCATGATTGAAAATGTGGGAAACCTTGTCTGTCCGGCTGAGTTTGAGGTCGGCGAGACTCGCAAGGCAATGGTCTACTCCATCACCGAGGGGGAGGATAAGCCGGTCAAGTACCCGGTGATGTTCCGCTCTGTACAGGTGGTGGTTATCAACAAGATGGACCTTGCCCCGTACCTTGACTTCGACATGGAGCTCTTCCGCGCCAACCTGGAAAAGGTCAATCCAGGCGTGAAGGTGATTGAGGTCTCCGCTAAGACCGGGGAGGGCATCGACGAATGGCTCCGTTGGGTCAACCCTGCGCTGGTTGATTAAGCGCGCGCCGGGGGCCGTCGTGAAGCAATGGGGGCGTCACGGCATGCTTGACGACGGCCCCGTTACCCCCCCCTCGCTTCGCTCCACCTTAGTGGGGGATAGGTGATATCCCGCTGTAATCTGCGGCGGTTTTTCACGTTCACTACCTGTACCTGGAGCTATATTTACGCAACATTTATCTTGCATATTATTTTGTTATAACCGCAGCGCAGCACCATTATTCAGGTTGTTCTTAGGTCGCTATACTTGGCCATGTATAGGCAATGGGCCTTGGTAGTTGTAAAACCTCGAAACCAATATTCCTAATAACTAAGCAGAAGGCGCAGCGAAAAAATGATTAGTGGCGCGAATTGGCAGGAAGGGACCCTCGGCGAAAACCTCGCTAGAGCTGGTGTCTCACGGCGCAGTTTCATGAAGTTTTGTGGCACTATGGCGGCAATTTTTGCCGCCGGAACTCCGAATGTCGGTGAGGCTGCGGCGCAGTCACTGACTCCCTCGGCGGAGGAAATCGCAGATAAGCTCTCGGCTGTAAAGAAGCCGAAGGTGGCTTGGCTGCAGTTGCAGGAATGTACCGGATGTATGGAATCCGTATTGCGTTCCGGAGGCACCACTGCTGAAGATGTGGTGCTGAACCTGGTTTCGATGGACTACAACGAGCTGCTCATGGCACCGTCCGGGCATGCGGCTGAAAAGGCTTTGGACGACATGAATGCCGAGGATCACATTCTGGTGGTCAATGGCTCGATTCCGACCGGCGAGAACGGTGCGTACTGCACCATTGGCGGTAAGTCGGCAGAACAGGTGCTGCTCGAGGCTGCTGAGAAGGCCACGGCAATCCTGGCCGTTGGTGCCTGCGCAGTCTGGGGTTCTGTCCAGGCTGCTAAGCCGAATCCGACCGGTGCCAAGGGTGTCGATGAGATTATCAAGGACAAGCCGGTGATTAACGTCTCTGGTTGTCCGCCGATTGGTGAGGTGATTACGGCCACCCTGACGTACGTACTCACTTATGGCAAGACACCGGAGGTCGACGCTGAGGGGCGGCCAAAGTTTGCCTATGACCAGCGTATTCACGACTCCTGCCCGCGTCGCGCGCATTACGATGCCGGTCAGTTCGTGAAAACCTTCGACGACGAAGGCGCACGAAACGGCTGGTGCCTTTACGAGGTCGGCTGTAAGGGGCCATCCACGTTTAGCCCATGCCCAATCGTGCAGTGGAACCTTAAGTCCGGTTGGCCAATTGGTGCTGGTCACCCATGTATTGGCTGTACTGAGAAGGACTTCTTCGACCAGTTCACTCCGTTCTACGACAAGCTGCCGGGAATCCCGGGTATTGGAGTGGAGTCCAGCGTGAACACGGTCGGCGTTGGACTGCTGGCTGCCACTGCCGCAGGTGCCGCGGTCCATGGCGGACTCACACTGGTGAAGGAACTGAAGATAAGGCGCTCCAACGGCGAAGAAAAGGTGTTGGCTGCGTTTGGTGGTGTGGAAGGCCGGAAGCCACCGATGGTCGACCTTCCTTCAAACGCACCAGGCACGCAGAGCGAGACAGCATCCGATTCGAAGGACAACTAAGGGGGCATAGGACATGGCTACGGAAAAAGTTGTAATCGACCCGATTACCCGAATCGAGGGACACCTTCGCATTGAGCTGGAACGCGAGGGAGACCAGATCAAAACCGCGTGGAGTGAGACTACTCAGTTCCGCGGTATCGAAACCATTGTGAAAAACCGCGATCCTCGCGATGTCTGGGCATTCGTTGGTCGTATCTGTGGTGTGTGCACGGGTACTCACTCGGTGGCGTCCATTGCCGCTGTCGAAGATGCCATTGGCTCGACACCGCCCCCGCAGGCACGTCGTATTCGCGACCTGGTGATTGGCTCGCAGGAGATTCACGACCACGTCGTGCACTTCTACCATCTTCACGGTCTGGACTGGATTGATGTCACGAAGGCTCTCGAGGCAGATCCGAAGAAGACCGTTGAGTTCGCGCAGTCGATCGGCTCGACGTGGAAGGGCAACAACGAAGAAACCTTCGCCCGGGTCAAGGAGACCGTGCAGGGCATTGTGGACTCCGGCCAGCTGTCCATCTTCACCGGCGGCTACTGGGGACATGAGGACTACCGCTTGCCGCCTGAGGCCAACCTGATGGCAGTGTCGCACTACCTCGACGCCTTGGCTTTCCAGCGCTCTATCATCCGCATTAACACCGTCTTCGGCGGTAAGAATCCACACCCGAACTTCCTGGTCGGAGGCATGGCGTGCTCCATCGACCCGGAACGCTCTGAGACGGTCAACCAAGTCGGCATTGATCAGATCAAGTCCTGGATCGACGAGATTGTGGAGTTCGTCAATGACTGCTTCTACCCAGATGCAGTCGCCATCATGAGCGTTTACAAGGACTACTTCGACATCGGTCGCTCCTCCGACAGCTTCCTGGCGGTAGGCATGGCCGGCGCCACTTACTCCGGCGACCCGGCTAAGTCCCGTGTCCAGACCGTGCATCCAGACATCAAGCCCGGTGTCATTCTCGACGGTGACTACACCAAGCTCCACCCATTCCAGCCGGAAAAGATCGAGGAATTCATCAACTCCGCCTGGTATACGCAGGAAGCCGGCGATGATGTCGGCCTCAAGCCGTATGACGGCGAAACAACTGTGAACTACACCGGCCCGAAGCCGCCGTACGAGTGGTTGTCGGACAATGAAAAGTACACCTGGTCGAAGGCGCCGCGTTACGACGGTCGCGCTGTTCAAGTTGGCCCGGTTGCTCGTGTGCTGTTGGCATACCTGCAGAAGGAGCCGGAGACAATGCGCCTGGTCGACGAGGTCATGGATAAGCTCGACCTGCGCATTGAGCAGATGAACTCCACTGCGGGACGCACCTACGCACGTGCTGTGGAGTCTGTGACCACCGCCAATTACTTGGCAGATCACATTTTCCCGGAGTTCGTTGAGGCCCTGAAGAACGGCGACATCGATGTCTTCGACAACAGCCGTTGGGAGCCGACCACGTGGCCGGAAAAGTGCCAGGGCGTGGGCTTCCTCGAGGTCGCTCGTGGCATGCTCAGCCACTGGGTCAAAATTGAAAATGGCAAGGTGACCAACTACCAAGCCGTGGTTCCCACCACGTGGCTGGCCGGTGGCCGTGACTCGAAGGGGCAGCTTGGCCCATACGAGCACGCGCTGGCTGGCGATGGCACACATCCGCTGGTTGATCCCGAGCAGCCGCTTGAACCACTTCGCACGATTCATTCCTTCGATCCATGTATGGCCTGCGCAGTCCACATTTTGGATCCGGCTGGTCAGGAAATGTTTAAGGTGACGACGGCATGACACCCCCAGTGAGTGAAAATCCGGAACTGCGACTAAAAGATTCCAAGGGCAACCCCCTGGTTATTGCGGTTATTGACGCACACACCAGCCACTGGTTGTCGCCATCCGAGGTCATTCAGGCCGCAGCAATTGTCCCGGACGACTCCCGCGATCCTGTCGACCTTGCGCTAAAGGTCAGCTTGCGTCGTCGTCGTGACGATCTTTTCCACCTCGACGGCACGCCACTGATGAAACTGACCCCGGATTCCTACGACCCGGCGACGCCTGACCGCCGTTACTCCATTGCCAAGGTGCACGGCCTCAACATTGCGGATCAAACGGTCGATGTCGCCATCATGCGCGGTGAATTGAATGCGGTCGTTGAGGCATCCACGATGTCCCGTGAGGAAGGCGTTCTACTTCGTCGTAACGCGAACATGCACCATGGTCGCGGGCACCGCAGCATGGGCGTCGCGCTTGCTCCCATTGACAAAGACGGAAATATCATCGGAGAGTTCATCTTCGAAGGATTCGTGGCAATGGGGCTGCGGAAACTCGACGAGGCCATTGCGGAGAACAAGAAGGGCTCCGGTTCGTGGGTCGAGGTTCACCTGTGGGGATGGGCGCTGCGCGTTCAACATTGGTTGAACCTGGCGCTGATGTTGGTGATGACCTTTACTGGCTGGTACATCATGCAGCCCTATTTGACTGAGCGCACCTATGACGGCTCGGCCGCGGGATTCGCGATGGGATATGTCCGTTTCGCGCACTTCTTAGCCGGATTCCTATGGATCGCGGTGGGGCTATGGCGTGTCATTCTGCTGTTTGTTACCCACGACCGACAAACACGATGGCGTGCGCTATGGCCGATTTATAACAAGCAGGATGTTAAAGACCTCTGGCACACGATGCAGTACTACCTCTTCCTGCGCAAGGAAGGGCCGTTCTACTTCGCTCACAATCCGCTGCAGCAGCTGGCGTACACCGGCATTTATGTGATGTGTTTCATTCAGATGCTCACAGGCTTGTCGCTATACGCGATGATGGATCAGTCCAACTGGTTCTTCCAGCTGCTGGCTATGCCGACGCACTGGATTGGCATCGGCTACTTCCGCCTGATTCACACAATCATCATGTACCTGATTTGGCTCTTCGCCATCATTCACGTCTACCTGGTCATCCGCTCCGATGCGGTGCACAACCACGGTGGTCTGTCCTCGATGATTGGTGGCTCTGTCTGGCTACCGCGCGGCACGCAACCGGTTGACTCTCCACGCATTGGATAGGAAATCATTGGGTAACGATAAGGTGTCCGACGCAGTCACCGGTGCTGATGCTGGCACTCCGTTGGTGACGGTTCTTGGCATCGGCAACCCCGTCATGGGCGACGACGGCATTGGTCTCGAGCTGCTGAGGCGTCTTGCCCCAGAACTGGAATCTGCAGGCATGGGGCAGACAACGCAGGCTGGGGATTCTGCGCATCTGGTCTGGTCGCCCTCCAACCTCGATGATCCTGCGAACCTCGCCGGGCGAGGGGACGAATGGACGGGTGCGGTTGCCTACATCGATGGTGGCACCTGCGGTATGGAGTTGCTGCCCATCGTGCAGGAGGCCAAGAACCTATTGTTGCTCGACGCTCTCGCTGGTCCGGGGGATCCCGGTACCGTCGTCAAGCTCGTCGGTGACCAGATCCCTAGACTATTGGCGGCAAAGCTGTCCGCGCATCAGGTCGGCTTGCTGGATTTGCTCACCGCGGCGCGACTGCTGGGACAGGAGCCTGAGCGCGTCGGTGTGGTGGGAGTGGTCTACGAGTCTGCCGACATGGTGGTGGGGCTCAGCAACACGGCACTTGGCGGCATTGAGGAGGCGACTGAGGTTGCGCGCGAGCTCATCGACAGCTGGCTTGCCGACGAGCGCGAAAGCGACGTCTAACTCTCGCCCTCAGCGTTGACCTCAACACTGGAGATTTCAAACTCGCGGCCGTGCCGCAAATCCGCAGTTGGGGTGCCGCAGACAGGGCAGGTTAGAGCATAGAATTCATCAATTTCATGCTCGGCCTCGCAGGTGGGGCAGTAGACCGTCGAGACAATGAGCTCGGCATCTAACTCGGCGCCCTCACACTGCGTCGCGGCACTGGCCACAGGCCATGCGGCGATGAGGGAATCGTAGACGACTCCGGAGCGGTCGCCCACACGCATTGACACCTTTGTCACGGTACGTCCCGGGCAGACCTCGGCAATCTTTTCCACCACGCTGGTCAACAATCCAAGCTCATGCACAGATACCATTATGGCGAAGCACTCAGCGCGAAGGAGGCGCAGGCGGACCATGTCATCCAAATCCGTTCCGGCTACCCAGCACATCCAGCTCGATGAGCTTGTTGACCCATTCGAGGCACGACTGGATGTCTATCGCGATGACAACGGTGCCATCACACAGGTGTCCTTCGACCTTTCAGGGCTGCCGCGTATCGACGGGATGCTCGTGGGCAAGCAGGCATTGGATGTGCCAGATATCACCAAGCGGCTGTGTGGCCTGTGCCCGGTTGTGCATCATCTTGCAGGCGTACGGGCGGTGGAGGACCTCTACAGGATTTCCGACATTCCCCGAACCGCACAGTTGATTCGAGAGCTGCTGGTGGCCGGGTCGACCTTGGATAATCTAGCGACCAAGTTTGTGGCCGTCGACCGCGAGGGGGCGCGGACAATGAAGCGTGCCGGAAAAGCTCTGATGCGTGCAGCGGGGGCACCGTCGCATTTCCCAGATGTCGCCGTCCCCGGCGGTGTGCGCGCGGCAGTGGATAAGACGCTTGTTTCTGAGGCAGAAAGTGCCCTAGAGGCGCTAGCTGAGACGGCGGTAATCAAGGAAGTGGAGCTTCTTGCCGCCCCCGATGCTTCTGATGCTTGGACGGATACTTTTGACGGTCTCGACGTCGCAGTCGTCGACGCTGACGGTGAGCTGGCTCCGCTGGGAAATTACCTGGCAGTCGCGCGGCACGACACCGATACCGCAGCGCAGATTTTCCCGGCTGCTGATTGGCCTACACGTGTTCGGGAATCCCGTCCGGGCGATGCCGCTCCCAGACCGGTGTTTGATGCCTCGAAGGAGCTGGGCAAGGATGGCTGTGAAGGTGAGCAGGCCGATTTCTACCGGGTGGGGCCGGTCTCCAGGCAGGTTGTCGTCGATAAGCGTGGGGTGAGCCCACGCGACGCCCAACGCCAGCTTCTCGCTGACACCGTGGCTTGGGCGAGGCGGGTGCTTTCCGACGGGGAACTGCTCGGCGAGCATGTGTGCGATCCGAATGCTGCGACAGCGATTGAGAATGCTGACTTTGAAGGGCATCGCAGTGGTGTCGGGATGATTGACGGGCCGCGCGGGCTGTTAGTGCATCGCTATACGGCAGGGGCTGACGGCATCATCACGGATTGTCAGATCATGACACCAACTGCGCAGAACGAACCCTGGCTGACTCGTATGCTCACCGAGCAGCTGTGCGGCGGCGGAGAGGCTGCGGGGGTCGAGAAGTCCATCTGGGCCGCTGATCCGTGCTTACCGTGTAGTTCGGCACCTGCGGGAGTGATGACATTCACGATGCAGGAACATGCCGGTGCACCTGCGGACAATATGACAACGGATAGCCGTGGTTCGGCGGACGCCCCGACTGTAGCGGAGAGGACGAAGTAACACGATGTGTCTTGGAATTCCTGCCCGGGTTTTGGCAATAGCCGATGGTCCACTGCCGATGGCGACAGTGGATATGGCGGGGCAGAAGCGGCAATGCTCGGCAATGTACGTGCCTGAGCTGGTGGCAGGTGATTGGGTGTTCGTCCAGAACGGGTTCATCATGAACGTGCTGGACGAACAGGAGGCCAAGGAGTCCTTAGCCGCAATTGAGGAATATAACCTCATCGAACATGTCGCTGAGGTCTCCCCGAAGGGGCGGACCTAGTTCACGCAGGTCACGCCAGCGGCGTCAATAGCGGGGCGATCTTCCTGCGGAATTTCGCCGCCCTCTTGGCCGATGATGTCGCCATTGGAACCATCTTCAACTTCAGGCGCAGGTTCGGCACCGTCGCCCGAATCAGTGGCCATTCCCTCTGATGTCAATCCTGGGCCGTCGTAGTCACCGGCAATCGTCACTGAGATGTGGTGCGGATCGAGGTATGGATCGTGGACAATCGGTACGCCACCGAGTGCTTCAGAAATGGCCTGAGCTGCCGGATCCTCTGGGTCAGCCGCATTGATCTGGCTGGAGGCAACGCCGGCGAACTCAGCGTTGCCGACCTCTCCCTGGGTGTAGCCCTTTTCTGTTAAGAAACCTGAGACGCCGCTGGCCAAACCTTCAATGCCTGTGGCGTTGTAAACGCTGACCGTAGTTTCAGCCGCGTTGGGGTCAGCCTTCTTTTCGTCTTCTTCCTTCGCCGGAGCTTTTTCTTCCTTGGTGCCCAGCAGGGTCTCGAAGTACTTGTGAACCTGGCCCTTATCGATTGTGACCACCGACTCGCCATAGTCACCGACACCGTCAATCGAGGTCACCGGGATAGTTTCAAACTTCACGTTGCCACCACTGAGGCCCTGCATCTGGGTGGCAAATCCGGTGACATCCCAGTTGTCGTCGAGCACCACCGAGCGCTGGACGGCGTTGCCCAGTTCAGACAGCTTCGCGGGATTAGACAGCGTGCCAGCGCCGAGCAGCTTATTGGTGAACGAGGCCATGAAGACCTGCTGGCGAGTAATTCGGTCGAGGTCACCGCGGGGCAGGCCGTGGCGCTGGCGGACGAATGAGAGCGCGTCGGCACCCTTCAACGTCTGTGAGCCCGCTGGGAAATCTGCACCCGAGAACTCGTCGTAGACAGCCTCATTCAGACATACATCGACACCACCAATGGCATCGGTGAGCAGGACGAAGCCGAGCAGGCCAACTTCTGCGTAGTGGTCAACGGTGATACCGCTGAGATCGCTAATGGTTTCAATTAGAGCTCTACGTCCGGCCTCGGTCGAGCGACGCTCAATGTCTTCCGGCGAGGCGCCGCTTCCTGCGAGTTCCTCTTCGACCATCTGCTTTGTGTTGCCGTAGACGCCATTAATCTTTGTGTTGCCTAGGCGATTGGTGTGGACATAGGTATCGCGCGGAATGGAAATTGCCGTCGCTGAAGAACCATCGGCAGGAACACGAATCACAATAATCGTGTCTGTATTCGTGGCTTCTTCGTCGCCGGCACGCAGAAGCTCAACTTCTTCCGGAGTCAGCGGGTTGCCCTGGGCATCGGTGCGAGAGTCGGAGCCGACGAGCAGAATATCGGTTGCACCGTCCTTCTCACTGCCCAGACCGAAGTCGCCACCCGAACCCAAGTTGTCGGTGGTTCTACCAAGTGTCCACCAGCCAACTGCGGAAATAACCAGGATAATGGCTGAGAGCAGCACAAGCGCATTGCGTAGCATCGGCGGCCAAGCCTGGGCTGTACTCTCTGCAGAGGACGGTGGCGCTTGAATATCGCGTGCGTGACGCGCGCGTGGCGTGTGGCTGCTCAAACCGGGGCTCCTCTTAAACCGTTTTTCGAAAATATAATTTGTGCTGCAAGTCTGCGTGGGCATTCCACACATCGTGGAGCGCAGTAAGCAGCTGCGGAAACTACATAAACCTTAACCGTCCAACCGTGTGCGGTTACACCTCAACACAGTGTCAATCGTATCTACGATAGTGATAAAGAAGAATATGTCTGAAATTTCAGTCTCGCATTTCGCCACTCATGGACCAACCCACAGCAACTCGCGGCGTCCCATTGTCGCCATAACTGGTGCGGCGGGACAGCTGGGTACTGCGCTTCAGTGTGATTCTTTTGCCGCCGGTGTTGAGGTGCGCGCTCTCACTCGGGCACAGTTGGATATCACTGATTCGGCTGCTGTGGAGGCAACGCCTCTGCTTGACGACGTCGGCATCATCATTAACGCGGCAGCGGCGACCGATGTCGATGGCGCAGAATCCGATCCCGGTTCGGCGCACCTTATTAATGCACTCGGACCGAAGTACTTGGCGGCTCGGGCGAAAAAAGAAGGCGCGTATCTCATTCACATCTCCACCGACTATGTCTTCGGTGATGTAGCAATCGATGAGATGACGGGGCAGCGCCGAGCGCTGCGAGTTGATGATTTCACCGCGCCTCAGACTATGTATGGACGTACCAAGTTAGTGGGGGAGAATAATGTGCGTGATTCGGGTGCGCGTTTCGCTATTTTGCGCACGGCGTGGGTCTGGTCGGGGCCCACACAGCCGGAGGCCAAGGACTTCGTTTCCACGATGATGCGTCTGGCAGAGACGGCGACTGACGACAAAGGCAATCCGGCAATTATTAAGGTCGTTGACGATCAGCACGGAAACCCCACATTTGTCGGTGATCTCGCCGGAGCTGTCTGGGAGTTGTCCGAACGTGTGTTGTCCGAACCGAGCAGCGCACCGACCGGCACCTTCCATGTCACGGGCAGCGGTGAGGCGACATGGTTCGAGGTGGCTCGCGAAGTGTTTCGGCTCACCGGTCACGATCCGCAGCGTGTGGTGGCTTGTACCAGCAGTGAGTTCCCACGTCCGGCCCCACGTCCGGCCTGGTCCGTGTTGGATGGTTCGGCATGGAGTGAGGTAGGTCTACATGCGCTTCCGGAGTGGCAGGACACTTTGCGGGCAGTCCTGACCTAGGGTCTAGGTTTGTGATTGAAACCTCGAATTCCCCGCAACCCTCGCAGCTTCCGCTCGGTGTGGTCACCGTGACCTTTTCGCCCGGTGAGCACCTGAGCAAGCTGGTGGATTCGCTGGGCCCCGCCGCCAGTGCCTCCACGCGTCTGATTATGGCCGACAACGGCTCGACGGATGGTTCCGTGGAGAAGGAAGAAGCTCGGGCCAAGGAGACCGGAGCGGATGTTCAGCTTCTGCGCACCGGCGGCAACATTGGCTATGGCGCGGCCGCCAACCGTGGCATTGCGGAGCTGGGGCGGGCTCGCCGTGCTGGTGAAATCAATCCTGATTACGTCATGCTGGTCAATCCTGACGTGGTGTTTGCCCCTGGCGCAATCGATGTTCTGTTGGAATGCGCGCAGCGCAATCCCAAAGCTGGAGCGATTGGTCCGCTGATTCGCGAGGCGGATGGCAGCGTGTACCCGTCGGCGCGCGCGGTTCCTAAACTTGTCAGCGGTATCGGGCACGCGCTGCTTGCCGATATCTGGCCTACTAACCCTTTCTCACGGCGCTACCGGGATGACACGGATATGGATCGTGAGCGATCGGCGGGATGGTTGTCGGGCGCGTGCCTGCTGCTGCGGTGGGATGCGTTCGACCAGATTGATGGCTTTGATACCCGCTACTTCATGTACATGGAGGACGTGGATTTGGGTGACCGACTGGGCAAGGCCGGTTGGAGCAATGTTTTCTGTCCCCGTGCAGAGATTCGTCACGCGCAGGGGCATTCTGCCAGTAAGCACCCGGAAATTACCGTAAAGGCCCATCACGAGTCGGCATACCGTTTTATGTCAGATCGCCTGCCGGGGCCGGCGCTGGCACCTGTGCGACTGGCATTGCGTTTGGGGCTGTTCCTGCGTGGCAAAGTCATAATCGCGGTCAAAAAGCGTAGGAATTAATTAACTGTTGGAATGATCCATCGAAGAAAGTTACCGATTTCATGACTACCGAAGTTCGTCCGAGTGCTGGGCATGGCTCCGCCTTCCAGCCGGGAGCGGATGCTGCACAGCAGGCGGGAGCCACGTTGGCTGAACAGACTGACGCTGTCATTCTGGTCGGCGGGCAAGGTACGCGTTTGCGTCCCCTTACCGTGAATACGCCGAAGCCGATGCTGCCCACGGCAGGGCATCCATTCCTGGAGCATCTGCTTGGCCGCATTCGTGCAGCAGGTATGAAGCACGTGGTATTGGGCACCTCCTACCGAGCTGAAGTATTTGAAGAACACTTCGGCGATGGTTCGGATTTGGGTCTCGAAATTGAATATGTCTTTGAAGCTGAGCCGCTGGGTACCGGTGGCGGTATCCGAAACGTCCTAGACAAGCTGCGCTATGACACCGCGATGATTTTCAACGGCGATGTCCTCGGCGGTACCGACTTGCGTGCGGTGTTGGGTACTCACGCGGAGAAGGATGCGGACGTCACGATGCACCTCGTACGTGTGCCGGATCCACGCGCGTTCGGCTGTGTCCCGACCGATGAGGATGGGCGCGTCCTGGAGTTCCTGGAGAAGACCCAGGATCCGCCAACCGATCAGATTAATGCCGGTATCTACGTGTTCCGCCGCGAGATTATCGAATCGATTCCGGCTGGTCGTCCTATTAGCGTTGAGCGTGAAATCTTCCCAGCGCTGCTTGACCGCGGTATGAACGTCTACGGTCACGTTGATTACGCCTACTGGCGTGACATGGGGACTCCGGGTGACTTCGTCCGCGGCTCCTCCGATTTGGTCCGCGGTATCGCGCCGTCACCGCTACTAGAGGGTAAGCACGGCGAAGCGCTTGTCGACGAATCAGCGTCGGTCGGTGGCGGCGCTCTTCTCTACGGTGGCTCTGTCGTCGGACGTGGGGCGGAGATTGGTGCGGGAGCTCGGATTGATCAATCGGTGATCTTCGACGGCGCACGCATCGGTGCCGGTGCTGTGATTGAGCGCTCTGTGATTGCCGATGGCGCCGATATTGGCCCGCGGACGGTCATCAGTGATGCCATTATCGGCGAGGGTGCCGTCGTTGGTGCGCGCTGTGAATTGATCAACGGTATCCGTGTGTGGCCGGGTGTCCAGATCCCCGATCACGGAGTACGTTTTTCGACGGATGTCTAGTCTGCAGCCTTCGGCGTGTCAGACTTTTGTCGGCAATATCTGATTAGAATTGCCGAAGTGTCGCCAAAGGTGCCGGTGAGAGGCATGTGGCGAATGTGATTGAGTTCAGGTGGCAGGTTTAGAGTCCGGGGGCCATCCTTCAACCTGAACTTAATCCCCAACGCGGGGGGAGGGGCTTCAGGGGCAATGAAAAGTATTGGGGCAAATTCTCTATTCGGCTTGACCGATGGTGGGTTACACGTGTGTAATCACAAATGTGTGTTTCGCACACTAAGCCCAATTTAAAGACCCGCAGCAACAACCATCAGGAGGCCCTCGGCATGGAAAAGTCCAGCATGTTTGATGGCGGCTCTGCTGTGGATAGTGAGACGAATGCGGGTGACATCGCTGTGAATGATAGCTCCTCTGAAAACCAGCCTCGGCCGTTGACAGAGTGGGCAGATGACCTTTCGGGGTTGTTTGAAGCCGTCGATCAGGACTGGCAGGAGCAAGCTCTGTGTGCCCAGACCGATCCAGAAGCTTTCTTCCCTGAGAAGGGTGGATCCACTCGCGAAGCAAAGCGTATTTGTCGTGCTTGTGGTGTGCGAGATGAATGCCTGGAGTTTGCTCTCGAGCATGATGAGCGCTTCGGTATTTGGGGTGGCCTCTCTGAGCGTGAGCGCCGCCGTTTGAAGCGGCAGATTGGCTAGGGCAGCCGGGTCTGCATTTTATCCCTCGCTCGACCTCGCAGTTTCCCCTTGGGTAATACCCTGGGGGATTTTTCGGTGAACGAGTTTTTCCTGCTCTCTAGGGTTAATAGACGAAAATATGTCCGCTCAGCATGTCGCTGGGTGGGCCCTTTTGCCGCTTAGCCCTCAATCCGAGTTACTGACTGCGTTTATGACAAAAATCGCCCGAAAAATGGCCTGAAAGTGTCATAAACTCACACAGTTTCACATTTGCAGCCCGTATTCACGCGTGCAGCCGGTAATTTATGGGGCCTGACCAGTTACTATCTTGAGAATCACACACTGTTTGTCTATTAACCCGGTCTCTAGGGAGCTCCTTAGGAGAAAGCTTTCTACAGGAAGTTCTCGTTGAAACTAGGGTCCACCTCAACCGGGTCAATGCCCAGATATACCGCTACCAGGCGGGTCAGTACATATTGCAGCATCTGGTCCAGTTCCACTCGGCCCGAGACACGGCGCTCAATGGGGCGGCGGAACACTACTACGCAGGGGCGGGTGGGGTTGCCTACGCGGTCAATGCCAGCAGGGATAAGTCGTCCCAGCGGAACAGGTCCATCAGCGACAATCTCTTCCGGGAAGTACATGTCCGGGCGCAACTGCATGCGAGGAATCGTGTCGATGGCGATGTCCAGGTGCGACAGTTGTCGGGACCAGCGCTGATCCAATGGGGCATAGGCGTCAATAACCGCCTGGTCAAAAGCTTCTGAACGGCTCTTCCAACGAGGTACTTCCGGCGGCAGCAGAGGTCCCCGAGGTCCGCGACCGCGTCGCAGTGAGCGTCGCAAAGAGCGCGGAGTATAAGCCGATGAATTCATATTTGTTGAGCATAATCGGTCGGCCTGTCAACGTGGGTGAGGTCAACTTTCGGCCATGTCGCGGGTTTGCTGGGTAAGGCTGGGGTGCCCCGGGGAGCGTCGGAAAGCGAAAAACGCCCGGAGTGGGAGAAAAACTATCGAAACTTAAAGTTAGGGTCTAGACTTTGATGCCGTGAGTGTTTTTAGACGTTGTTGCCGGCCCGGCTGTGGCAAACCTGCCGTAGCTACGTTGACGTATGCCTACGCGGAGTCGACGGCTGTGGTGGGGCCGCTCGCCGCCGCGTCCGAACCGCATAGCTGGGATCTCTGTGAGAAGCACGCGCGTTCCATCACCGCACCGCTGGGTTGGGAGCTCGTGCGTTACGACGTGCCGACGCCCGCCCAGGACGATGATGATTTGACCGCATTGGCGGAAGCCGTCCGTGAAGCTGGCCGCAACGCGACTGGCCTGGTGCTGCGGGATGAGGTCGACAACCGTCCTCAGACCTACAAGATTGATTCCAGCCGTCACCCGTCGACGCGGAAATCCGCGCGCGGTCACCTGCATGTAGTTCGCGATCCGGAGGATTCGGACGACTAACGGGTCGGGCGCCGTGCCCCAGCTCATGCCATCTTGCCGCGGCATTTCTTTGTGAGAGCCTCTCTGGGGCTAGTATCATTTTTCACAAAACTGATACTTACCCAGAGAGGTTTTTCGTGGGCACTTACAATCGTTCCGATTTGGATGCCGTCATCAAGGCCTATGACGTGCGCGGTGTTGTCGGTGAGGGCATCGACGCGGACCTCGTCGGAGCCATCGGCGCCGCCTTTGGGCACATCATGCGTTCAGAGGGCGCAACGCGTGTCGTAGTTGGCCACGATATGCGTGAGTCCTCGCCGGAGTTGGCGGCTAGTTTCGCCGATGGCGCGGCAGCGCAGGGGCTCAATGTCACCCTGCTCGGCCTGACCTCTACGGACGAGCTGTATTTCGCCTCCGGAGTAAGGGAATGCCCGGGCGCGATGTTCACTGCCAGCCACAACCCAGCTGAATACAACGGCATCAAGATGTGCCGTTCGCTGGCCCGCCCAATCGGGCAGGAGACAGGGCTTGCTCAGATTAAGGACCTGCTTGTCGACGGAATTCCGGAGTACACCGGCACTCCGGGCGAAATTGATCGTGAGGATGTTCTGCAGGATTACGCGGCGTTCCTCCATGGGCTGGTCGACATTCGCTCCGGCCGTCGCCTGAAGGTTGCAGTCGATGCCGGTAACGGTATGGGGGGACTGACAGTTCCGGCAGTGCTCGGAGAAGACATGGATGTTGCTGATCTCTACTTTGAGCTCGACGGCAACTTCCCGAATCACGAGGCCAATCCATTGGAGCCCGCCAACCTCGTTGACCTACAGAAGTTTACGGTGGAGCAGGGCGCAGACATCGGTATTGCCTTCGATGGCGACGCTGACCGCTGCTTCGTCGTCGACGAGAAGGGCAACCCGGTCAGCCCATCGGCCATCTGTGCGTTGGTGACCACCCGCTACCTGGAGCAGAACCCGGGTGCGGCTATCATCCATAACCTGATCACATCGCACGTCGTGCCGGAGATGATTGTGGAAAACGGCGGAACCCCGGTTCGTACCCGTGTTGGGCACTCCTTTATTAAGGCGCAAATGGCCGAGCACAGTGCTGTTTTTGGTGGCGAGCATTCAGCGCACTACTACTTCAAGGAATTCTTCAACGCAGACTCCGGCATGCTGGCTGCCATGCATGTCCTGGCCGCACTGGCCGAGCAGGATAAGCCGCTGAGTGAATTCATGGCCGAGTACAACCGCTACGAGGCCTCCGGTGAGATTAACTCCCGCCTGGGTAGTGCCGAGGAGCAGCAGGCCAAGCAGAAGGAAATCGAGGCCGCGTTTGCCGATCGCACGGAGTCCTCGGACTGGATGGATGGCCTGACCATTGAGCTGGCGGACTCCAAGGCGTGGTTCAACGTCCGGGCCTCCAATACGGAGCCGCTGCTGCGTCTGAACGTCGAGGCTCCGACGCGTGCTGAGGTCGACGCTCTTGTCGACGAAGTTCTCGGCATCATCCGCGGTTAATCAACCCCACGCGCCCGTTTTCAGGCATGCTTGGGAGTATGACCTCGTCATTCGACTCCTCCCATAACCCGCGCCAAGAGGCCCTGTTCTATCGTATGGCCACTGCCGGTGCAGGTCTCAGAGCTGCTGCTTCCGCGACTCGCGGGGGTGCGTTTGCTCAACTTTCACTGCCGCGCAGTGCGGTCATCCTCGTGGGAAATCGTCGGGCGCAGCTCGCTGCCGAATCCGTGCGCGCGCTTGCCGACGATATCCGCTGTCCGGTGGTAATTGCGCATCAGTTGCCCAGTTATGTCGGTGCCCTCGACTTGGTCATCGTCTGTGACGACAACCCCGGCAGCCCACTGGGGGCAGCTCTGGCTGAAGCTGATAGGCGAGGTGCTGCCACGGTCGTGGTGGATCCCGGTGAAGGGCCACTGCGTGCCGCCGGTAGCCCCGATACGGTTGTGGTTCCGCGCCCGGCGATGGCGGAGTCCGCGTCCTTTACCGCCTATGTCGGTGCCATCGCCAGCGCGCTCACCGAATGCGGTGCCACCACCCTGGCTCCGGCCGGGGTAGTGGAGGAAGTCGCTGATGCGGTGGACGCCGATATTGCCGCCTGTGCTCCGCAGCGAGATGAAACAGTTAACCCCGCGCGGCAGGTAGCGCAGTGGGTGGCAGGCCGCAGAATGCTTGCAGTGTCGACGACCTCGGCGCTGGCGCCGGTAGCGGAACTGGCATCGTTACAGATGCTTGAGGCAGGCGTGGTCTCGGCAGCGTCGTCGATAAGCGAATTGTCTCTTAGTGTGGGCGCGTTGCTCGCTGCAGAACCCCAGGAAAGCCGCGATATTTTCTATGACCCGTTTATTGATGGTGGGGATGAAGGGGCGACAGTGCTACCGTTGGGGGCGATTGTTTTAGCTGCGCCGAACAATGTGGGCCACTACCGGGACCACTACGGCGAGGTTGGATGGGCTCGTGTGGAGTGCCCTGCGCTCGATGCGGAGACTCATCATCCATTGGTTGAAGTATGTGTTGCTGCAGCCAGAGTTGGTGCGATTGCGGCGTTTTCTGCGTAATCGCCGGGTGTCACCGAAGGCTTTTGGGCCTTCGGTGAGATTGGCGTGCTCGCGCCAGAAGTGACTATTAGAGGAGTGATACGGGCATGGAGCTGTTGGACCCCGTGCTGCAGTCGTACCCCTGGGGGTCTCGTACACATTTGGCGAGAATCACCGGTGCGGACGCTCCCACATCGAAGCCCTGGGCGGAACTGTGGTTTGGTGCGCATGCACTGGCATCGGCCACGGTGGCCGGCACGCCGCTGGATGAGCTCATTGCGCAGGATCCGGCAGCTGCGCTCGGATATGCAATTGACACCGACAACGGCAGGCTGCCGTTCCTGTTGAAGCTGCTCGCAGCCGATGAGCCGTTATCGCTGCAGGCACACCCCACCTTGGCAGAAGCTCAGGAGGGATTTGCACGCGAAAATGCGGAGGGCATTCCGGCCACTGCACATTTCCGAAATTACCGGGACAACAACCACAAGCCGGAACTTATTGTCGCCCTGACTACCTTCGACGCGTTGGCCGGATTCCGCCCGGTGGAGCGCACGAAGGAGTTGCTCGCGACGCTGGCGGTACCGGAGCTCGACCATTACATGGGACTGCTCGATGCCGCCGATGACGAGAGTGCTCTGCGGGCATTGTTTACAACGTGGTTGACGTTGCCCCAGGATGTCCTCGATGAGCTGGTCGAGGCCGTGGCTGCCAAGTGCGCGGATTACAGTGGCGATGACGAGGAGTTCTCGCGAGTAGCCGAGACCACTTGCGAATTGGCTCGAAAGTATCCGGGGGACCCGGGAGTCCTGGGGTCGATGCTGCTTAATCGCCTTCGCTTACAGCCGGGCGAAGCCATCTACCTTGGTGCTGGACAGCTGCATGCTTACCTCAATGGCATGGGCGTGGAAATCATGGCCAACTCCGACAACGTGCTGCGCGGAGGGCTGACCTCTAAGCACGTCGATGTCGTGGAGCTACTGCGCGTGCTCTCTTTCCGACCGCTGCCAGATCCGGTGCTGCAGTCGCGGCTGACCGATGATGGCTGGAATGACTATGACGCGCCGGTGCGCGAGTTTCGCCTTCGTTCGCGGGATCTGGAGCCGGGCGAACATGTTCTGCTCGACGAAGAATCCGCCACGGTTGTGTTGTCTACAGCGGGCACGGTGGCGTTGCGTCACGACGACTCCGTGGTTGAGGTTCCCAGCGGCCATGCGGCCTGGGTTCCGGCTGTCGACGCAGTCGATATTGAGCTGACTGCGCGCCAAGACGGGGCAACCGTCTTTGTCGCGACCGTCCCGCGGGTGGGTTAGTCCTCGTCGTTATCGAAGAGATTTCCCAGGAATCCGGAGTCCTTCGGCTTTTCCGGGATTGGGGAAATCTTGCTATTGCTAGCCCCATTGCCGCCAGTGGTGTCCTTCTCCGTCGAAGGGGTCTGGTCCTTCGGAGGTGTCGGCTCCTTCGGGGATGTCGGCTCCTTCGAAGGAGTCTTCTGAGGAGTCTCGGACGGAGTTGTGGTTTGCGTACCCGACTGGGACTGCGCCTGCGATGAAGGCGGCTTCGGCTCAGCTGCTGCACCACCATCGCCTTCCGGAAGACTGTCGTTCGGCTTTTCCGAGTTATCTTCCGGTAGCAGTGGCACCGGCTTGCTGGGCGTCGGCGAAGAAACGTCGTCAGAGGTGGGCTCTGTGGTCTCCGTGGTCGTCGGAGGTGTCGATGTCGTCGACGTCGGAGTTGTCGCACTTGAGCTTGTGGAAGTCGGGGGGATGTACGCCTGCGGTGGCAGGTACGGATCCTCAACGATCTCGGTGCTCGATGACGTGGTCGGACGAGATACTAGACTGTCGTTCGTCTCAGTCAGCGAGGAATCTGAATTCGGTTCAGTGGTCTGCTGCAGCTCGGCATCACTAGGAACTGGAGGCAGTGGAGCAGAGGTCTCCATTTCCGACTGAGAGCCGGCGTTTTCCGGATTTGCACCCTTGGCGGCATTGCTATCGGAGCAGCCTACGAGCGAAGCGCTCAGGGGAAGGGCTGCAAGCAGAAGAGCTCCAAAAGCCTTCTTCACCATGGTAGGTACTCCTTTCGTGTCATGCGTGAGGTCGCCCTGTAACGAAAAAGATAACAGTTGCATTACGAGGTCTGGGAACTAACTTAACATGCCCGTTATCTTCTCTCTAGGGTGAAAATTGTGTTGAAGGGATTAAATATGTCTCTCGAACTGTAAAAGTGACGAAAAGTCGGGTAGAACTTCGGTAAGGCCACATGCGGTTTTCCGGCTAGCGGTACGTGCAGGCGACAGCTTTTAGGTCGGCGGCCAGATTACCGTGGGCTCGTCGAAAAGCGCTCTTTGGAAAGCGCTCGTCGATAGGCGAAAACTGGCTATTGGTTCGAAGCGCGAAAGGAGCGTGGCCACCTATCATGTCCATCTGGGATACTGAGATTTTTGGTAGCGATTCGGTCATTGAACTCTTCGATGAGGTTCAGGATCTCGACTCACAGGATCGTGTTGGTGCATTGATTGATGCTGGCCGCATTGGGGTGGATTCCGAAAATAGCGATGAGAAAGCATGCGCACTCGCGGCGGCTGTGATCATTGCAATTTGGAATGGTGCGCCATTTAGCGGCGGTGACATTGTGGAGGACTACAGCTTCATCCGGGAGGGAATCTCCGAGGCGCACGGCAGCGAGGAAGATGCGTTGGCTATCGCATCCGAGGTCTTCGATAGTCTTCTGGGGGAACTCAGTGAGTCTGACCAGGCGGCGCTGGAAAACTGCGTCGAAGCGGTAGAGTAACTCTCGCGTCCCCAGTAGTAATTCTTTAAGAAGAATCTCACGTCAAAGAATCTAGAGAAAGCGTTACATGTCCTCGAAGAACATTGATTTCAAGGTTGCAGACCTCTCCCTGGCTGAGGCCGGTCGTCACCAGATTCGTCTGGCTGAGCACGAGATGCCAGGTCTAATGGCGCTGCGCGAAGAGTACGCGGAGCAGCAGCCACTGGCCGGTGCCCGTATTTCCGGCTCCATTCACATGACGGTTCAAACCGCAGTGCTCATCGAGACGTTGACGGCGCTGGGCGCACAGGTCCGCTGGGCCTCGTGCAACATCTTCTCCACTCAGGATGAGGCCGCTGCGGCAGTCGTCGTTGGGCGAAACGGCACTCCGGAGGACCCGCAGGGTGTTCCGGTTTTCGCTTGGAAGGGCGAGACACTGGAAGAGTACTGGTGGTGCCTCGACCGCATCTTCGACTGGGGCGATGAAGATGCCAACATGATTCTGGACGACGGCGGCGACGCCACCATGGCTGTCATTAAGGGCATGGAATTCGAGGATGCTGGCCTGGTGCCGCCTGCAGAAGAGTCGGATTCGGATGAGTTTATTGCCTTCAAGGACATGCTTCGCGCCAGCCTGGAGAAGGATGCCGGCCGTTGGCACCGAATTGCAGAGTCGGTCAAGGGTGTCACAGAGGAGACCACCACTGGTGTCCACCGCCTCTACCACTTCGCAGAGCAGGGAGTGCTGCCATTCCCGGCCATGAACGTCAACGATGCGGTCACCAAGTCCAAGTTCGATAACAAGTACGGCACCCGTCACAGCCTTCTGGACGGCATCAACCGCGGTACCGACATGCTGGTTGGCGGCAAGAACGTACTGGTCTGTGGCTACGGTGACGTGGGTAAGGGATGCGCAGAGGCACTGGCTGGCCAGGGCGCTCGCGTTCAGGTCACCGAGGCCGACCCGATTAACGCATTGCAGGCATTGATGGACGGTTTCGACGTTGTCGCTACTGAGAGCGTCATCGCAGATGTCGACATTGTCATCACCGCCACAGGCAACAAGGACGTCATTACTTTCGAGCACATGCAGCAGATGAAGAACCACGCGCTGCTGGGCAACATCGGGCACTTCGACAACGAGATTGACATGCATAGCCTGCACCATCGCGATGATGTCCGTCGTGTGGAGATCAAGCCGCAGGTCACCGAGTACATCTTTCCGCATGCAGACGGCGAAGAGCGCTCTCTGATCGTGCTTTCCGAGGGGCGTTTGCTCAACCTGGGCAATGCCACCGGACATCCGTCCTTCGTAATGTCGAACTCCTTCGCCGACCAGACGATCGCGCAGATTGAGCTCTACTGCAACGGTGATAAGTACGACAACTCTGTCCATCGTCTGCCGAAGATTCTGGATGAGAAGGTCGCTCGCATTCACGTCGAGGCACTTGGCGGCGAGCTCACCCGGCTGTCCAAGGAACAGGCCGAATACATCGGCGTTGATGTCGAGGGCCCGTATAAGCCAGAGCACTACCGCTACTAGTTCTAAGCAAGGCTAGGCCGTAGCCATGTGTGCGAGGAGAAAAATTTGATTATCGCAGTCGAAGGAATCGACGGTGCTGGCAAGAACACGCTTGTCACAGCTGTTACCAATCAACTCCGAAGTCAAGGGCACTCCGTTTCATCGATGACCTTTCCGGCGTACCGGCAGACAATCTTCGCTGATTTCGCCGATCAAGCCTTGCACGGTCAGCTCGGCGACACTGCGGACTCCGCCTGGGCAATGGCACTCCTGTTCGCTCTGGACCGCAAAGAACGTCGTCAAGCGATTGTTGATGCAGCGCGCGAGAACGATGTTCTGATTATCGACCGCTACGTCGCGTCCAACGCGGCCTACTCCCTGGCTCGCACACAGGATTCGGCGATCGTTGAGTGGATTGAGAAGACCGAATTCGGAGATTTCCAGCTTCCGCTTCCCGACGTTCAGGTCTGTCTGGCCACGTCGGTGGGAGTGGCAGCCGACCGCGCACGCAATCGGGAAGCCGCTGATGTGCAGCGAACTAGGGATACCTACGAAAAGGACTCGGGTTTGCAGGAGCGCACGCTGGCGGCGTACCAGAAGTTCGCGGGGGGCTCGTGGCAGTCACCATGGTTGATGCTTACGGGGGATGATGGGGCGGACCGTCTTGTGGAATGGATCAGTGCACGCCTGCGCTAGCCACCTCAACCGGAAACTACAGAACTAGATAGCTTTACGTTTAGAATATGACGCATGAGCTCAAAAATCCTGGTTGTTGATGATGATCCGGCCATCGCCGAAATGCTCACGATGGTGATGGAGCGCGAGGGCTTCGACACAGTAGTAGTCGACGATGGCCTCGAAGCTGTCAAGGCAGCAGAGCGGGAGAATCCAGATTTGATTCTGCTGGATCTCATGTTGCCGGGCATGGGTGGTGTCGATGTCTGTCGCACTGTGCGAGAGACATCGGCGGTGCCGATCATCATGTTGACTGCGAAGACCGACACGGTCGATGTGGTCCTCGGCCTGGAATCCGGTGCGGATGACTATGTCACGAAGCCCTTTAAGCCGAAGGAGCTCGTGGCGCGTGTGCGCGCTCGGCTGCGTCGTCAAGAGGACAGCCCGAGTGAGACCCTCGAGGTCGGCGACCTGACTATCGACGTGCCCGGTCACGCCGTGTTCCGCGATGGCAAGGAGATTTCTCTGACCCCGTTGGAGTTTGACCTATTGCACACTCTTGCTTCCCGTCCGAAGCAGGTCTTTTCCCGTGATGAGTTGTTGGAAAAGGTCTGGGGATATCAGCACACCTCGGATACCCGACTCGTCAACGTTCACGTTCAGCGTCTGCGCTCGAAGATTGAATTGGATCCGGAAAACCCCCAGATTGTGCTGACCGTCCGCGGTGTCGGGTACAAGACGGGTGACTAATCAAGGTCAGTCAGCTTTAGTGGGAGCCGATTCTTGCGTCGATTAATAACGAAGCTTCGAGACTTCACCAACAGGGGAGTGACCTGGGCGGTTACGCTCTGGCGCACGTCTATCCAAGCGCGCATTCTGACCTCTGTGGTGGTACTGAGCGCGATGGTGATTGCGGTACTCGGTTTCGCGCTGGCGACTATTGTTACCCAGCGGCTTATCGACGCAAAGGTTACCGCTGCCGACGAGGAAATTGACCGTGCTCGCGCGGTGGTGGAGCAGGCGATTGAGAACTCTTCGTCCAACGAGCTGCAAGCTCTTCTCAACGTGGGGCGCGATGCCCTTGTGAACCGTGCAGCCGGTTCCGGTGCTGCGCCACTGACAAGTTATGAACCGCTGCTCGTGGCGCCGGTGCCACGAGGCACGGTGTTGGCTTCATCGCCGATTAAGGCCGATGTTCCAGAACGATTGCATGAAGTAGTCCGACAAGGGCAAATTGCGTATCAGGTACGCCAAGTCACTGATAACCGCGGCGATACGTACTCGGCGTTAATTATCGGTAGCCCTACTTCTACCTCGGTTGATGGGCTCGAGCTCTATCTGGTCACCTCTATGGCTGCAGAGGAATCGACTATTAAGTTGGTTCGTGGTCTCCTCGCCGGTGCGACAGTAGTCATCATGGCGCTTCTCGGCGGTATTACTTGGTTCTTCTCCAATCAGGTGACGACACCAGTGCGTTCCGCCGCCCAGATTGCCCAGCGCTTTGCCGACGGCCACTTGCGCGAACGCATGGTCGTGCAGGGTGAAGATGACATGGCGCGACTGGCCATGAGCTTTAACAAGATGGCCGAATCGCTGTCGACGCAGATTAGACAGCTGGAGGAATACGGCAGTCTGCAGCGACAGTTCACCTCCGATGTCTCGCATGAGTTGAGGACGCCTCTGACCACGGTGCGTATGGCCGCCGACCTTATTGCTGACGGCGCTGAGGACCTCGATCCGGCGACTCGCCGCGCAGCTGAGCTGATGAATGAGGAGCTTGAGCGTTTTGAGATGCTTCTCAATGACCTGCTTGAGATCTCACGCCACGATGCCGGCGTTGCTGATCTGTCCGCAGAAAAGGTCGATGTCCGTCGCTGCGTGGATGCTGCCTATCAGCAGGTAACGGTCGTGGCTAAGGAGACCGGTACACCCATCCGCTTCCACCTGCCCGATGAACCGGTAATGGCAACAGTCGACTCGCGTCGTATCGAGCGCGTGCTACGCAACCTTATGGCCAACGCTGTTGACCACAGTGAGGGCAATCCGGTGGATGTCACAGTGCGGGCGAGCAATTCCGCGGTCTCGTTTACGGTCGTTGACCACGGTGTGGGGCTAAAGCCGGAACAGCAAGAGCTGGTGTTTAACCGGTTCTGGCGCGCTGACCCCTCGCGTGTCCGACGCACCGGCGGGACCGGACTTGGCTTGGCGATCGCGCGTGAGGACGCACAATTGCATGGTGGGGAACTGGAGGCATTTGGCGTGCCGACGGTCGGTAGCTGTTTCCGCCTGACTGTGCCACTGGAGCCTGATGCGAGCTTCGGTGAGCATCCGCTCGGCCTGGAAGTTCCGCCGCTGCCCGATCAGATTCCGCATCAGCAGGAAATTGGTGCACGGGAGTTGGAATCGGATTCGATTGCACCGCAAGTCAAGAGCCAGGATCAGGGTAAGGGGCAGCCGACTAGCGATAGCGAATCCCGACAGGCACGAGAGGAGGATATTTAAATGACGGCGCAGCAACAGTCAAAGGCTCGTCGCGTCCTGCGTAAGACAGTGGCGCTTAGCTCAGTGATCATTTTGGGCACGGCCGCAGGATGTACCACCATTCCGAGAAACACCAGCCCCCAGGTGCTGCGTCCGTTTGAGCCGCCCCAAGTTCGTATTGAAGTTCCTCAGCCACGACCGAATGTCAATGCAGACATTGTCCTGCGCGACTTTTTCGCCGCGGCCGCGCATCCGGTTGATGATTTTCAAGCTATGCGTGCCTTCATGACCCCGGAACTTGCGGCCAGTTGGAAACCGCAGGATAGTGCCCGCATTCTCGACGGTGTCAACCTCATCGCCCAGAGGGATGAAGGAGGATCGCGACAGTCCTTCGTTGCCCGAGGTCGCAGCGTTGGTCAATTCGGTACTGATGGTGCGTATGAGCCCCAGTCCGGTGACTATGAGGAAACCGTGGAGATGAAGCTTGGTTCGGATGGGCAGTGGCGCATTTCCTCGCTGCCCGACGGTGTTGTCATGGAGCGTCAGGCATTCCTGGAAAACAATGTGCCTCGCAATATCTATTTCCTCGATCCGGCGGGTAATCATTTGGTCACAGATCGTCGTTGGCTCTATCGTGGCGTCACCGATGGCGCGACCAATCTGTTGACGAAGCTGAAGAACGGCCCATCAGCACCACTGCGGCCGGGCGTCACCACCGTGCTCAAGCCCAATGCCTCAATTGCGGTGGAAGCAGGACCTGTGTCCAACGCGGACGGTCGCAGGGTCGAAATCACCGGATTGGGTGATGTTTCCGAGGAACTGCGTGTCATGCTCGCGGCGCAGATTATCTGGACTCTCGACTCGGCAGATTTCCGTGGTCCGTGGATCCTCATGGCCGACGGCGAACCACTAGTTGCCAGCCACGACGAGCCGTGGACGAAGGACACCGACACAATCCAGCTCTACGACCCGAATCATCTACCGGCTGATAACGCACCGTTACGGACGGTCGACCGCAGCGGTATCTACGAGATCGCTGACGGCCACGCCACACCTGTGGGACGCGGCTGGACCGCCAGCGGCAGCACCGCGGTGTTCTCCGCGGCAGTGGGCACCAACCCCAATGGCAGCGAGCTCATTGCCGCCGTGTTCCGCTCGGCCGTGGATGGTCGTGCTGGGTCGTATGACCTCGGGGAGTCCACATTGATGCTCGGCGGAATACAAGATCAGCCGGTTCCTGTGCTGACTGGCGAGAGTCTCACCCGTCCGACATGGTCTCCAGACGCCGAGGCGGTCTGGACAGTGAAGGACGGTACAACCGTCGTACGCCTGGTTCGGCAGTCGACGTCATCTCGGATTCAGCAGGAGGAGGTTGATACCTCTGAGCTCAATCACCTTCTTGACGGCGGCGCAGGCACGGGGCGCCCGAGCGCCGGTATTTCTGAATTCCGCGTCGATTCTTCAGGCACGCAGGTAGCGATGATTATCGCTGGTGAAGTCTATATCGCCACCATCGAAAGGCATGACGATAAACCGTGGAAGTTGACGCACCCGCGTGCTCTGCCGCTCCCTGAAAACGTTTCCCCGGTGTCGCTGACGTGGTCGCCGAATCAAACGGTCACGGTGGGCGGTTACAGCGGGGACACCCCGATGTGGAGCGCCTTCCCGGACGGTGCGACCAGCTCTGTTCTGCCGAAGCTCAACCTGACACCGCCAATTCCTGTGGTTACCGCGACCTCGTCGAAGCGTTACGCATTAGATGCCACCGGTGTTATGGAGCTGATCTCCAGCGAGGGGCAGCAGCAGTTCTGGCGCCAGGTTCCGGGTGCGCGTGGTCGAATGGCTCCGGTGTCTGTGGAATAAGCGCAAATCGGGGAGGGGATTAATGGCGCAGGGGAGGTCATCGCAGGAATTTCTGCGCGTGCTTTACGACGTTACCCGCGATGCAATCGGCCTCGTGATACCGGAAACCTGTCCGGTGTGCGGCTGCTCCGGGACGCTGTGTCGCGATTGCAAGGACGATCTTCAGCAACCTCCAGTGCGGTTTTCACCGCGGGCTGCGTTACGCGCAGCAGCGTGGACCTGCGGTCCGTACTCGGGTGCGAGGAGACATCTCATTTTGTCGGCCAAAGAACGGGGCAGTGGTGAAGCCAGACGAATCATGGGGGCCGTGTTCGCCGCTGCGGTACGAAGGCTAGCCTCTGATGGCCATATAATGCCCCCGGAAATTACCCCCGTCATTTTGATTCCCGCGCCGACAAGATCGTCATCCCGTCGACAACGGGGTGGGGACCCGGTAACAATTGCCTGCGACTTTGCTTGCAGTCAGCTCCCCTCCAGTTCGGTATTGCCCCTGGTGCGCATTGGCGGGCGCACGCGGGATTCCGCGGAGCTGGGGGCTTCTCAACGCAGACGAAATCTTTCTGGCCACATTGTGCCGCTGACGCAATTCAAGCGCGGAATTAGCGACAAGCTGCGACAACGCTGTGCGCAGGCGACAGTAATTCTGGTTGATGATGTGGCCACTACTGGTGCCACTGCAGCGGAAACCGAGTTGGTGGCAGCGTCATTGGGGATTCGCATCGACATGGTGTTGGTGCTCGCCCGGGCGTAGACGCAGGGGTGTCGTCGGCAAGCGAAAAATAAACGAGGGGAACGTGGCATTGGTTACCCCCGGAACTGTATCCTGGGGGTGCAGAAAGACTCGTCACCGTAGACGCCGTGAGTAATCCCGCTCACGGAAGGGCGGTGGCCATACCGGGAGGTAGGTAGCAAGTGTCCACACCTGCTGACAACAACGAGGTACTCAGCCCGAACGCTCAGGTGACCATCACCGGGCGCAATGTTGAGGTTCCAGAGCACTTCGCAGATCGTGTTAAGGCGAAGCTGGCGAAGATTGAGCGCCTCGACCCGACTTTGACCTTCTTCCACGTGGAGCTCCAGCACGAGCCGAATCCGCGCCGTGCAGACCGCTCTGACCGTATTCAGATCACCGCTACTGGCAAGGGTCACCTGGCTCGTGCGGAAGCCAAGGAAGATAGCTTCTACGCTGCACTGGAGTCTGCTCTGGGCAAGATGGAGCGCTCCCTGCGTAAGGTGAAGGCTCGCCGCAAGATTAGCCGTTCTGGCCACCGTGCACCGATGTCCGTCGGCGAGGCAACTGCTTCGCTGGTTGCAGAGGCTGAGGCAGCGGCTCCGGAAAAGGCTGATCCGTACGAGGATCTGGTTGAGGACGTGACCCCGGGTCAGGTTGTGCGTACCAAGCAGCACTCCGCAACTCCGATGACGGTGGAAGATGCTTTGTCTGAGATGGAGCTCGTCGGTCACGACTTCTACCTCTTCGTTAACGAGGCAACCTCTCGTCCGTCCGTGGTCTACCGTCGTCACGCATACGACTACGGTCTGATTGAGCTGGCAGACGAAGACGAGAAGTAAGTCTTCACCAAAAAGAGCACGCAATACCGCGCAGAGCTGTGTATTGGTAAGTAATTGCTCACATGAGCCCGTCTTCTCTTAGAAGGGAAGGCGGGTTCGTCGTATAATCAACCGTTGCACATTAAAGTTCGACGTGAATCGGCCGGAAAGGTCCCAATTTAGTGTTTTCGCTCAGCAAGTTGCTCCGCATTGGTGAAGGCCGCGCTGTCAAGAGGCTTGGCAATATTGCAGATCAGGTCATCGCCAAGGAAGACGAGTACGCAGCTCTTTCAGACGATGAACTCCGTGCCAAGACCGAGGAGTTTAAGAAGCAGCTGGCTGACGGTGCCGATGTAGACGATTTGCTTCTGGATGCTTTCGCCACGGCGCGCGAGGCATCCTGGCGCGTGCTGGGGCAGAAGCACTACCGCGTCCAGGTTATGGGCGGTGCGGCACTGCACTTCGGCAACGTTGCCGAGATGGGTACTGGTGAAGGTAAGACCCTGACCTGTGTGCTGCCCGCATACCTCAATGCGTTGGCAGGCAAGGGTGTTCATGTCGTTACGGTTAATGACTACCTGGCTAAGCGTGACGCGGAGTGGATGGGTCGAGTCCACCGCTTCCTGGGGCTTGAGACTTCCGTGATTCTCTCTGAGCTCAGTCCGGACCAGCGCCGCAAGGCCTATGCTGCCGACATCACCTACGGCACGAACAACGAATTCGGCTTTGACTACCTGCGCGATAACATGGCGCATTCGCTCGACGATTTGGTGCAGCGTGGGCACCACTTCGCCATCGTCGATGAGGTTGACTCGATTCTGATTGACGAGGCCCGTACCCCGTTAATTATTTCCGGTCCAGCGGATGGCGATCCGCACTGGTACCTGGCGTTCTCCAAGATCGTGCCGCGTATGAAGCGCGACATTCACTACGAAGTCGATGAGCGTAAGCGCACCATCGGTATTCGTGAAGAGGGTGTTGAATTCGTTGAGGATCAGCTGGGTATTGCCAACCTGTACGCTCCGGAAAATTCCTCGCTGGTCAGCTACCTGAACAATGCTCTGAAGGCCAAGGAGCTGTTCACCCGCGACAAGGATTACATTATCCGCAATGGTGAGATTCTCATTGTCGATGAGTTCACCGGTCGTGTGCTGGCAGGCCGTCGCTATAACGAAGGCATGCACCAGGCAATCGAGGCCAAGGAAGGGGTGGAGATTAAAAACGAGAACCAGACGCTGGCAACCGTCACACTCCAGAACTACTTCCGCCTCTACGACAAGCTGTCCGGTATGACCGGTACGGCTGAGACTGAAGCGGCTGAGCTGCACCAGATTTACAAGCTGAACGTCATGTCGATTCCGCCGAATCGCCCGAAGCAGCGTGAGGATCTGCCCGACCTGATTTACAAAACGCAGGAGGCAAAGTTTGCCGCTGTTGTCGAGGACATCCGCGAATGCCATGAAAAGGGCCAGCCAGTTCTCGTTGGTACGACGTCAGTTGAGAAATCCGAGTACCTTTCCAAGCTCCTGCAGCGCGAAGGTATTCCTCACTCTGTGCTGAACGCTAAGCACCACGAGAAGGAAGCTGAGATTGTCGCAGTGGCGGGTCGTCTCGGAGGCGTTACCGTGGCAACTAACATGGCCGGTCGTGGTACTGACATTGTGCTGGGCGGTAACCCGGACATCATCGCTGACCTGAATCTGCGCTCTCGTGGTCTGGACCCGGTGGAAACTCCGGAAGAGTACGAAGAGGCGTGGGACGCTGAGATTGAGCGTGTTCGTCAGCAGTCGAAGGAAGAAGCTGACAAGGTACGTGAGGCCGGTGGCCTCTACGTCCTGGGTACTGAGCGTCATGAGTCACGCCGCATTGACAACCAGTTGCGTGGTCGTACCGGTCGTCAGGGTGACCCGGGTGTTACCCGCTTCTACCTGTCCATGCGCGATGATCTCATGGTTCGCTTCAACGGTCAGCGCATGGAAGCGCTGATGAACACTCTGAATGTCCCGGATGACGTTCCTATCGACTCCAAGGTTGTCTCCAACTCCATTAAGAGCGTCCAGGCTCAGGTGGAAAGCCAGAACTTCGAAATCCGTAAGAATGTTCTGAAGTATGACGAGGTTATGAACCAGCAGCGTAAGGTCATCTACGCTGAGCGCCGTCGCATCCTCGAAGGTGAGGATTTGAAGACTCAGGTCCGTGACATGCAGGACGACGTAGTCGATGCGTATGTCAACGGTGCCACCGCTGACGGTTACGTGGAGGATTGGGACCTCGACGAGCTGTGGAATGCCCTTGAGCAGCTCTATAGCCCGACGTTTACCGCGCAAGAGCTCATTGATGGCTCTGACTTCGGTACCCCGGGTGACCTCTCGGCCGATGAGCTGTCCAAGGCTCTGCACGCGGACATCTCGGCCAGCTACGACCAGCTTGAGGATGCGGTCTCCGCAATTGGCGGCGACGACCAGATGCGCAACATCGAGCGCTTCACCATCCTGAACGTCATGGACCAGAAGTGGCGCGAGCACCTCTACGAGATGGACTACCTCAAGGAGGGCATTGGCTTGCGCGCCATGGCCCAGGCTGACCCGCTGGTGGAGTACCAGCGTGAGGGCTACGACATGTTCACCGCGATGATGGACGGCATCAAGGAAGAATCGGTTCGTCAGCTGTTCCTAATCCGTAAGCAGGTTATGCCCGCAGTGGAAAACACTGAGGGACAGGAGAATCAGGCTCCAGCTCTGCCGACGGAAGCTGCTGAGCAAAATCAGCAGATGACCTACTCCGGTCCCAGCGAGGACGGCAGTGCAGAGCAGCAGCGCGTGGATCAAGAGTCTGAGGGCAACCGAGCGCAGCGTCGGAAGGCGGCTCGCAAGCGCCGTCGCTAAGCACTAAAGCACCCGAAACGCGGTCATGGTCCATGGCCGCGTTTTTGCTGTTCCGCGGCGGAAAGTGCCCGTGAACGCGCGAACGCGCGGACCGACACGGCAACTACCCAGGAACTCGACCTTCTTGCCGTCCGCGGAAGCGCTGGCGTGAAAGGATTGCAACGCGACACCCTTGAGGCTGGTGTTCTTCGACAGCGTGAGTATCGCAGCGTGAATAATCGGGTCGATATTGATGCGACGTAGATCGTTGACTCGCCTGCGACCCGCGATGATGTCGAAGACGCGGCGAGTAATCGTGCCAAGCTCCTGTCTCAGATTCTGTTCACAGTGCTGGACGACGTGCGGTGTTTGCGGCGTCTTTTTTGCAGCAGGAGCGGCCGCGACGGGCGGTAATGCCGTCATGACAGCGGCTCCGGTGGCAGCCGAGCATCCGCTGTAGGTCGGTGCCACTTTTGCGGTTTGAGAGGCGGCGGCATTAGCTGACTGGCCGAGTTGAATTGTGTGGAGAAGCGAAAAGCCCGTTGCCGGTTCAATGGATTCCCTGCCACTGGAGCGGTGCTCAGCGGCGTGCGACAGCGCGTAAGGCATCGGTGTCTGAGATTTTGGTACGTGAGACGTTGGTGCCATGGATTAATCCCCCTAAAAACTCTCCATTGGCAAGTTCCCCCTTGCTGAAGACCATTGTCCTACAAGTGCTTTAAGTGTGCAGCTTGTGAAGGGGAATTCACGGCTGGCATGGGGGTGGGGAGAAGATACAGCCGCGAAGTGGGCTGAGTGTCTCGCTGTTAATAGCCCTATAGGTTTCCGTCAAAGCCGTTCTGGTCGTCTATAAATTGGCGTAATGAACAGCCAATTAACACGCTGAACTGGAAAAAAGGCAAACGTGCAGGTCATGCGATAAACTACAGGCCATGCGCGGAATGATTATCGATTACTGTGGTGTCCTCGACGGTACGGATGAAGACCAGGCACGTTGGCGTAATTTGCTGGTAGAGGCGCGTGCAAATGGTGTTGGCCTGGCAGTCCTGTCGAATGACCCAGGTGGCCCATCGGCGGATCCGATTCGCAAGCTCGAAGATGAGGGCCTGGTAGACGCAGTTGTGCTCTCTGGTGAAATTGGCCATGAGAAGCCTTCGGCAGAGGCTTTTAATGCAGCTGCTGCGGCTATTGAACTGCCGGCCCGGGACTGTGTGTTGGTGGATGATTCGATTGAGAACATCCATGCTGCCGTCTCTAACGGCATGGTGGGAGTCTTCTATCAGCAGTTCGACCGCGCAGTGGTCGAGATTGCCGGTCTACTGGGTCTCGAGGGCGAGTTCTAATGCGTGTCTATATCCCAGCGACTTTCTCTATGCTTGAGGCGCTGAAGGAGGATGAGCTCTTCCACGCCCGCGGTGGTTGGGGCTTTGCTGTCACTGAGGCGCTGCGCGATTTCTTTACTGAGGGCGATGATGAGGAACTGGCAGATGTGGCCTTTGATGAGGCTGCGCGTGCGTCGCTTCGTCTGCTCGATGCTGCAGAAGAGAAGTTCCCGCACCGCCGAGTAGTCATTTCCGTCGATGTGGAGGCGGAACCGCAGTCGGATATGGGCGATGCTGTGGTTAAGGTCGGCGGCCCAATTTCGCTTGCCGACGTTGCAGCGCTCCACATTGATGTGGAAGAGGCGGAAAGCAAGGTTGAGGCTGCGATTGAAGCCGTCGATAAGGCAGATCTCGGTGACGAGGATGCGGAGCTCACTGTCGGCGATGCGCTGGAGATTCCGCTGGCGTGGTATGACGTAGCTGAGCTCGGCATGGTGGTCGACTTCCTGTAGTAGCGCGTGCTTGGTGTTGAAGAAGGGGACTGGGTTTGGAACCCAGTCCCCTTTTGTATGGCACAAGTTTTTTCTGCGGGGGTATAAAAGGCGGGATTGTTTTGTGTGGATAAGCTCCATGTCAAAGGGGGTGTTTCGCAGGAAAGCGGGGGTAATGACAATTTCGCTATTTGTGTCAAAATCATTTGCTTCTCTTGACCAATAACTTACCGCTCCGTAGTCTACGTCTAAGTAACCTACGGGCACGTAATAATGGATCGGGCGGGGAACGCCCGCTGATGAACAGTGTTATTACTTGTTCTCCCGTGACAGTCAGGAGGGCCAAGAATGGGGCTTAAGACCAAAGTTTCCCGGGTATTGAAGCATTTATCCACGCCACTTTTGCCCGATGACTACACGCATTTGCTAAATCCGCTGTGGTCAAGTCGCGAGCTGCGCGGTCAGATTGAGGCCATTAATCCCACATCTCCTACTTCAGCAGAGTTGATAATCCGTCCGGGTTGGGGGATGCCAACAGACTTCAAGCCAGGTCAGTTCATTGGACTCGGCGTAGAGGTCAAGGGGAAATACCTGTGGCGTTCCTACTCACTGACAAATGCACCGCGGCCTCATGACGGGCTGCTGACTATCAACATTCGTGCACTCAACGACGGCTACGTGTCCCAACATCTCGTCGCCAATGTAAAACCGGGTGCTGTCGTCCGCCTGGCTGCCCCGGCTGGAGATTTCCATCTTCCGGAGCCACTCCCAGCCCGCATTGCTTTTGTTACCGCAGGCTCCGGCGTAACTCCTGTGATGTCCATGCTGCGTGATCTTTCAGCTCGCAAAGCATCAGTGGAAGTCGAACACATTCACTCCTACCGCGGCGAAGCAGAAGCTGTGTTTGTCAACGAACTCCGGGAGATGGAACAGCGCAGTGCTATTAGTGCGTTGAAGTATCGCCTGCATGCCCGGAATACGGAGGCGCAACCGCGGATTGACGCTGCTGCGGTTACCGACATCATTGGTGACTTTGGAGCGCTGGCATCGTCGGCAAGCGCCTATGCCTGTGGTCCGGTTGAACTGCTGAAAAACCTTGAGCCGGAGTTTCCCGGGCTGCGGACGGAACGTTTCACCGTTGACCGCTCGGCGGCGGGGGAGGTCGGCGGCACGGTGAGTTTCGGCAGCCGAGGCGATATCGACGTAGACGGTGCAACCACCATCCTGGAGGCGGCCGAGAGCGTCGGGGTCGACCTGCCGTACGGCTGTCGGATGGGAATTTGTGCGACGTGCGTGCAGCAACTCTCCGACGGCACAGCGCGGGACATCCGCACCGGTGCGACGTTTGTGGCGGGCGAGCGGGTCCGAACGTGCGTCTGTGCGCCGGCGGGGCACGCGCGTATCGAACTGTAAGTTCGCCCCACATCTATCTCAACCTACATTAACCAGGAGAAACTACCTAAAGGAGTTGGGACCCTTCCCATGGCAATTTCCGATATCGCATCGTATGCGCACTTGAGCGAAGAAGACGTCGCAGAGATTGGGCGTCGGTTTGCGGAAATCGAAAAGCAACACCGCGATTCGCTGGGGCAGAAGGATGCTCGCTACATCCGCACGCTCATCCGCATTCAGCGCACCCTTGAGGTGACTGGTCGAGGTCTGCTGATGGTGCCGACCGCAGGCATGGCCCTAAACAAACTAGGGATGCTGCCGAAGTCGTGGAAGAACACCGCGCACTGGGGTTTCAAATGGGCGGGTGCCTCAGCGCTGGGGCTGGCAAAGATTTTGGAAAACCTCGAAATCGGCCACAACACTATGCACGGTCAGTGGGACTGGATGAATGACCCCGAGATTCACTCGGCCACCTGGGAGTGGGACAATTCCTGCCCATCCAGCGGGTGGAAGCACTCCCACAACTTTGTCCACCACAAGTACACCAATGTGCTCGGTATGGACAACGATGTGGGATACGGCATTCTCCGGGTGACTCGTGACCGCCGTTGGAAGCCTTCGACGCTGCTGCAGCCGGTGACAAACGTGGTGTTGGCCAGCCTTTTCCAATGGGCAGTGGCTTTCTACGACGTTGAGCTCGGGCGTGTGTTCGCAGGCAAGAAATCCTGGGATGAGGCCCGGCCGCAGCTCATGGAGGTTCTCAACAAGTCGGGGCGCCAGGTGGTCAAGGACTACGTTCTCTTCCCGGCGATGGCGGGTCCACGTTACCGCGAAGTGGCATTTGCGAACATGATGGCCAACCTCGCCCGTAATCTGTGGGCCTACGCTGTCATCTTCTGCGGACACTTCCCGGATGATGCCGAGACTTTCACCAAAGAGCAGTACAACACCGAGGACAAGAGTGAGTGGTATTTGCGCCAAATGCTGGGCTCGGCGAACTTCCACGGTGGGCTGGCGTTGTCGGTGCTCTCGGGAAATCTGAATTACCAGATTGAGCACCACCTCTTCCCAGACATGCCATCCAACAGGCTCGCGCAGATTTCGAAGCAGGTTCAGCAGATTTGCCGGGAATACGACCTGCCATACAACACGGGGTCGTTCCCGAAGCAGTTCTTCCAGGTCCAGCGCACACTACTAAAGTTGTCGCTGCCGGATCGCTTCTTAGTCGCTGACCCGGACAACGCCCCAGAGGTGCGTTCGGAGGCGGCGTTCAAGAAGTATCCGCAGGTTGAAGCGGAGCTCCAGTCCAGTTCCCCGCAACGCAAGGGCTTAGCGACGGGGCTGCGAATGCTCCGCCGTCTTCGCCCAGGCGTCCGGGAAATTGTCCGAGCCTATACAGGTCGCTCAACGCACACTGCTGCGCACGGTTAGCCCTCGACCCGCTTGCGGATCGCAGCTGCGGCTGCCGGTTTGCGGTTCCATGGCATTGATTGCTTGTGGGGGAGCCGTAGCCAGGCGCGAATTATGGTCACAGTTAGTGTCGCAGTTGCACCAGCGAGGAAGAGCGCTAAGTAAGCCGAGGAATTCTGGCCGGTAAACTCCACGGTCACGATCAGTGCGAACAGTGGAGCTGCCATGGACGCCGACAGGAAGGCCGCCGCGCCGAGAATCGCAAAGTCGCTCAGCGGAACTGAGGGCATCAATGGCTGTACGAAGCAGCCGACGATGAAACCGCTGAGCGCGCCAAGGGCAAAGCCGGGAGTCAAGAGACCACCGACGGCCCCCGAACGGAAAGTAACGAGAACCGCGATAGCTTTCGCAATCAGCAGGATGACAGCAAAACCCAGCAGCGGGCGGTCCATGAGAACTGTGGTCGCAGCGATACGGCCATTGCCCAAGACTTCTGGAACCCACAGTGAAATCACACCAACTAGCGTGAACGCGAGGGGGATGGCCCAGGCAGAATGCCAGCCAGTCGGTGCCTTGTCTAACACCCGCGAGCTGAGAATGCGAAATGCGTAGCCAATGGCGCCGCAGATAACACCGAGGAGCAGTGCCGCACCGAGGTTGCCCCATCCGTCTGAGAGATTGATTGGGCTGTAGAGCGGGCTACTTCCGACCACAATGCCCGACGTCACCGTCGCAATGGCCGAACACGCCAGCACCACCATCACCGCGGTAATGCTCAGTGAGCCCAGCAGAATCTCCAACGAGAAAACCGCTCCAGCCAGCGGGATGTGATAGATCGCCCCCAGGCCGGCACCGGCCGCTGCTGCGACCAGAATACGGCGGTGTAGCGGATCGATGCGTAGTCGATGCGACATCTGTGAGGCCACCATTGCACCTAGCTCACGCGGGGCATTCTCGCGTCCCATGGATGCACCTGCGGCTACGGTCGCCATCTGCAAAAACACATTGACAAGAGTCGACCACACAGGCATGAGACGGCCGTGCATGCCCGCCTCAACGCTTTCAATGGGCTTCGCCTTTGTGCGCAAAGCGGCCCACATTGGTCCTGCAATCAGCCCCGCCAACACGATCCCGACAAAGCGCTGTAGGCCGGTGGTGCCATCGGTCACGACCGCTACGTCACCCTCGTGCTGCCCGTAGACCGCGTACTCGATCCCGTGCATAATCAGCGCGAGCCCGGCTGCTCCGAGCCCCGTCGCAAGACCGACGATAAGCGTGTAGATGCACAGTCGAATCCAGCTGCCGGGAGCGGGGTAGAGACCGGAGTCCTCTTTGTTCGACTCAGCACTTGCCGAGGCTTCAGAGGGCGTCTCCGCAGAATTGGTGTGGCTAGTCTCTTTCAATGTCCAGCTCCCAGTCCTCGTTGTCGCTGATAGCGATCAATAGACGACGCACTGCCATCGCTCGACGGTGCTGAACTCCCTCCAACTTGTCCAGGGCGCACTCTGGATCCGCGGGTGGTCCCAAATGGGTGCAACCACGTGGGCATCCATCTGTTGCCGCCTGGATATCTGGAAACGCTGCCAGTAGCGTCTCCGGTGTCACATGAGCCAGGCCAAAGGAACGAATGCCCGGGGTATCAATGATCCACGAGGGCGCGCTGTTTTCGCTTTCCGACGGCAACATCAGTGCCACCGACTGCGTGGAGGTATGGCGGCCCTTACCCACACCACTGACTTCGCCGGTCTCACGGTTGGCTTCGGGAACAATCCGGTTGACGAGGGTTGATTTCCCAACACCGGAATGCCCAACCAAAGCTGTCACTCGTTCTGGAACATCGATGAGCTCTGACAAAGGAGCCAAGTCATCGTTAATACCGCAGACAACGACATCCACTCCGAGTGCGGAAAACTCCCCGGCAAATTCCTCTGGGTCAGCCAGATCAGACTTAGTCAGACAGAGCACGGGACGGACACCGCCGGCGTAGGCCGCGACCAGCGCGCGTTCGACAAAACCGGTGCGGGGTTCAGGATCGGCGACTGCACACACAATGAGTAGCAGGCTGGCATTGGCCACGACAATGCGCTCATACGGGTCATTGTCATCGGCGGTGCGACGCAAAACCGTGCTGCGCTCTGCCAGCTTGACGATGCGGGCCAGTGTGCCCTCACGGCCGCTGACATCGCCGACGACACCGACACGGTCACCGACAACGATATTGGTGCGGCCGAGCTCGCGGGCACGCATGCATGTCACTGCAACATCAGCGTTGTTATCGAGGACTACACCCCAACGACCACGATCCTTGGTCACCACCATGCCCCAGTGGGCATCTGCGTGGCTAGGGCGATCCTTCGTCCGTGGCCGAGACCCTCTACCGGGGCGGATGCGTACATCGGACTCGTCCCATTGCCGTCCACGCCTGCGTGCCGCCACTGTTATTTCCCTGCCTCGGTTCCGTCCTCCATGCCATCAAGTCGAGTGTCGACCGACTTTTCCAACGAACTAGGGCTGGGGGAGGCCAGTCCGAGCATCTCCAGCCAGCGCAGGTCGAATCCAGGCATGGTCTTAGCGGTGGTACCGATGTTTTCGACTTCCACGCCCTCCGTGCGCAGGCCAACAATGGCACCAGCGGTGGCCATTCGATGGTCGGCGTAGCTGTGCCAGAGGCCACCGTGGAGCGGAACGGGGTCAATCGCAATGCCGTCGTCAAGCTCCGTAGCGCGACCACCGAGGCGGTTGATTTCCGTGGTGAGCGCGGCAAGACGGTTGGTTTCGTGACCGCGCAAGTGTGCAATACCCGTCAGCTCGGTGCGGGTGGTGGCCAGGGCGGCGATGGCAGCGACCGTTGGGGTCAGCTCGCCAATCTCGGACATGTCCATCGTGATTCCGCGCAGCTCTGACGGCTTTGGGCCCACGACGGTGAGGCTGGTGCGGCCACCCTCGTGACGGTTGAACGTCACGGTAGCGCCCATTGCGGTGAGGATCTCGCGGATGCGGTCGCCCGGCTGCGTGGTGTGCTCTGACCAGTCGGGCACGGTGACGCTGCCACCAGTGACAGCTGCAGCGGCCAGGAAGGCGGCAGCGTTGGACAGGTCGGGCTCGATCTGCCAAGTACGACCCATCATTTCGGTGGGGTGAATGGTGAACGTTGTGCGTGATCCCTCAGGTGCGTCGGCCGTGGTCTCGTCGACCTGCACACCGGCCTCACGGAGCATGTCCAGGGTCATGTCAATGTGCGGGCGGGATGGAATCTCTCCGGTCGGGCGAAGTACGAGGCCACGGCCATAGCGCGGCGCTGACAGCAACAGGCCGGAGACGAACTGGCTTGAGGCCGAAGCGTCAATTTCCACTTCGCCGCCGATGTCCGGCAGATCTTGCTCTTGGACCGAGTCACCGAGGCGGTTGCCCTGGTTCGGACCCTGTGGATTGACCGTGAAAGGAAGCCCATTTCCAGCGATGTTCACACCGAGGCTGCGCAGGGCATCCAGCACGGCTGACATCGGGCGAGCCTTGGCCTCTACGTCGCCTTCGAAGAACACCGACCCCTGTGCCAGAGCTGCGATAGGCGGCACGAAGCGCATAACCGTACCTGCAAGGCCACATTCCACGACACCACCGCGGAGCATGCGTGGAGTGACACGGAGCGTGTGGTTCGGGGAACCCGAATATGTCGAGTCGGCACTGATGTCAGTTCCCAGGGCCTGCAGTGCGCGAATCATAAGATCGGTATCGCGAGAGCGCAGAGCACCATGGATAACCGATGGGGTCGAAGATAGCGCCGCGATGACAAGAGCACGGTTCGTAATCGACTTCGAGCCGGCAATCTGCACCGTGGCGCTAAAAGGCTGTCGACCGGATTCGGCACCGTCGACACTTACAGTAGGGGCGGACCAATTCTGATTTTGGGAACACACACAACCAATTATGGAACACTTTCACTCCATACCTCGACTAGAGGGGGAGACATCGGCACAATCAGTTGGTATGTGTGGTCGTTTCGTCAATTTCACAGTCGCCGAAAAGCTGCTCAGCACCACGGCTGAAATTCCCGGTTTGGCGCCCGTGCGTGCCGACGGCCCGTTGCCCACCTCCCGCTACAACATCGGCCCGACCATGCCAATAGTCGCTCTTGCCCGCGAGCACCCCGGCCGCACAGGAACCATTGCAGCCACCGTGCGCTGGGGTTTAATTCCGCAGTGGGCCCGCGAAGTGCCAACGACACCTTTCTTCAACGCCCGTGCGGAAACCTGGCAGTCCAAACCGACTTTCCAGGACGGCCTTCCCTGCGCAATCCCCATGAACGGTTGGTATGAATGGAAAAATCGCCAGCCCTACTTCGTCAGCTTCGGTGATGATGCACCACTTTTCACCGTCGCGGGGCTGTGGGCACGCTGGGGAGATATAGTCTCCGCCACAATTCTCACCACCGACGCCGTGGGACAGCTCGCGAATCTGCATCATCGTATGCCGCGCGTGCTTGCCGACGATGAAGTCAGCGATTGGCTGGATCTCTCGGCCTGGGCAGCAAACGGAGATGTTGGCGTGACCAGCGCCGAGGTGGTGGAAAAGCTGACCATCCGACCGGTCAACCGCGCCGTCGGCAATGTTGCGAATGAAGGGCCGCACCTGTTGGATGAGCCCGATGGTGCGGTACCCGGCCACAACGAGGAGCTGTTCTAAGGCCATATCAGCGGGGAGGTTGCAGGAGTAGCCGCAGGATTAGCGGGCGATGTCGGCGACCGTGGCGTCGCAAAGCGAAACCAGATCAGCGGGTGACAGTTCGATGTCCCACCCGCGGCGACCACCGGAGACGAACACAGTGTCGGAGAGAGTGGCTGTCTCATCAATGACGGTGGGGAGCTTGCGGCGACCGCCAAGCGGGGAGATGCCGCCGGGAACGTAGCCGGTGGCAAGCGACGCGTCATGGGGGTCGGCCATCGTGGCCTTGGAAGCCCCGATAGCCGCGGCGGCGGCCTTGAGGTTGAGCATTCCGGTGGCGGGGACGACGGCGATGGCCAGCCCAGTGCGTTTGCCGGATAGCTCGATAATGAGAGTTTTGAAGATGCGTTCGGGCTCGACGCCGAGGTGTTCTAGCAGCCAAGAGGCGGCCTCTTCGCCGAAGTTGTCGCTGCCGTGGGGGAATTGGTGAACGTGGAAGTCGATTCCGGCGTTCTCACAGAAGGCGATGGCCGGGGTGGCGGCAGCAGATTTTTTGGCGGACTTCTTCGACATAATTTCCCATCGTTGCACACCAGCGCAGTGACGCTACGAAATGCCTGGTGACGGGGGTCTGCCGACTCGTGGGTGAGGATGTTTTAGGATAGGTAGCATGTCAGGTGATCAGACAGGAACATCGGCCATCCGGACTGATGAGTCGGATGAGGAGCTTGCGCAGCGCTTTGAGCGTGATGCCATGCCGCTTTTGGATCAGCTCTATGGAGCGGCGCTGCGGATGACACGCAACCCCGCCGATGCCGAAGACCTGGTGCAGGAGACCTATATAAAGGCTTTTCAGGGCTTCCGCTCCTACAAGCCGGGCACGAATCTGAAAGCGTGGCTCTACCGCATTCTGACGAATGCGTACATCAACAACTACCGCAAGGCGCAGCGTCGTCCTGCCGAGTACGCCACCGATGACATTACGGATTCACAGATCGCGGAAACCGCGTCGCACACTTCGATAGGGCTGCGCTCTGCTGAGGTTGAAGCGCTGGAAAAGCTTCCAGACGAGGAAATTCGTGACGCTTTGATGAGTCTCAAAGAGGATTACCGGATGGTGGTCTACTACGCCGATGTCGAGGGATTGCCCTACAAGGAAATCGCCGAAATCATGGGCACGCCCATCGGAACTGTGATGAGTCGGCTCCACCGTGGAAGAAAACAGCTCCGAGACGCGTTGCACAACGTAGCCGTGGAACGTGGATTCTTGAAAGAAGAGAAGGGAGATTCTCCGCGATGAGCCGAGAGTCGAGCCAAGATATGGAGCAGACGCCAGAGCGCGGGCACGCCTGTGAAGATGCTTTCTGTCAGGATGTCCACTCGCGCCTACACGCATTTTTGGATGGCGAGTGTGATTCGGAGGAGCGCCGCTTTCTCGAGGAACACATTCACAAATGCCCTCAGTGCTTAGAAGAGTTCGGTTCCGAGCAAGCTATCCGACGGCTGCTGCGCCGGTGCTGCCAGCAACCTGCCCCTGAGGACCTCCGCCAGCGCATTACCACCCGCATACGCGTGTCCTATACGCGGGTGGAGTACCGCAGGTAGTTGCTGGCGGCTAGGTTTTGGTGCGTCATCTTTTGGCGTGTATTCCTTTGATGCTTAATACGATGTTGCGTAACGCGGTAATGCGAAATACGGAAAATCCCAGGTCACGGTGATGTGGCCTGGGATATTTTTGTGGAGCTAAGGGGAATCGAACCCCTGACCTTCGCATTGCGAACGCGACGCTCTACCAACTGAGCTATAGCCCCGTTGCTTTCGAGCAACCTAGCTGAAGCTGCCGTAAAAGCTCTATTTTTAGACGTTACTCCCGGTGTGGTTGGGGCTCCAAACTCGCTGGTTGGGGTCTGGCGGATGGCTAATTCTGAAAAGCGAGGATGGGGTATCGAAGAGGTATCGAAAAGGTGCAGAAAGTGACTAGGTTTATGACAAAAAACCGCGGGTGAATTCAATTCACGTGTCATAAACCTAGTCACTTTCAGACCTGCTACCCGTTGAGGTATCCGCTGGAGGCATAAAAAAACTCCACCCCGTCCCTCGGTGCAATACCGAGTTGTGTCGGGGTGGAGTGAGATGTCTTAGCCGGCGATGGCTAAGACTTCTGCAACTAAGGGCAACTTAGCTGTTCGGACGCTTGCCGTGGTTAGCCTTGTTCTTACGGCGGTCCTTGCGCTTACGGCCACGCTTGCTCATAGCTGGGCTCTCTTTCTATCGGGTTAAACAGGTATCAACCGGTATAGATTACACGGTAAGGGGTAAGTCTTTTAATTAGACTGCGGTGCTGGTGCGAGTGCGACGAGTGCGGCCGCGGTTGCGACGGCGCTTCAGTGCGCGACGCTCGTCCTCGCTCATGCCGCCCCAGACACCTGCATCCTGGCCGGTCTCAAGTGCCCAAGCCAGGCACTGAGCAGTAACGGGGCAGCGGTTGCAAACGACCTTGGCCTTAGCAATCTGGGCGAGAGCCGGGCCGGAGTTACCGACCGGGAAGAAAAGCTCCGGATCCTCTTCACGACAAACGGCCTTGTGACGCCAATCCATGACAAACTCCTAAAACATTACGAGCCCCGGGTGAGGGCAGGGTTAAATTTCCTTGCGGGAAGGCAGCTCCGGAAATGGATTTCGTCAGACACGACAAATCGCCGTATCTCAACGAGGGTTGGGGTTCATTCCCGGTTGCCCAGGGGTATTAGGCATCTTGGGAGGGGCTACCTGTTGCATCGCCTATGCGACGTGAAGGGTAGTGGGGACTCACCAAAGAGTTTGCGCCTAAAAAGGCGAGACTTGCATGGTTGCACATCCAGTGAACTGCGTGCCTGTCTCGCTGACGATTTACATGTTTTCACGACTGGAGCGGTTCGTAAAGAGCAAAATGAATAAAAGTGCCAAACCTCACAGAAAAGTGAAGTTTTGGTTAAAACGCCAGGTCAAAACTAGCCCCTTGTGGGGGTGATTTTAGTTTTGGTAATTGCAGTAGTGAGGGTGTATGGCGCGTTTTTGTTGGCTTGTCAGTAAACAGTTACAGCTTAAGCCGGGTTTGCCTCGGTCTTTTGGCTTGTACTGAACAGGCGGCGTGTGCGATCCATGGCCTTTTTGGTCACCACAACGAGCAAGCGCTCGTCCACGGGGCGGGTAGCGACCTTCTTGGTGAACTGGTCCTCGGTGTAATCGTCGGCACGCGCCACAAAATTGATTGCGCCTTGCTTAACGCGGATGTTGAGGGAATCGCGCTGATTGATGTACTCGCCGTCCAATTGGAGACGAAGTGGAGCAGTAGCGGTGAGCTGGATGTGCTGAGCGTTGTCAACGCGTCGTTCGCGGGCTTCTATGTGGAAGGGGGAGCGCAGTCGGGTGAAGAAACCGGCCAAATTGGCTGCGGCGACAAGCCCCGTCACTCCCTTTAAAGAAGTGAAGCCATAAAACCCCAGGCCCCTGCGCAGTGACACAGTGGGGTTGGTGACGATGGGGAGGTCGCCGAGGAATGTCCATGGATTGGAGTTGGACACCACAGCCATTGCGAGATCGCGGCCAAATTCCTTGCCGTCGATAGTTGCGGTGATTTGTGGCGGGCTTTTGCGCAACTCGTTCCATGCGGTGAAAATTGCCGGCAAATAGCGCACGGCTTTGGCGCGGGTGCCGTTATGTCGGAGCTGTTCCATGGTGGAAATGACTTCCGCATCGATGCCGATACCGGCATTGACGACGAAGCATCGCTCTGCTGCATGTCCAACGCTAATAGCGCTGCGGGTTCGGGAGCGCAGCAGGCTTGCGATGTACCACGCGGCATCTACGGGGTCGCGGGGAATACCCAACGCACCCGCCAAGACGTTGGCGCTGCCTGTGGGAATTGTTGCGATGGCAGGCAGGTCAGTGGCAGGCAGTGCGGAGAATGGGTTGGAGTACATGAGCCCATTGACAATCTCGTTAATGGTTCCGTCGCCGCCGAGGGAAATAATGACGTCGTAATCGCGAACCGTTATTCCCGCGACCATTTCCTCAGCATGGCCGGGGTAAGCGGTGAACATGGATGTCAAGCGGATCCCATCGACTGAGCGAAGCGCCCGCACAATGCTGGGCATGCGTCGAGCAGAGTTACTGGTCGAATTCGGATTGGAGATTAGCAACGCACGCACAGGCACCAAGAGTAGTGCATGAATAGACCTGTGATGGGTGCATTGGTCGACTTGCCTCCAGAGTGTATTCATCGGTTCTCACCGGGCTAACATGTAGGGCGTGAGTAACCAGAAAAACAGCAGCAATGCGTCCAAATCGCGTACTACTGACCAGCTTGCGGTAACTGACGGGCCGATGGCCGCACCTCAGGTTGTCATGGTCGGTGCGTGGATCGGTGTCGCCGAATGTACCCTCGGTCTGGGCTACGGAGTCTTCCTTCTGATTCGTGATTTGATGGGGTACCGCGACGAGGCCGCGGTCATTTCCGGTTGGGGTACCGCGCTGTGGTTCCTTCTCATTTTCGGCGCTGTTTTCGCTGGTGCGATTATGTTGCTGCGTGGCGCTCGTTGGGGGCGCGGGCCGATTATTATGCTCAACCTCTGCTTGCTGGGGGTGGCCTATTACATGTTCCGCTCGAGCGCTTTTCTGCTGGCTCTGCCGACGGCGGCAGCTTCAATTGCTGCGCTGGCCTGTATGTTTAGTCCGAAGGCGATTGATTGGGCTGCCCGCTCTTTTTAAGCTTCGATGGCGAACGCGTCGACTGACTCACCGCGCTGAACCAGTAGAGTGTCACCGACAACTGCAAGGCGCACGGGCAGTTCCGGCTTGTCCGCATCATTTACATGAGTGGACTTCGCAGCTGCAGGCAACGGGAGTGTGCCGATAATTTCGAGAGTTGAGGCATTCAATACCGCAACTCCGTCAGTGACTGGCATGAAAACATGCTCACCCCATGGAGCTGGGGTTCCTGTGGCCTCAGGAAACTCGAAATCCGGCGCCAGGGTGCTCGGGCGGAAGCCAAGTAATCCACGTGGCGACCACCACGTCATGTGATGGGGGAGATCCGTTGTAAAAGGCGCACGCGGGGCGTCGTCGTCGGAGTTAGCTTCAGCCGGTGCTGGACGCAGAGTAGTCTCACCCAGCGCCAACTCAGTTAGCATCGTGCCGTCCATACGAAAAACGCGGATGCGATTGTCTGCCAGTACCGCTGCCGTGTCCTGGCCAATCGATACCAGCGACATATCTGCAGTTACTGGACCAAGGTCAATATCGCTCTTGACCTCTGGTTTCCGCGATTCCTCCGGATTTGCCACCTGCATGACCAGGCGTCCGTGACCATCGCAGTTGTTGACAACGGCCAGCAGCTCCACGCGTGTGAGCGCACTGATAATCGAACACTCTGGGTGTGGCTGCATCTTCGGTTCCGGGGATGCTGGAATCTTGCCGTACTCGACTACTCGGACCAAGTCAGAACGCCACAGCTCCAGGAATCCAGAGTCGTAGACACCCGCGTATGAATTCGAGCGCACGGCGGCAGGGCTGTCAGCCGCAATCGATTTTCGGGTCGCGACATACTGCCCCGAATCGGGTTTGAGTGCAACGGTCTCACCGCAGCCAGCTGCCCCGCGAAAAGTCGCGAAAACTTGGCCATCACTGCCCGAGAGCGCACACAGCGGAATATCTCGTCGATAGTGCCATCGCTCCGTGCCGTCGTTAAGCGAGATAGCACGCACGCCCCGGTCCTCAGCAACGATGAGGGAGTTGTCCATCACCAGTGGCGCCGGGGAGATGGTGTGCGTGCTTGTGCTTGCCGACGATTCGGTGGACCACACCGGCCGGAGAGTATGTGGCATTGCCTCCGGATCGTTCGCAGCCGGGGCTTGCATTGCCGAGCCGGCAGAAGCCGTCGTTTCAGTGCGATCGACCTTGCGGGCCGGGGAAGCGACCCATGTCCAACCGATGACTAGCACTACGGCGATGATGAGAATGACTGATGCGATTCGATTTCGACGCAGTCGGGTCTCTGCAGTGGTGGGCTCAGCGTTGGCTTGTGGTGACTGCAGCACGGTTGGAATGTCCTGTCGACGAGTGGTCGTGGAGAGAAGTGAGGCGGGGGAGTTGGCACGCGCAGCAGTTTAGCGGCGGCGATGAGAATTGGAGTGGCCGTCCCGCCGTGAGTTTCGTCCTTGGCCGCGATTGCGATGATGAGGCTGTGAGCGGTTGTTTCGCGGACCTCTTCCGCCACGCCCGCGAGGCGGTCGGGACCCCAACACCGGACGGGCTGGCCCGACCTTCTCATCGATTCCCTCGGGGATGTCAAGAGCTTCGGCGAGCTCGGGGGAGGTGGAAAACCACGTCGGAATCTCGGCCATGTCCAGGTCGAGAGCATCTGAAATAGCCTTCCACTTTGCGGTCTCATCCCAGCCGACGAGCGTAACGGCGACACCGCTGTGTCCCGCGCGTCCGGTACGGCCGATGCGGTGGACATAAGTCATTTCGTCATCGGGCACCTGGTGGTTGATGACGTGGGTGACATCGTCGATGTCGATACCGCGAGCCGCGACATCGGTTGCGACCAGGACGTCGACGTCGCCATTGCGGAACGCCGTCAGTGAGCGCTCACGTGCAGGCTGGCCCATATCGCCGTGGACGGCGGTGACCAGGAAGCCCCGCTCGCCGAGCTGCTCAGCAACGGAAGCGGCACCACGCTTTGTACGAGCAAAAATGATGGTGCGCCCACGACCGTTGGCTTGCAGGATGCGGGCAATGACTGAAACCTTATCCATTTGGTGCGATTGGAAAACAATCTGCTTAGTGGTCTCATGGACTGTGGCCTCTTCCTCGCCTGATTCAGCGCGGATGTGCACCGGGCGATTCATAAAGGTACGTGCGAGAGTCAGAATAGGGCCCGGCATTGTTGCCGAGAAGAGCATGGTCTGACGTTCATCCGGCACCGCAGCCAGAATCTTCTCGATGTCCGGCAGGAAACCCAAGTCGAGCATTTCGTCGGCCTCGTCGAGAACCAAAATCTTTACGCCTGACAGCTCTAGATTATTGCGCTGGTAAAGATCGATGAGACGGCCCGGAGTGCCGACGATGATGTCCACGCCGCGGTCTAGCTGTTCAATCTGTTCCTCATAGGGGCGGCCACCGTAAATGGTGCATACACGCAGATTGGTTGAGTGCGCAGCGCGGGCTAAGTCCTCGCCGACCTGCACGCACAGCTCACGGGTGGGAACGACGATGATTGCGCGGGCAGTGCCATCCGGTTCTGGAATGCGGGCGTCATCAAAGACGCGGTCAATGAGGGGGACACCAAACCCAAGGGTTTTTCCCATGCCAGTACGGGCTTGGCCGATGATGTCCGTGCCGTCGAGCGCCAAGGGCAGCGTCAGTTCCTGGATGGCAAATGTGCGGTTGATTCCTTCGTCGGCGAGTGCGTCGCAGATTTCCGCGGCGACCCCCAATTCGACGAATGTCGGGGACTGGGACTCTGCCACGGCGACTCCTTTGCTGTTTGTAACCTCACGTGACACGACGGCTTAATCGGTCTCTCTAATCCTAGCCGCTTTGGGAATGGTTATGATGTCACCTATGGACATCACTATTGGATTTGCAGACAATACGCGTGAGCTGAGCATTGAAAACGTCGCTGGTGGCGAGGAGGTCAAGGCTGCGATCTCCCAGAAGCTGGCTGCTGGCGAAGGTGTGATTGAGATCAGTGACGGCGCTGGTCAGGAGTACCTGATTAATGCTGCCAAGGTCGCCTACGTCCGTACCGGTAATAACGCAGACCGTAAGGTTGGCTTCTTCGCCTAATGACGCAAGAACCCTTTCTCGTACGCATTGCAAGGAGTTGGGGGTGGCGAGCCTATGCCATCCCCGTACTTGTGGTGCTCACAGTCATCATTCTCTTCGACATCTTCACTGCTGAAGATGATTCTCCAGGTTCCGGCAATGGCACTGTCACCTCGCAGAGTGGTAACAGTCGCCCTGGTCCGGTGCCCGGTGAGGGGTACGGTGATGGTTACGAGGGAGGACAGTTGCCACCTGGTCCGGCCTTTGCCACGGAACCCTCGGGAAATTTTAAAGATGTCACCGTGGCGCATCCCCGTGTCGGGGAGGGGCGCCGCAATGCGATCAGGTATTCCGTGGAAATTGAAGACAACATTGATGTTCCTTCAATTGGTGGCGAGCGCGCCTTTGCGGAGACGGTGAACTCGATTCTGGCCGATCCACGTGGCTGGACAGCTAATCCAGATTTTTCTTTCGAGGCAGTGCCTCGCGATCAGGATCCGACGATTGTCGTGCAGCTTTCCGCGACTGGAACCGCACATCAGCTGTGCGGAAACACCTTGGGAATGGAGACCTCCTGTTACCTGTCTGGGCAGCGGGAAGGTGAGCCTGGGCGCGTGGTCGTCAGTATCGCCCGGTGGGTTCGAGGTGCCCTGCCTTTTGAGGGGGACCTGGGATTGTATCGCCAATACCTTATTAATCACGAGGTTGGGCACGGACTTGGGTACGCGGTTCACGAGCCCTGCCCGAGGGATGGCGGTATCGCGCCAATCATGATGCAGCAGACCCTGAGCGTGTCGAACGATGAACTGCATGAAATCGACAGCAGCGAGGTCTATCAGACCGATGGCAAGACGTGTTCTGTCAACGGCTGGCCGTATCCATTTGGGGCGGACGACGATACGGCCGCACCGACTCAGAAAGCAAGGTAGTAGCAGATTATGATTGCCACTCCTCCCGACCGTGTTTTGGAGGCCTTTGGTGCCGAGGGTGAGCCGCATCGTGCCGGGCGAGCTTGGGACAATGGCTGGGTCTACGACGATTCCATTGTCCTTTCGCCGGTACATAATTCGGCGCAGGCGCTGTGGTCTGCAAAGGTTCGCAGCGCGCTAGATGTCGATGGCGTCCGAGTAGCGAAATCCGTGCGTACCAGTGACGGCCGCTTGGTCATTGCTGGGTGGCAAGCCCGTCATTTCATTCCGGGGGGATTCGCGCCACGTGCCGATGAAACCATTGTTGCCGCTGGTCGCGTGGAAGAGTCGCTTGCCAGTATTGAACGGCCACAGTTCCTCCTTGATAAGGAGCCCGATTACTTCGTCATGTGTAATCGCGCAGCTTGGGAATCTGACCCAATCGGCATCCTCGAGCAGCTTCTCGACGCGGATAGCGTCCCCCGCGCCGATTGCGCCGAGGCTCTCACAATCTCCGGTGATCTTCTCCAGTTGCGGGCAGAGATGGTTGTGCCAACGGGGCTTCTGCAGGTCTGTCACGCAGACCTCGTCGGCACGCTGCTTTACGACGGCACGGCCGCCCCAGTTCTCACCGATATCGTGCCAGCATGGCGTGTCCGTGGTTGGACAGCTGCCTTAGCGGCAGTGGATTGTCTGTCCATGATGGGTGCTGATGAAGAGCTACTGCGACGCTTCGATCATTTGCCGGATTTCGGTCAGTTGCTCGTTCGTGCGATGTGCTATCGACTTTTTGTCCACGCTGTTAGTCCGGAATCGCAGCCGGGTGCGTATCGAGGTCTGTTCCGCGCGGCTTCGCTAGTTCGCGCATTTGTGTCTAAGTAGCGCCGGGCAGTATTCACGGGAGTTTTTTGGGGGGGGGTATTTTCCCCCAGTTTCGAATGTGTGTTCGAGTGCTTGTCCGGAGGTTGTGCCACAATGGTGCACATGAACGTAGATGGAATGCCGAAGGTTCGGTTCGTCCAGGAAGAACCTCCTCGTCGTCGGCAGTGGTTGGGTACTGCGGTAGAGGCGCTTTTCCCTTCCCATAATCAGGCGCTCGTGGTAGAGAACAAGCTTGTAGGCCAGTCTGTTGTGCGCGTTTTAGGCGGCCCAGGGACTGGCAAGAGTTCGCTGCTGGCAGATCTCGCGGTGGACTACATGCAGGCGGGCATTCCGGCGGACAGTATTTTGGTGGTGTCGCAGTCAAAAGAGGCCGCCGCGGAATTGAGACGGGATATTGACAGGCGTTTTTCCTCTGAACTGGGGGAAGGCGGTTCGTTCGGGGCAGGTCAAGGTGGCATGGTGCGTGCCGTGCATTCACTTGCCTATGCAGTAGTACGTGATGCCGCCGTCAGTCGGGGAGAGCCTGAACCATCGTTGACCACTGGTGCACGCCAAGATGCTGTCGTGCGGCAGCTGTTGGCCGGTCATGCGGAAGATGGTGGTGCGTATTGGCCAGAGCGGTTGCGCCCGGCTCTTCCATTAGTCGGTTTTTCCCGTGCGGTTCGTGACTTTCTGCTGCGTGCAGCTGAGCGGGGGATTGATGCCCCGAGGCTTCAGCAGCTCGGCGTGGACCATGGCATTGAGTCGTGGTGTGCGGCTGGCAAGTTTATGGCGGAGTATCAGCAGACCATGCGGTTGGCGTGGGAGCCCAGCTTGAACGCCGCAGAGATTGTCTCTGCGGCATTGATGGAGCTGGATGCAGACGCGCAAGCACTGGCTCGGTGGGGAAAGTCGGTAGTGCTGGTCGATGATGCTGAACACCTATCGCCGGAGGCTGCGCGTCTTGTGGATCGGTTTGTGTCGCAGGCGGCGGTGGCCGTCATTACTGGTGATGAAGATCAATCGGTATTTCACTTCCGCGGTGCTAATAATGACTATCTCCGGGGGATTGGTGAGGCCGAGTACAAGGCAATCCACTTGCAGCAGTCTTACCGCTGTAACGCTGATATCGCGGATTTAGTCAACGCAGTTTCTCAGCGCTTGCCTAAGGCTCCTGCATACCGTGGCATTGTTGGTTCAGTTGGAACACAAGAAGCTAGTGAATCCGACGTTGGAAACAACAGCGAGACCGTCGCAGCGGAAAACTCGTACGCAGCTAAAAGTGCAGTAAAAATAGCTATTCATCCCTCTGAACGTGCACAGCGAGCCACAGCCGCGGACTACTTCCGGCGCCTTCATATTGACGAGGGGGTGGCATGGAAGGATATGGCGGTCATTGTCCGGTCCGGTGCAGGGGAGTCCTCTCTGTTCCGTGCATTGTCGCGTGCGGGGGTGCCTGTGCAGATTGACCCAACGGACATCGTGCTAAGTCATCAGCGATTGGTGCGAGCGCTGATGGTGGCGTTGCGGGCAACTATGAACCAGCTCGATGACGTGGAGTGGGAGGAGTTTCTCTCCGGCCCACTGGTCAACATGGATCCGATTGTCAAAGAGCGTCTGCTGCGCGGAATCCGAAAGGCCGACCTGTTCGGTGGAGCCGCGATGACTCAGCTCATCGGAATCTTGAAGGCAGATGGACTCACAACTGAGCAGCTGGAGCTTATTGAGTCTCTGTCGCAGCGTGAACGTCAGGCACTGCAGGTGCCGCTGGATCTGTTGAGCGCAGCGCGTGAAGCGTTGCGCGATGGTGTGGAAGCAACTTTGTGGGCAATTTGGCAGTCCACTGGTTTGGCAGACCATCTGGTGGCGGCATCGTTGCGCGGCGGTACAGCTGGAGCATCGGCTGACCGCGACTTGGATGCTGTGATGGCACTGTTCGACTTTGCTGGTGACCGTGTGGAGTTGAATCCAAAGCTGACAGTTGACGGTTTTATCGCTTCTGTGGAAGAGCAGGAGCTGCCCATCGGCGCACGTGACCGTAGCGGGGTAGAGCGCGATGCCGTGCGCATTCTCTCAGCGCATGCGGCTCTGGGCAGGCAGTGGAAGGCAGTAGCAGTTGTCGGAGTCCAGGAAGGCCAGTGGCCCAGCCTCGGTGTGACTGGCTCGGTGATGAAGCAGAACGAGTTCATCGGTCTCGTCGACCACGGAATTGAGCCGCGGGAGTACATCAATTCCATGGCCGATGCGCTGGCGGAGGAACGTCGTTTGCTGCACGTCGCGGTATCACGGGCGAGCGACAGGGTACTGCTGACCGCAGTCGATTCTCCTGATGATGTTGGAGTTCCCAGTCCGTTTGTTATCGAGCTCGTTGAAAAGCTCGGTAATTCGGCGACGGAGCTGGCGAAGCAGTCGGAAGCCTCTTCGGCTGCGAACGGAGAAGGGGCTACGGCTAATGAAGCAAACGCCGGCAACCCGGATGTTGCAGAGGCAGAAGATTCCAAATGGGCCGGTGAAGGCCTGCCACGGGTGCTCTCTGTGGAGTCACTGCTGGCAGAACTGCGTGCAGCCGTTGTAGACGATGCGGAGACTGAGACGCGGCGTCGACAAGCTGCACGTCAACTCGCGCGATTGGCGCAAGTTGAGGTTGCTGGCGCACATCCAGACACCTGGTGGGGGCTCCGTGCACCGTCGACCTCGAAGCCGGTAAATGACAAGAAGCCGATGAGAATCAACCCTTCCAAGGTGGAAGCAACCTTGAGTTGCCCGCTGAAGGCCATGCTGGATAAATCAGCACCGACATCGGCCATGTATTTGGGCTCTCTACTGCATCAGGCGGTAGAAGCCGTAGCCAAGGGAGTGACTGTGCCTGAGGCGCAGTCTGAAATCCGGCGTGTTTTTGGTGACCTGTCCGATGATCCGGAGTGGCGTAAGCGTACTGAGGAAGAGACCTGGTTGACAGCGCTGGAGGATTGGCAGCGGTGGATTTCGACTAAGAAAGATATCGGAACCGAGGTTCCAGTAAAAGTCAACATCAACGATGACATCGTCATTGTCGGACGAATCGACCGGTTGATTGAAGACGCTGATGGTGCAGTTCAAATCGTCGATATTAAAACCGGTAAGACAGCGCCCTCCGGTAAAGAAGTAGAAGGACACGCACAGCTAGCTACATATCAGCTGGCGTTGTCGAGGGGGAAGCTCGTTGAAAGCGGAGATGGGCTTGCTGTGGGCAACGGCGAAGGCATTGAACAATCTGGGGCATACCTGGTATTTCCGCGAAAGTCACACAATAAGACCATTATCACTAGCCGAGAACAGTCAAAGCTCACGGAAGACAAGTTGGCTGACTGGGAGCGTCGCGTGGAGCAGGTAGCACGTGCGACGTCTGGCCCGCGTGCCTTGGCGCTCGCTGGCGATCATTGCAAGTTCTGCACGCTTTCGAAGGCGTGCCCGGCAGCAGAAGGGAATCGGTAGTCATGTCGGAGGAACGAACCATCGTTGATCCCGTCACCCTGTCGGAGATGATGGGCCAGGACTTTCCGCCCACCCCGCAACAAGCGGCGGTAATCGGTGCACCGATGGAACCAATGCTTGTTGTCGCCGGTGCCGGTGCTGGTAAAACAGCGACAATGGCTGCCCGTGTCGTGTGGTTGGTCGCCAATGGCTTTATCCGCCCAGAAGAAGTTCTAGGTTTGACCTTCACCAGGAAGGCAGCGCGCGAGCTCGGCGTCCGTATCCGCCAACAGCTCAATGCGCTCGCTTCCTCTCCCGCATTTCGTGCACAGGCTTCACCAGAGGTATTAGCAAGCCTCGAGGTCATTGCCCCAACCACGCTTACTTACGATGCCTATGCCTCTGAAGTCGTGAGCAATTATGGTCTTTTGCTGCCGACGGAGCCGGGGGTCACCATTATGGATGGCGCGACGCAGTGGCAGTTGGCCTGGGAAACCGCTCGTAATGTGGAGGAAATTGATGTCGATATTGCACCATCGACGCTGGCCAGTCGCATTATTGAGCTGGGGGCGAACATCGACTCAAACCTTTCTTCACCGCAGGCGATTCGCGAGGAAACCGAAGCATTCATCAGCAATATTGAGCAAACCCCGCAGAAGGGTAAACGCGAGGGGCTAATTGGCGATCTACAGGGCATCGTCGATAAGCAGCGAGAGAGATTAGAGATTTTGCCGCTGGTAGAACAGGTTCGAGCACGGTGCAATGAAGAAAATGTCGCCACCTTCGGTATGCAGATGGCTCGTGCGGCCCGACTAGCCACCGACTTCGCGGAAGTCGGAGAGGAGGAGCGGCGTCGCTTTAAAATCATCATGCTCGACGAGTACCAGGACACGTCGCACACACAGCGGCTGTTCCTGCGTGCGCTGTTCTCCGGTGGTTGTGTCACCGCTGTCGGCGATCCGATGCAGGCAATTTATGGCTGGCGAGGAGCAACTGCCGAAAACCTTGTGCAGTTTGTCAATGATTTTCCGCGGTCGGATGGGCAGCCAGCGGAGAAAAAGCAACTGACCATTTCTTGGCGAAATCCGCAGTCAGTGCTGCAGCTTGCTAACGCAGTCTCCGACCGTGCTTTCGCGGGGCAGGCTCGTACGGTAGAGGCACTGGATGCCGGTCCAAAAGCAGGTCAGGGTGAAGTGCAGCTTGCTTTCACCGCAACCGGTGAGGAAGAAGTTGCATACATCGCAGATTGCATGGAGGCGCAACTACGCGAATGTGAAGCAGCTGGCAACAAGCTCGATGCCGCCATCCTGGTTCGGACAAATGCTGAATCGGCTGTCTATTTAGATGCACTGTCTGAGCGGGGTGTGCCTGCAATCATTGTGGGACTCGCTGGATTGCTGCATTTGCCCGAGGTCATGGATATCACCTCGGTGATGAAGATATTGGTCGACCCCAGTTCAGACCAGGATGCTCTGCGTCTGCTGCTCAGCCCACAGTTCAATTTGGGTGCCGCAGACGTGGAGGCACTTCGCACTCGTGTAGACCAGCTGGCAATGGCAGGCAAGGACGAGTTGGCTCGAAAGAAGGGCAACGTCGAAGAGACTTCAGACTCCTCACCGCTTTCCCAGCTCGCTCGCCAGTATGACAAGCTCGTGGAAGATGCCGAAGCAGCATCGTCCGCGGTGGGGCTGGGGCACGCCATCGCCGACCCGGATATTCGTTTTTACGACGGCACCCCGCTGGCGCGCGGCAGTGTGGAAAAAAATGGGCGGTTGGTCTGCAGCGAGTCACTGAACTACACAGATGAAGCAATGGCGCGCATCGCACAGTTGGGTGCAAGCCTACGAAAACTACGTCGGTTCTCGCTGAATAAGCCTCTGCCGGAACTGGTCGAGGACATCGCTACTGAGTTTGGAATTCGCGTAGAAGCAGCGGCTGGACAGTACGGTTCCGCTACCGCGATAACCAGGCCGACGACTGCGCATCTGGATAGGTTTGTCGATATCGCTGCGACGTATTCGCAAAATATCTCGGACGATGTGACAGGGTTTTTGAACTATCTGGAATTCGCTGTTGAACACGATGATGGTTTGGAACGGGCACCTATGAACATGCCGGAAAACTGCGTCCAAATCATGACTATGCACAAGTCAAAGGGCTTGGAGTGGGAAACGGTTGCTGTTCCGGGCATCACCACCAGCAAATTCGACAAAGTTGATTTGTCATCGTGGCTCACCAATTCAGTTCAACTGCCTCCTGGTGCAATTACCCAAGTGGATCCGTTAACGGCTAGTGCAGAAACAACAGAGGATGCAACACAGCTTGCAGCAGGCGATTGGGCTCCGGTCGCTGATTCTGTCGATAGCAATGCCCCCGAACTGGACATATCAGGCGCAGATAACCAGACCGACCTCAACAAGGTGATCAAAGCCTACAAGGAAGAGCTGCGAGAAGTGGAGAGGGAAGAAAAGCAGCGCCTCTTCTACGTTGCCATGACTCGCTCTGCAAAAAAGCTCATTGTTACTGCAAGCAGGCGGCCTAATCCGAGCTTGAAGAATCCCACTGACGTGTCGGCAGACTTCGCAGCCATCGCCACGCAATTCAGTGACTATGTGGTGTCGTGGACAGATGGGGAGGACCCTGAGGTAGAGGACACCGAAGTCGATTTGGACTGCGACACTGCGGTTGATGGGGTGGTCTGGCCCGTTGATACGCTGGGGAACCGCCGAGATAGTGTGCAGCGAGCAGCCGAAAATGTCATGCGCTACATGGGCGAACACCAGGATGAGCGTCCTATTGCAGGTGACCTGTCTGAGGTATGGGAAACGGAAACGACCATTCTCGTGGATGAAATCCTTCGGGCTAAGGCCGCGGAGATTCATCTACCAATGCCGACAAGCATGTCCACAAGCGAATACCAAGCCATGATTGCGGATCCGGTCGCGTTTGCTCGTCGGAAAGCACGCCCGGTGCCGTTTAAGCCAAACCGATTCGCCCGCCGAGGTACGGCATTCCACGCTTGGTTGGAGAATCGCTTCGGTGCACACAGCCTGCTGGACGATGAGGATCTGTTCGGGGATCAACTGGATGACTTCCTCGGCACAGAACAAGTCGCGTCCGAACGCGAACTTGAGAAGTTGAAGGCGAATTTCGAGGCATCCGAGTGGGCTGACCGCACGCCAGTGCATGTGGAAGTGCCGTTTGAAATTGCTATTGGGCAACGGCGGGTCGTCGGCCGAATCGACGCGGTGTTTAAGGACAACGGGAAGTGGAGCGTCATTGACTGGAAGACAGGCCAGATGCCGCGCGGAAAGGAAAGGGAAGTAGCGGCGCTACAGCTGGCGATTTACCGCCTGGCGTGGTCGGATAGGCTGCGCGAGATGGGATTGGAAACGGCCCCCGAAGACATTGAAGCCGGGTTCTTCTATGTTTCGACAGGACGAACGCTAATACCAGATGAAGCGCTGCTGCCAAGCAGGATAGAGTTGGACAGGAAAATGCGCGAGCTGATTGGATAATCATCTACGTATGTAACTGCCGCGTGGCCGTGGCCAGTTATCCAGGTGAAAGCAGCAGTTTGTATGCGCTATTTTTCACCTGGAGGAGTTTTCATGAAAGGCAGGCGAGGAGCGGTTGCGTAATCCAATTCGGAAATCTTCGGGATACGAAGCCGGGCTCAATGATCTTCCCGGGCATGCACTGCTGGGAGTCATTGGGCTGCCTGAGTCCGCGCCGAAGAATCCTTGGCGGCTAATCATACGTCGTTTGAACTACGCCGTGTTTTTGCTGCTGATTGCATCCGTCGTGGTCTACTACGACCACGACGGATACACGGAGCCTCTCACCTTCATCGATGCGGTGTATTACTCGGCTGTCAGCCTGTCGACGACGGGCTACGGTGACATCACGCCGGTGACTCAGAGGGCTCGATTACTCAATATTTTGATCATTACGCCACTGCGTGTGGCCTTCCTTGCTCTCTTGGTCGGTACTACTCTGACCGTTTTGACCCAAGAGTCTCGGAAAACCCTGCAAATTCAGCGCTGGAGGAGACAGTTGCGCAACCACACCGTCGTTATCGGATACGGCACCAAGGGTCGTTCTGCCATTGCAGCTCTTCTCGCGGACGGCGTAGATCCGGCAGAAATCGTTGTCATTGATACGGACAAGGAAGCACTCGACCACGCTTCGAATCAAGGCTTGGCGACGGTGCATGGGTCGGCTACTAAATCTGATGTGCTGAAGTTAGCTGGTATTCAGCGTGCCCGCTCTATAGTCGTTGCACCAAACAAAGATGACACAGCGGTGCTGGTCACGTTGTCTGTCCGCGAGTTGGCACCGGGTGCCTCAATTGTGGCTTCAGTGCGTGAATCAGAAAACCGCCACTTGTTGACGCAGTCAGGTGCGGACCAAGTGGTCATTTCTTCTGAAACCGCCGGCCGAATGCTGGGGCTGGCCACAGTGACTCCTTCGGTGGTGGAGATGATGGAAGACCTCCTGAGCCCGGATGAAGGATTCTCTGTTGCAGAGAGGCTCGTCACCGAAGAGGAAATCGGTGCCAGCCCACGGCACCTCGCGGATATTGCACTCGGTGTGGTGCGCTCGGGTGAGCTGTACCGAATTGATTCACCGGAGTGTGAATCGGTGGAGCCAGGCGACCGGCTGCTGTACGTCCGCCGTGTCTACAGCAATGACGAATAGCACTCGACAAGTTTAAAAATGGGGTCTAACAACTTTTGACTTACTCAGAGGCGGATGTGAACGAGCCGGACTATCTAGCTGGGCTGGATCCAGATCAGCGCGAGGCAGCCACGGCTCCGATGGGGCCGGTGTGCATTCTTGCCGGAGCCGGTACAGGTAAGACCCGAACAATTACTCATCGCATCAAGTACCTCATTGACCAGGGGTTTGTGCAGCCGCAAAAGGTATTAGCGGTGACATTTACCTCGCGTGCCGCAGGGGAGATGCGCGAACGCCTGGCAAAGATGGGAACGCCTGGAGTCCAGGCGCGCACTTTCCACTCGGCATCACTTCGCCAGCTGCGCTACTTCTGGCCCCAAGTCGCCGGTGATATGCCCTGGCAGCTGTTGGATGACAAGAAATTCCGTGTTGTCGCCCAAGCAGTACGTCGAGTGGGCTTGGACACCTCTAAGGAAACAATCCGAGATGTCATGGGCGAGATTGAGTGGGCTAAGGCCACTCTGGCCGGTGCGGATCAGTACCAAGCCGCGCTGCGGGAGCATGGGCGCACGGCGCCTCTGTCTGCGGAGAAAATTGTCGATTGCTATCGCGCTTACGAGGACATAAAAACCACCCCTGACGGGCTATTGCTCGACTTCGACGACCTACTCATTCACACCGCCGGTGCGATGGAGAATTCCCGTGCAGTGGCGGAGGAATTCCGCAACCAGTATCGGTGCTTCGTCGTCGATGAGTACCAGGATGTCACCCCGTTACAGCAGCGAGTTCTCAACGCCTGGCTGGGAGACCGTGACAACCTGACAGTTGTCGGGGACGCCAACCAGACGATTTACTCTTTCACAGGCGCGACTCCGCAATACCTGATGAACTTCTCTCGGGACTACCCGGAAGCCACAGTGGTCCGCCTGCAGCGGGACTACCGATCGACCCCACAGGTCGTCGAGCTGGCCAACAATGTCATCGGCCGTGCGCAGGGACGTATCGCCGGCTCGCGGCTGAAGCTGATTGGGCAGCGTGAAGACGGCCCGGAGCCGACTTTCAATCAGTACGACGATGAGCCGATGGAAGCTCGCGCGACCGCGCGCAGCATCAAGCGACTTATCGACGCGGGTACGCCGGCATCGGAGATTGCCGTTTTATACCGGATTAACGCACAGTCCGCAGTTTTTGAGCAGGCTTTGTCCGAGGTAGGAGTCGCCTACCAGGTTCGTGGCGGGGACGGTTTCTACCAGCGTCCCGAGATTCGCGATGCCATCGCAGCACTTGTGCGAGTTTCCCGTTCCTCACGGACTGTTCCGACATTGCAGGGCACGAATCTGTTGGATTTGGTCAAGCAGGTTTTCGCGGGTCTTGGCATGACTGACCAAGAGCCGGAAGGCACTGGTGCCAGGGAACGTTGGCAGTCACTGCGCGCCCTATTCGACCTGTGTAAGGACATCGTTCATGCCAACATCGAGGTCAATATCCAGGCGCTCCTCGGTCAATTGCACACTCGGCAGCAGGCCAAGCATCCGCCGACGCTGGATGGCGTGACGTTGGCTAGCCTGCATGCAGCCAAGGGGCTGGAGTGGGATGCGGTGTTCCTTGTTGGGCTTACCGACGGTTCGCTGCCTATCCAACATTCGCTGAATAAATTCGACCGATCTCCTGCACAGGGAGAGGAAGCCATCGAGGAAGAGCGCCGTCTGTTCTATGTCGGCATTACTCGAGCCCGTGAACATCTGGAGCTATCTTGGTCATTGTCGAGGACAGAAGGCGGCCGCAGGTCACGTCGCCGCACACGATTCCTCGATGAACTCGACATTGATGTCTCTGACTACTCGGCGGAGGCACAGCGAAGCTCAAGGAGCTCTAGTTCCCGTGGTAAGCGTCAGCAGTCCAAACAGTGCAAGGGCTGCACTAAGCCATTGCACACCGATGCGGAGCGGATCTCAGGGCGCTGTGAAGAGTGCCCGGTCAGTGCGGATCCTGCGCTACTGGAAGCATTGCGTGCATGGCGCCTGGAAATGTCGAGAGAAATGACTGTCCCCGCATTCGTGATCTTCTCCGATGCGACCCTTCTGGCCATCGGTGAGCAGCAACCGACTACGCCGGAGGAACTTCTGCAGATTCCCGGAATTGGAGAAGCGAAGCTCAATCATTTCGGCGAAGGCATCTTGGGAATCGTCAATTCTTTTGTGAATTCCTAGTCAGATTCTGCTCAAGGCACTTCGAATTACATGAACTGCATCTGCGAGTTGCCATGACCACACACTGGGCACTGCGGGTGGGGAGCAACCGTAGTGCGGGTGATATCGAGGCTTTCCAGATCTATGCGCACCTCTGTCGCACATAGATCTGAGAGGTCCGGTCGCCGCAGCTGTCCAACCAACAGCGGCACCGCTGTGTTCAGCCATTCCGGTGCGGTTACGGGCGTAAAAGTGCGAAGCTGCAGCGCAATCAGTGCCCGGACGGGGTCGCGGTCTCGTCGATAAGCTTCGAAACACATCGAGCAGGGCCCTTGACCTGGCTGAACAAGCGGCCCAAGAATCAGTGCTCCATCGCGGAAATGCGTGTGCAGATGCTCAATTCCACGATGAAACAGAGCGCGAACCAAGGGCATGCTCGGTACTTCCATGCCCGTGACCACCGCGAGCCCGATGTCTTCCGGCGTGGATTGAGATATCTTCAGCGTCGCATTGCGAGTAGGCGACATTGCCGTCGTCCAACTACCACAACCCGTGCGACGAAGCTCTTTTAAAAGTCCAGTGCGCAAACTGTCCCGACCGATCAGTGTAATCCTCCGCCGTGTCGGTGGTTTTTGGACCAGTGCGGCTCGGTGAAGGTCGGAGATAAGTGCGGTAATGAACTGCGGTGACAGTTTGTCGTGACTGTCAGCAAAGGCCTCGCTTAAGGTGCTACCTCTATGAGCTGCAAGAAGTGCCGAGAAGACAGGCCCCGGCGGGGTGCCGTCGGAAAGCGGCAGAATCATGCTGCGCTCCGGTTCCACGCCGAACTGAATCCGCGCGCCTGGGCGCATGACAATCGGTATCTCCGGCCGCAGCGCGTAGTCCGTGGTAGGCGCGGCAAGCGTTTGTGCTGCGGGTGCGTCCGAACCTATTACGCCAGCCGTACCATCCCGCCCCCGAGACGTATCCCTGTATTCCCCCATAAAAATATCTTTTACCCCGGGGCCAGCTTTTACGCAATCGCAGCGCAGAGCATATACGCTTAAAAAGCATGAGCACCAAGCGACCTGAGTACGGCCCGGATGTTGAGGTTCGGCGCTCGAAGCGCCGCCGCCGTACTGTGTCCGCCCGCGCGGAGGGAAACCGGATCATTGTCATGGTTCCGGACGACCTCAGCGCCGCTGCGGAAAAACAGCAGGTCAATGAAATTGTGGCGCGAGTGCGGAAGAAAGTTGGCAGCAACCTGGATAATTCCGAGCTGGAGCGCCGCGCGCGGCTGCTCTCGCGTACGGTGCTGGAAGATCGCCCGCGGTTTGAGTCAATCAAATGGGTCAAGAACATGTCGCGCAGGTGGGCATCGGTCACCGGCGGCGTCGATAGTCCGGGGCGTATTCGCATTTCGCACAGGCTTGCCGACGTCCCGGGGTACGTCCTCGACGATGTCATTGTGCACGAACTGGTGCACACTTTCGTCGACGGGGGTCATACCGAAGAGTTCTGGTATTGGGCGGCAAAAGCCCCGTACCACGAACGGGCACGGGGCTATTTAGAGGCGTATCAGCGCTGGGGAACCCAGAGCTAACTAGCTACTTATCGTCATCGGTGTCGCCAGAATTGTCCTCGTCGGTGTCACTGTCCTTGCCCTCAGCCGCGCGTTTTTCGGCTTCTTTGCGCAGCTGCTCTTCAAGCTCTGCGATCGGGTCGAAGTCATCGTTGTCCGAGCCACCAAGAACCGAGTCAATAAAGGCCGCGGGTTCATCCAAATCTTCTGCTACGGGCAGGAAGTCCGGGTGATCCCAGACCTTGTCACGTCGCTCGATGCCCACAGCGGTGGTCAGGCGGTGCCACAAGTTGGTTGCCTCACGCACCTTGGGGGAGCCGAGGTCAATGCCGGTGGCCTTCTCCAGCGCCTGCTCAGCACCTTCGGTGGCGCGGCGACGACGCCAGGCTTCATCCAATTGTGCGGCACCCGGTAGACGCTCACCGAGGGCATCGGTGACAACCATGTCCACCCACCCTTCGACCAGTGCTAGCAGCGTCTGGAAACGAGTACGAGCATTCTCGTTACGAGAACGAATCTTCGGGCTCAGATCCATATTTTGCAGCTGACTCATAGCCTCCTGCATACGCTGCGGATCCTGCATGTTCTCAATATCCAGACCGCGGGCGGCCTCTTCAATCGCGGAGTAGTCGATGACGATGCCAGCGGCGTACTCCTCGACAGAGGAAATCATGCGTTCAGCCAGCCATGGCACGCGGTCGTAAAGACGTTGGTGCGCAGCTTCGCGGGCAGTGGCGTAAATAAACAGATCGCGCGCTGGAACCTCGAGTTCCTCTGCGAGAGCAACGAGATGCGTTGGCAGCAGTACCGCCGCACCAGTGGTGTGTAGCGGCAGCCCGAGGTCAGAACCAGTCAGGCTCGTCTGTGCCAATTCAGCCAGCGCATTCCCTAGCTGAGTACCGAAACTCATCGAGTTCATCTGGCGCATGATGCCCAGCATCGGGCCCATCATCTCGCGAGCTTCTTCTGGAACGCCCTCGAGGGAGGCATCACTCATGCGGCTGGCGACGGGATCGACAAGGCGAGTCCATGTCGACTTGGTGTTCTCCAACCACTGCAGGCTATTCCACGCTTCTACGCGGTTGACACCAGCGGGAAGGGAGGTGACGTCATCTAGCCACAGTTCGGCCAGGCGCAAGGAATCAGTCAGCGCCTCGCGGGCCGAGTCCTTCACCGGAGCTGGGTTACCAAGACGGGTCCGCGCAACGCGCTCGGCCGCGTCGTAGTTGACAGGGCCAGAGTTCGACTCCTGGAATCGCTGCCCCATGCCGGAGAACATCTCGCCGAACTGGTTGAGAATATCGCCCAAGTTCGGCTGTTCTCCTTTGCCAGAGGCGCCGCTGCCGGGCTGCCCGGGGCCGCCGAAACCGAAGCCACCGGCGCCGCCCATGCCGCCGAAGGGAAACCCGAAGAAACCGAAAGGACCGCCCTGGCCGCCCTGACCGCCCTGGCCGGAGTCATTGTTGCCAGCGTCGTCACGATCGTCATCATTGTCGTTCGGACCAAAGCCAAATCCGTTAGAACTCATGCTCCCACCGTACCGGGCAATGACCCGCGTGAGTACTTAAAAGCACCACTTTATTGGCAACTTCGCGCCCAGCGAACAGACACGGACAAGATTCATCAGGTGTCCAGTAGGCAGATAGCGAGAATGTAGGGTGTTATTTGTGAATCGTCGTACCCAAACTCTTGTTGCGGGCGCTGTGCCCATCGCCGCGTTGGCAACTGTGCTTTCGCTGCCAACGCTGACAGTGCCCTATGCCGCGCAGGGGCCTGGCCCGGTTTTCGACGTCCTCAGCGATGTCGAGGGAAAGAGCATTATCTCAGTCAGCGGCAGTGCTGCGGACTCCGAACGCTCTAAGGGCACGCTGGATATGACAACCGTCGCAGTCAGGCATAACCTGACATTGCCGCAGGTCATTGGCCTGTGGTTCGATCGTGACAACGATATCGTCCCTATTGAGGCGGTATTCCCTCCGGGCCAGAGCCAGGACGAGGTGGAAGAGGAGAACAAGGCTGCATTCACCGAGTCGGAGGCCAACGCCACCTCCGCTGCACTGGCACATCTCGGGTTGCCGATGGAAGTCACCGTCGCCTACACAGTGCCGGATAGTCCCGTTGATGGGCGACTGCATGAAGACGATGTGATTCTCGCGGTGGATGGGGTGGCAGTAAGCAAGCCCGAGCAAGTCAAGGCGATTATTGCCGGACGCAACCCGGGCGATACTGTCACGTTGAGGGTCAAGCCTGCGACCGTCGATAAGCAGAAGGCTACTAAGGGCGAGGACTCTGACCCCGAGAAAGCCGTTGATGTTTCTGTGACACTGGCGGAAAACCCGCATCAGAAGAATGCCGCGCTGCTCGGCGTTGGGATGGGGGCGCAATCCGCGGACGACACCAAGGTTGAGTACCAGCTCAGCGGCATTGGAGGTCCGTCGGCGGGTCTCATGATGACGCTCGGAGTGATCGACAAGCTGAGTCCTGGCGATCTGACCGAGGGGCAGCACCTCGCTGGCACTGGAACTATTGACGCTGCCGGCAACGTGGGCGAAATCGGTGGCATTACACACAAAATCTCGGCTGCCCGAGATGAGGGCGCCGAGATGTTCTTCGTGCCGGAAGGCAATTGTGCAGAAGCTGTGACTGCCGACCGAGGCGATATGAAGTTGGTAAAGGTCTCTGTGCTTGACGACGCGCTTGCGGCAATCGAAAAGCCGGAGACCGCGCAGACCTGCTCGTAGTTTTGCCGTAGCCCTTACGGGCAGCAGGTAGTTTCAGTTAGTTCTTGCTGAAAGCCTCGAAGTCCTGCGAAGACTGCCACTTGTCGATTTCCGCAGCCGTTGCGCGAAGTTGAGGGTCAAATTCGAGGTATGCCTTTGTCTCACGCGCGATGAGCCCGGACAGGGCAATCAGGCCGATGAGGTTCGGCAGCGCCATCAGGCCGTTGAGAGCCGAGGCGACGGACCAGACGGTTTCCAGCTGAGTTACCGCGCCGACGAAGACCACGCAGGTGAAGATTGCACGGTAGAGGCCGGTGCCGCGGCGACCGACCAGGGACTCGAAGGCGCGCTCACCGTAGTAGGACCAGCCCAGCATGGTGGAGAATGCGAAGAAGACAACCGACAGCGTGACGATGGTGCCACCCCAGTGGCCCGGCAGACCGCGGGAGAATGCCTCAGCGGTCAGAGCACCAGTGTCGACGTTGCCATCCTGCCAAACACCGGTGCTGATGATAACCAGGCCGGTGAAGGACACGACGATGATGGTGTCAATGAAGGTCTGAGTCATGGAGACCAAACCCTGACGAACTGGGTGAGTCGTCGATGCGGCGGCAGCGGCGATAGCCCCGGAACCCAGGCCCGACTCGTTGGAGAACAGACCGCGGGCAACACCCATCTGCAGGGCGAGAATGAGCGTGGACCCTGCGAACCCACCAACGGCCGCGGTGCCGGTGAAAGCATCGGTGAAGATGAGCTTGAAGGTTTCGGGCAGCGCCGAGACATTGGCGACGAGCACCCACACGGCCGCACCGATGTAGAGCACAATCATCATCGGCACAAAGCTGGCGGTGATGCGGCCAATCGACTTAATGCCACCCATCAGAGCTGCACCTACCAGGATGAACATAATCATGCCGGAGAGCGTCGGATCGATGTCGAAGCTGTTTTCCAGGTTCGAGGCCACGGCATTGCCCTGGGTCAGGTTGCCGATACCAAAGGCTGCCAGCGCAGCGAAGACGGCGAAGAGAATGCCCAACGTCTTACCAAAACCATTCGGGATGGCCTTGCGCAGGTAGTACTGTGGGCCGCCGGACTGTTCGCCAGCTGCATCGGTCTGGCGGTACTTCACACCCAGGAATGCCTCGGAGTACTTCGATGCCATACCAAGCAGGCCGGTCACCCACATCCAGAACAGCGCACCGGGGCCACCCAGACCGATAGCGGTAGCGACACCGACAATGTTGCCGACACCGACAGTCGCCGCGAGAGCCGTCGCCAGCGCCTGGTAGTTGGTGATATCTCCTTCGGCATCGTCGTCGCTACGGTCGATGAGTCCGAGACGCAGTGCCGGGCCGAGTTTGACCAGGTGAATTGCGCCCAGACGAATGGTCAAAATGATTCCGGTGCCAATCAGCGCGGGGATCAGGAGGTACGGACTCCAAATGAAACTATCCGCCGCTGAGGCAAAATCGCTGAAGCTTTCCATGCTGTGGAACTTTACTGGTAGAAAGCCTAAATCCGATCATTAAATTCTCAGAAAATGATTATTGTGCTATTAATTCGCCACAAGTGGGGGTAAACACATTCCGGCGAAAGCAAAGATAATTCCGCCAATCAGTGTGAGAGCAACGTACCCACATGCCCTCCAAAAGTGTTGGTTCTTAAGGCGTACGATCTCTCCGGCGAGCGTCGACCACGTAGACAGGCCACCGGCGAAACCAATCATTACCGCCGCATAGGCCAGGGCAGGCGTCATGCCATTGCTTATCGACGTTCCCCGCGACCACACCACAGCAGCGACACCGGCGACGAAGCAGGCAATCATATTTGCGGTCCACGTTCCGGGCAGTTTGGAATCAGCCCACTTCACCGCAAGTTCGGCCAGCGCATAGCGCAGCGCTCCACCTACTGCGGCGCCAAGTGCGATAGCGAGGATGGCCGACAGCGCCGAGGAAAAAGAGCCGAGGAGATCGCCGGTCATTCCGCGACCTCCCGTGCGCACTTGGTGCCCAGCCAGTAGGCGAGAGGACAGCACAGCAGGTGAATAAGCCCAACACTGATAAGAAGAGCGACTGACGTTTCCGCCTGTGCCAATAGGAGAATGACAAATGCGGAGAAAGTGGTGAAGCCGCCACAAAAGCCAGTACCGCAGAAAGCGGAAAGCCGAGGATTAGCAAACGCGATACTGCTGACCAGGCCGAAGAGAAAGCAGCCCAGTAAGTTGATGACAGTCGTCGAGATTGCGCTAATTCCCGAGCCAACGATTGCATCGATCGCCGCTCCGAGCAGAAAGCGACTTACTGCGCCAACAGCGGCACCGCCGGCCACGGCCAGAGCCATGAGAACCTGCGCTCGTCCTGCTGATGGCAGTTTCGCAGCGCCAGATTCCTCATTCACGGTGAAAACGCTAGCACAGTGGTTAAAAGGGGAGGTAGGCGCCGACAATTCGGGATCTTTCACGAAAAGGTGTTCCCGTCGGCGCGCGACAATCTACCTACTGCACCCTATTGCAGGGGCGAGTTTGCCTTACCGAGTGGTTCTTGCCATGCGCGCTGTCCCTAAAACGGGGACACTGGAGAGGAGGAAGCGCATCTCAGTTCGGTTTCCCAATTCCGGCCGGCTGGTCGGCGGTGAAATCGGTGGTTGCGCAGTTCGCCGATTCAGCAGGAGGATACCCACAATGGCTCATGAGCGCGCCGGGCAATTGGCCCAGCCATCCGACCTTATCGATGTCGCGGAACTGGTCACTGCCTACTACACGAAGCACCCGGACCCGAATAACCCCGACCAGAAGGTCGTCTTCGGTACTTCCGGTCACCGCGGTTCCTCCCTCGACGGCGCTTTCAACGAAGACCACATTCACGCCACTACTCAGGCCATCGTGGATTACCGCAAGGGCCAGGGCATTGAAGGCCCACTGTACGTTGGCCGCGATACCCACGGCCTGTCCGAGCCGGCAATGATTTCCGCTCTCGAGGTGCTCACGGCCAACGGCATTACCGTGATGGTTGACGCTCAGGATCGCTACACGCCGACCCCGGCCGTCAGTCACGCGATTCTGACGTATAACCGCGACGTGGAGGGCGGTCCGTCGGGTAGTAGCTCCGCGCGTGCCGACGGCATCGTGATTACCCCTTCCCACAATCCGCCACGGGATGGTGGTTTTAAGTACAACCCGCCGACCGGTGGTCCGGCGGATGCAGATGCAACGGACTGGATTGCAGCTCGTGCCAATGAATACCTGGCTAAGGGCCTGGATGGGGTTAAGCGCCAGCTGGTGGATAAGGCAGGAGACCTCGTCGTAAAGCACGACTACCTCAATGCGTACGTGTCGGACCTGCCAAATGTTGTCAACCTCGACGCCATCCGTGATGCCGGCGTGCGTATCGGCGCCGACCCAATGGGTGGTGCGTCGGTGGATTACTGGGGCGCAATTGGCGATGCGCATAACCTAAACCTGACTGTGGTCAATCCGCTGGTTGATGCGACCTGGCGTTTTATGACGCTGGATACAGACGGCAAGATTCGTATGGACTGTTCCTCGCCGAATGCGATGGCGTCCCTGATTGGTAACCGCGATAAGTTCGACATCTCCACCGGCAATGACGCGGACTCGGACCGCCACGGAATTGTGACACCGGACGCGGGTCTGATGAACCCGAACCACTACCTGGCCGTTGCCATTGACTACCTCTTCGCACACCGTCCGGGCTGGTCGCAGGAGACCGCGGTCGGTAAGACGTTGGTGTCTTCGTCGATGATCGACCGCGTCGTTGCCAATTTGGGCCGCAAGCTCGTGGAAGTTCCAGTCGGCTTCAAGTGGTTCGTCCCGGGTCTGCTCGGCGGCACCATCGGTTTCGGTGGTGAAGAATCCGCTGGTGCATCGTTCCTGCGTCACGACGGCACTGTGTGGTCTACCGACAAGGACGGCATCATCCTGGACCTCCTGGCCAGCGAGATCAAGGCCGTGACCGAGAAGACTCCATCGCAACTCTACGCAGAGCTCGCCGATAAGTACGGTGCCCCGGCTTACGCCCGCACCGATGCGGACGCAACCCGTGAGCAGAAGGCAATCCTGAAGAAGCTCTCGCCGGAGCAGGTCAAGGCCGACACCCTGGCAGGGGAGACCATCACAGCCAAACTGACCGAAGCGCCGGGCAACGGCGCTGCGATTGGTGGCCTCAAGGTGGTTACGGAAAACGCATGGTTCGCGGCGCGTCCGTCGGGCACTGAAGATAAGTACAAGATCTACGCGGAGTCTTTCAAGGGCGCGGATCACCTGGCACAGGTTCAGGCTGAGGCACAGGACGTGGTCTCGGCGGTTCTGAACGGGTAAACGGTATCCGTTGGGCTAGCTGTAAACAGTTAGCCTGTACTAATATTTCTATGCATGAAGAATTTCGTAGGCGTGGTGGCACGATTCGGCCTGGCTGCAGTTTGGTTGTACTCGGGTCTAATCAAACTGCTGAACCCGCTGGAATCGCGTCAGGCAGTGCAAGCTTATGAGCTGCTGCCGAGTGATTTGGTGCCGATGGTAGCGGTTGCGCTGCCCGCCTTCGAAGTCATCCTCGGACTCTTACTGGTATTGGGGCTTTTCCTGCGTCCGGTAGCAGTGCTGTCGGGGTTGCTCCTACTGGCGTTCATCGGCGGCATTATCTCGGCGTGGGCGCGCGGCCTGCAAATTGACTGCGGTTGTTTTGGTGGCGGTGGCTACGACGAGAACGCTGACGCAGTTTCATATCTCACATCAATTGCCCGAGATATAGGTTTTCTGGCCTTGGCTGTATTTGTGTACGTATGGCCGTGGAAGAAGTTTGCCATCTACGCCTAGCCCGCTGGCTAGAGGTTGAAGTCTGGGGGAAGGGACAGGGGGGGGGCTGGGGTCAAGGCGATGGGCCTAGTGATGGGGCTAGTGATGGGACCTAGTAACCATTTCCGTTTTCTCAGGCGCAATTGTGTCATTGGCAAGAAAACACCGCTATCGTAAGCGGTGTGAGTCAGAAGATTAAGAATCCAAATGAAAAGAGCAGTGGCTTCGTCGTCGGCCTGATTGCTCTTCTTGCTGTCGTTGCAGTTGTTATTGGTGGCGTTATCTACATCGGCCGGTCGCAGCCGATTGAGGGGCTGCCAGATGAGGACGTCGACTTCTCTGTCGCACTCGACGGCGATGTCATCCGACTAAGCAAGGACGGCGCCGAAGGGGCTAAAACAGCCACGATTTTTGAGGACTTCTCGTGCCACTACTGTGCTCAGATGAGCGAAGAGGGCCACGATGATGAGCTCAAGGCGCTAAATGACGGCAAGCTAGTCGCTGAATACCGCACGCTGAACTTCCTGGATGGTCAGGAGAAGGAGCAGCGTGACGGTCACTCCACTCGCATCTACGCGACTGCCCGCAAGATTGCTGAGACCGGGGATGCTCGCGCATATTGGAACTTCCGCACAATGGTGATGGCTGACCAGCAGAACTCCGTCACGTGGAGCAATGACGAGCTGGCTGACCGCCTGGAGCAGCTCGGTGTCGCCGACGAAATTGTCAGCGAAGTCCGCTCCGGCATCGACACCACCGAGGCCAAGGCAAGCGCGAATGCCAACTTCGATGACCTTGAGAAGCGCTTGGGCAAGGTTTCCTCGCCGCACGTCTTTGTCGATGGCAAGGATATTCTGGAGAACATTTCCGGTGATGGCGGACTGGGGCAGTGGGTCAAGGTGGCCCTGCGCTAGGTTCCGTGCACGCTCACACGATTCATCTTCAGTTCATGTTCGGCAGATCCGCTCTGGAGCACTCGGCGAATGCGTAAAAGAGTGTTCTACATGCGGATTTGGTGATACATGACAGTGCCATGTAGCCTTTGAGGAGTCCACAGCGGAGGGTGAAAGCCACTTCGATGTTGATTCTGGGGCTATGGCGCAGCTGGTAGCGCACCACACTGGCAGTGTGGGGGTCACGGGTTCGAGTCCCGTTAGCTCCACCAGTATGAAATCCCTCGGTCGAAATGACCGGGGGTTTTCTTGTATCTACCCTGGGTAGTGTGCTCGCCGTTTACCTCAGTGATTGGTAATCCGTATGGCTGTAGCAACTTTGTCTAAACGGTGGAATACTGGGGGTATGGCACACAACGACTCCGTTATCCAGAAACTGTCCACCGAAGAATCCCTCGAGCTGCTGGCTACGCAGACTTTTGGGCGCCTGGTTGTTCGTCGTAAAGATGATATGGATCTTTTCCCGCTGAACTACGTCGTTCATGAGGGGAGCATTTACTTCCGCACTGCCGAGGGGTCGAAGCTTTTTACTGTTTCTCTGAACCGCGATGTTCTTTTTGAGGCCGACTTTGTTGACAAGGATGCCCAGAAGGCATGGTCGGTCATTGTAAAGGGTGACGCAGAGGTTCTCACCTCCCGCGCGGATATTAACGCTGCAGATGAGCTGCCGCTGAAGCCCTGGCTGCCGACGTTGAAGTACAACTACGTGCGCATTACTCCGAACGATGTTTCCGGTCGCCATTTCCACCTCGGTGAGGAGCCGAATCGTTACGAAGTGTAGCGGCGGCATACGGTGCTTTTGCTTTACGACGGTGGAGGCTCCGTCGTAAAGCAAAGCTAGCAGCGCGCAAAGGCAGCATTTAGTGACTGAGCACCGCCGTTAGCTGTTTTTTTAAAATTGTTAGGTTAAATTACCCAAAAGCGCCCTAAGTGAGATTCAACGCGTTACAGTCACAAATGTGACGTGCACCATAGAATCGACCGATGGGGTGTCAGCGCAGCCCGATGTGCGCAGGCAGTCCCCACGTATGCAGAAGATCGTAGATGAAGCGCGCGCGATGCTGCGCGAATCGGGTTGGAGCGCAATCAGTATGCGCCGTCTAGCGGCGCGGCTCGATGTGAAGGCGCCATCGCTGTATAAGCACATCAGCGGCAAAGAAGAGCTCCTCCAGCTGCTGCTGACCGAGAGTCTCGAGAATCTGGGCAAGCGTATTCATGCTGCCATTGATGAGGAATGTACTTCGGCGTCTCTGCTGCAGGCGTACCGCCAGGCAGTTCTCGACGATCCGCATGGTTACCGGCTGATGAGTCGCACTAATTTCGTGAATGTCGTCTCGCCTTCGTCATTGGATGCCTGGATTCGCGATGCATTCATTAAGGTTGCCGGCGATGAGCCTAAGGGATTGGCCATGTGGGCGTTCGCCCACGGTTTGGTGACCGCCGAGCTCGTCCAGGATGGTTCACCTGCGCTGGAACCAAGTGCCGAAGCCGGTGCGGCAGACAGCTTGGCCGCAGTTGGAGCTATTTGGGACGCTGGCGCGGAGGCCTTCTCTTAAGGGGTTTCTCTTAAGAGGTTTGCTGCCCTGTCTGGAACGTTAATCCAGCCCGCTCAGGTGGGCGATAGTAGGCGGGGAAGTTTTTGAGCAGGATGACAGTGTTGAATCGGTGGCCCGGGACAGTAGCCTAGCGCCACCAGGAATCGGCCGGTCCGGGAGGGACGGCTCGCTTGTGCCGGGAAATGGAGTAGAGATGCTCGATTCGCGCGGCATCCTCATCTGAGACGGCCTTGCCTTCGAGGTAGTCGTCGATGGCGGTATAGGTCACCCCGAGTGCAACTTCGTCGGGAAGCGCAGGGCGATCTTCTTCCAGGTCGGCCGTCGGCACCTTCTCCCACGTACTGGCTGGTGCGCCGAGGTGACGGAGTAAGGCCGCGCCCTGGCGCTTGCTCAGCCCCTGCAGCGGGACGAGGTCGCAGGCGCCGTCGCCGTGCTTGGTGTAGAAGCCGGTGACAGCCTCCGCGGCGTGATCTGTGCCGATGACCAAAGCGCCGTCAACACCCGCCACTGCGTACTGGGCAATCATGCGCATGCGGGCCTTAATATTTCCCTTGTTGAAGTCGCTGATAGCGCTGCCGGCCAGGGCATCGGTGACCTGGGCGGTCATCGCGGCGGTGGCCGGTTCGATATCGATAGTTAGCCTTTGGTCAGGTTGAATGAATTGCAGTGCCACCTGTGCGTCGTCCTCATCGGCCTGCACGCCGTGGGGGAGGCGAATGGCAATGAAGGTGGCGTCCTCGCCGCCGTCGCGAAGCTTTTCGACGGCCAACTGCGCTAGACGTCCGGCTAGCGTGGAATCTTGACCGCCGGAAATTCCGAGCACGAATCCCTTGGCGTGCGCGGCGCGGAAATAATCGCAGAGAAAATCGACTCGGCGGCTGATTTCCTCGGCGGCATTGATGGTGGGCTGGACGTGGAGGTCGTTAATAATCTCCGACTGGAGGGGGTGTGGGAAATCCTGTGTGCCTACTGGTGTCATGAGCCTCACTCTACCGCTAGTTCAGGACGGGAAAAGGGATGATTTTCCTGCCAGAAGAGTGCCAAAACTCTCATCTTTATCGAGTAAGTGCTGTTCGGATAGGGGGTCTTTGGCCGGACGGTGGCAAGATTTCCAGCGTGAGTACAACCGAACAGAATAAGACTGGACCGAACCGGGAAACCACCACAACTCGGTCGATAGCCGTGGCTATCATCGCCGCTCTGGGCGGCCTCCTCTTTGGTTACGACACCGGTGTCATCTCGGGCGCGCTGCTGTATATCCAGCGCTCTTTTGAGCTGACTCCAGGACAGGAGTCCACTGTCACCGCCATGCTCTTGGTCGGTGCGGCTATCGGTGCGTTCCTGGGCGGTCGCGTAGCGGACTCCCTGGGGCGCCGTGGCACCATCCTGCTCGGAGCGGTCGGCTTCATCATCGGCAGTATCTGGTGTGCTTTCGCTACTAGTGCGTTTTCGCTGGGTGCTGCGCGTACTTTGCTCGGCGTCTGTATCGGTGGTGTTTCCATCGTCGTACCGATGTACATCTCCGAAATGGCACCACCGCATGTGCGTGGACGCCTGGTCAGCCTGAACTCGCTGATGATCGTGATTGGTCAGCTGGTGGCGTTCCTCACCAACTCCGCCCTAGCCTCCTCCGGTAACTGGCGACTCATGCTTGGACTCGGCGCTGTCCCCGGCATCGTGCTGCTCATCGGCATGCTGGTTCTGCCGGACACTCCGGCCTACCTCGTCCGTCGAGGACAGGAGGGCAAGGCGCTGGCCGTGCTGCGTCAGATGCAGGGAGATGAGGCGACCCTGGCTGAGGTTGCCGTTGATGAGGCGTCGTCAAGCGCCGATCAGCGTGCAGCCGAGCGCCTTGCCGTGAAAACCCCGTGGGTGCGACGCACCGTCATTATTGCGATGCTCATTGGTGTGACGCAACAGGTCACGGGCGCGAACGCGATTATGTATTTCGCGCCGACGATGATGAACAAGGTTGGCTTGTCGACGGAAAGCTCTGTCTATACCTCCATCATCATCGGTATCGCCTCGGTGATTTCGTGTGCAATTGGTATGAGCATCATTGACCGCGTTGGTCGTCGGCGAATGCTGATTATCGGTTTGGTGGGCTGTGCAAGCTCGCTGCTCGTGCTGGCGCCCGTCTATGGTTTGTCGAGTAACTCTTCGACGGGTGCCATGATGTCGCTTCTGCTGATGACCGTATTTATCGTGTTTCAGCAGGCGGCTGTGTCGGTGGCGACCTGGCTCCTGATTTCCGAGATCATCCCGACAGAGGCTCGTGGCCTGGGTATGGGGCTGGCAGGGCTCGCGCTATGGGTTGCGAATTGGTTTGTGGCGCAGGCTTTTCTTCCGATGGTGGATGCTGTCGGTGGTGCGTGGTCGTTCTTCTTCTTTGCCATTACGGGCGCAATTGCGCTGGTATTCACCATCAAGGCGGTGCCGGAGACCTCAGGTAAGACGCTTGCCGAGGTCCGCGAGTACATGATTGCCGCTGCCAAGTAGAGAAGTGGAAGCAGTTGCAACGTGGGGAGTCGCGATCTTGGGGTTGCCCGTCAAAGAACATGTTTCCCCCGGATTTTTGGAGTTATTCCGCTTATTAGGTAGTATGGCAACTCGTGTCGTAACGCATCCTCTTTGATATTTCTTCGGATTATCAGGAAGGGTGCGTTGCCAGGCAGTCACTGGGGTGATTGTCCGGGGAGAGTGCAGTGTGCACATTCCCGTTTCGGAGCCGAGTAGAAAGGAGCGCCCGAATGAAGGTCCGCAAGTCCCTTCGGTCGCTGAAGAACAAGCCGGGCGCTCAGGTCGTGCGCCGTCGTGGCAAGGTCTACGTGATCAACAAGAAGGAGCCGCGCTTCAAGGCCCGTCAGGGCTAAGCCTTATTTAGGCTAGCGCGAAGCAAATAGCTTCCTCATTTATTGCCAAAACCGCAATCTGAAGTCGCAGTTTTACTGTGGCCAAAGGTTGCGGTTTTTGGTTTTTGGAGGAGGTAGGTTCAGGCGGTGACAGCGTTTATGGCTGGGGGCGGTGGGGCGATGGAAGTTACTGACTGCGTTTATGTCAAAATTGGCCCGAAAATTGGCTTGAAAGTGTCATAAACTCGCACAGTTTCATATGTGCAGCCCGTGTTCATATGTGCAGCCCGCGATTTTTGAGATCGCTGCGGAATCCGAAGTTGGGTAGGGGAGGGACAAAGGCAGGGCGGGGACACTGCGGCGCCTGGAATCGGTGCGGTCGGCTGCGGGGCGTCATGCAGTAATTGGTTTAACCAAAATCCACCGATAGTTGTTTTTCTACGATTTTCTAGAATTTTTAGCGTGAAATTACAAGGTTGTGGTGCGTCTGTGTACAACATCTTGTGCGCCAGAGATCTCCGAACAGGGAATACCATGGTTGTGAGTACTACATCTAGTATGACTAGAGTTTTCTAGGCACCAAGTGTAGTGTTTTCGATGTCGAGCCAAGGAGAGCTAAAAGGACCTGTCTGCCACCCGTACTCGGTTTCTCATGAACCCTGGGAGCTTTCGGTCATTCAACCAATCCGCTGATTCCTCGGCCGCTTCCGTTGTTTGTACGAAGTCGATCCGATTCATTGGTCTTACCCAAAGCCAGAAAGTTTGTGAGAGTCATGGTTACCGTTTACAGCAAGCCTGCATGTGTCCAGTGCCGCGCTACCACTCGTGCCCTCGATAAGGCTGGAATTGCCTACGATATCGTCGACATCACCATGGACGATGAGGCTCGGGACTACGTCATGGCTCTCGGTCACCTCCAGGCGCCGGTCGTTGACACTGGCACTGAGACCTGGTCGGGTTTCCGTCCGGATCGCATCAAGGCTCTCCAGGCAGCGTAAGAATCACACACCTCTCCGCAGATTTCGTTGACCACCCGGGAAGCGAAGATTGCGGGGGTTTTGCGATGTAAAGGGTGAAGCTCTCATGCTGGTGGTGTATTTCTCCTCGGCGACGGGGAATACACACAAGTTTGTTGAAAAGCTAGGTATCAAAAATGCCCGCATTCCCATCCGTCGTAATGAGCCGGAGCTTATCGTCGATGAGCCCTATGTCCTCATTTGTCCGACTTATGGTGGTGGCGTTTCCATCAGCGGTGGTAACTCAAGGCCAGTTCCTCCGCAGGTCATCAAATTTCTTAATAATGAGCACAACCGCTCTTTCATCCGAGGTGTGATTGCTGCCGGCAATCTCAACTTCGGTGAGGACTTCTGTAAAGCAGGGGATGTCATCTCCTACAAGTGCAAGGTTCCATATCTATATCGCTTCGAGCTGATGGGAACCGACCACGATGTGCGGCGAGTCCGAGAAGGGCTAGAGGAATTCTTCCACGGTAGAGCCAGCGCCTAAGTTGGCAAGCCTCAGTGTCGAGGGAAGGGGCACTGAGGACAACCGAATGGATACGCTCGCGGAAGCCGTCGTAAAGCGGTGTGCGAGGAAAATAGCTAGATTGGATTGCTCTGGGCAGTGTTGGAACAGACCCTGTGCAGGCAAATGAATATTAAAGGAGTCAACGTGTCGGAAATGGGCAAGCAGGTCGCGGAGCCGGTGGGTGAGGACAAGCTGGATTACCACGCGCTCAATGCGCTGCTGAATCTGTACGGTGAAGACGGCAAGATTCAGTTCGATAAAGACCGCATGGCTGCGCGGCAGTTCTTCTTGCAGCATGTCAATCAGAACACTGTGTTCTTCCACAACTTGCGGGAGAAGCTCGATTATCTGGTAGAGAACCATTACTACGAGGCTGAGGTTCTGGAGAAGTACGAATTTGAGGACGTCAAGGCACTGTTTAAGCAGGCCTACGCCCACAAGTTCCGTTTTCAGACTTTCCTGGGTGCTTACAAGTACTACACCTCGTACACACTGAAGACCTTCGACGGCAAGCGTTACTTGGAGCGCTACGAAGACCGTGTCTGCATGGTTGCTCTCACGCTTGCCGACGGCGACTTGGGGCTCGCGCAGCACCTGGTTGATGAGATCATCACCGGACGTTTCCAGCCTGCTACTCCTACATTCCTCAACTCCGGTAAGGCCCAGCGCGGCGAGCCGGTGAGCTGCTTCCTGCTGCGTATCGAGGACAACATGGAGTCCATTGGTCGCGCCATTAACTCCTCGCTGCAGCTGTCCAAGCGCGGCGGTGGTGTGGCGCTGCTGCTGAGCAACCTGCGTGAACAGGGTGCTCCGATTAAGCACATCGAGAATCAGTCTTCCGGTGTCATCCCGGTTATGAAGCTGCTGGAGGACTCCTTCTCCTACGCTAACCAGCTGGGTGCTCGTCAGGGTGCTGGCGCTGTCTACCTGCACGCGCACCACCCGGACATCATGCGCTTCTTGGATACCAAGCGTGAGAACGCGGACGAGAAGATTCGCATCAAGTCGCTGTCGCTTGGCGTTGTCATTCCGGACATCACGTTTGAGCTGGCCAAGCGTAACGACGACATGTACCTCTTCAGCCCGTACGATGTCGAGCGTGTCTACGGTAAGCCGTTCGCGGACATTAATATCACTGAGAACTACGCGGATATGGTCGAGGACCCGCGTATTCGTAAGCAGAAGATCAACGCGCGTCAGTTCTTCCAGACCATCGCTGAGATTCAGTTTGAGTCCGGCTACCCGTACATCATGTTCGAGGACACGGTTAACCGCGCGAACCCGATTGAGGGCCGCATTAACATGTCGAACCTCTGCTCGGAGATTCTGCAGGTCAACACCCCGTCGACCTACAATGCGGACCTGTCCTACGAGCACGTGGGTGAGGACATTTCCTGTAACCTCGGTTCGCTGAATATTGCGATGACCATGGACTCGCCGGACTTTGGTCGCACTGTCGAGACTGCCATCCGTGGCCTGACTGCGGTCAGTGAGCAGACTTCTATTGACTCGGTGCCATCGATTCGCAAGGGCAACGACGGATCTCACGCCATCGGCCTGGGGCAGATGAACCTGCACGGCTACCTTGGCCGCGAGAAGATTATGTACGGCTCGGAAGAGGGCCTGGACTTCACCAACGCCTACTTCGCAGCAGTGCTCTACGCAGTCCTGCGCGCATCCAACAAGATTGCTCGCGAGCGCGGTCAGAAGTTCGTCAACTTTGAGAACTCTGACTACGCCAGCGGCAAGTACTTCGATAACTTCGATCCGGCAGAGTTCCAGCCGAAGACTCAGCACGTCAAGGAGATCTTCGAGAACTCCACCGCGCACATTCCGGACGCTGAGGACTGGGCGCAACTGAAGGCCGACGTCATGGAGTACGGCCTGTTCAACCGTAACCTGCAGGCAGTGCCGCCGACCGGTTCGATTTCCTACATCAACAACTCGACCTCGTCGATTCACCCGATTGCATCTCAGATTGAGATTCGCAAGGAGGGCAAGATCGGTCGCGTATACTATCCGGCTCCGCACTTGGACAATGACAACCGTGAGTACTTCCAGGACGCCTACGAAATCGGCTACGAGAAGATCATTGACACTTACGCGGTCGCTACCAAGTATGTTGACCAGGGACTGTCGCTGACCTTGTTCTTCAAGGACACGGTGAGCACTCGTGACCTCAACCGTGCGCAGATTTACGCATGGCGCAAGGGTATTAAGACTCTGTACTACATCCGCCTGCGTCAGGTTGCGCTGGAGGGTACTGAGGTCGAGGGTTGCGTATCCTGCATGCTTTAAGCAAGCGTGCTTGAGGGCTAGGCATCTAGTGCTTCAGTTGTAGCGCATTGAAGGCGCGAGAATTTCCCCGAGTTTTGCCGGGAGATTCTCGCGCCTTTTTCGTCACTCCACCCAATTGGGAACAAATGTAAATATCACTATTGACGGTTGTAATCCAGGTAATTAACCTGGGCAGTGGTACACCAATGTTCGCATAATTTTCACCCACGGCTAGTGGGGGAAGGGGCTGGAAGCCATGTCCGATACCACTGGTAAGAGCACTCCACACATCAACCCAAAGGGTGCGCCGATTGCAGAAACCATTTTGTTGCCAGGTGACCCGCTGCGTGCCAAGTTCATTGCGGAGACCTATTTGGACGATGTCGTTCAGTTCAACAAAGTTCGCAACATGTTGGGCTTTACCGGCACCTACCAGGGGCAGGAAGTGTCCGTCATGGGATCCGGTATGGGCATTCCGTCTATCTCGCTGTACTCCTGGGAACTTATCCATGTTTTCGGCTGCAAGAAGCTGATTCGCGTCGGTTCCTGCGGCGCGTTGCAGCCGGAGCTGGACCTGTATGACGTGGTTATCGGCCAGACGGCATCGACGGACTCCAATTTTCTATCGCAGTACAACTTGCCGGGAACGTTCGCCCCGTCCGCATCTTTCCGTCTGATTGAAGATGTTCGCGATCGTGCCCGCGAGCAGGGCATCACTACACACGTCGGCAACATCTTGTCCAGCGATATTTTCTACAACTTCCAGGATGATGTGAACGACCGTTGGGCACGCATGGGTGTGCTGGCGGTGGAGATGGAATCTGCTGGCCTTTATGCCACCGCCGCCGAGGCCGGTGTGGAGGCCATGGGAATCTTCACTGTGTCGGACAACATCGTCACCGGTGGAAAGACCACTCCGGAAGAACGTGAGAAGGCCTTCACGACGATGATGGAGCTGGCATTGCCGCTGGCTCGACTCTAGTGTCCTGGTCCGCAATCAATTGGCTTGAAGTGTGAAATAGGTACAGTGCGATGAGCAATCCCGCCAGCAATACCAGCTTGAACGTGAATCCCCGTGAAAGCGCAGCGTCCAAGGCTGCCGCGCCAAACCCTAAGGCCGCAGTCCCGGTCTTGCTGTTTTCCTTTGTATTCTGTTTGGTCTTGGACAATGGCTTTAAGTTCATGACCAAGCCGATTGCGGAATCTCTGGACCTCAGTGTCTCCACGGCCAGTCTGCAGGCGACACTCGCCGGTATCTTGATTGGCATTGGAGCGGTGGTGTACGCCGCATTGGCGGACAGCATCAGTATCCGCAAATTGATGATTGTCGGTATCGGCTTCGTCGCCGTGGGCTCTCTACTGGGTTATTTCTTCCAGGGAGTATGGCCAATCGTGCTTACTGCCCGCATTATTCAAACTGCCGGCCTGGCGGCGGCTGAGACACTCTACGTCATCTATGTCACCAAGTACCTAAGCCCAGAAGATCAGAAAACCTACCTCGGCTTTTCCACCGCGGCCTTCCAAGCCGCGCTGCTGATTGGAACGTTGACCTCGGGAATCGTGGCTACCTACATTTCCTGGCCGGCTATGTTCCTGATTTCGCTCATTCTGATAGTTGCCATTCCGTTCCTGATCAAGACAGTTCCGGAGGAGCAGCAGCAGAAGAGTCACCTGGATATCTTTGGCCTGTTCCTCATCGCGGTCATCGCCACTGCGGTGATGCTGTTCATGCAGCAGTTCCAATGGTGGTGGCTGGTTGCCGCTGCGCTGGGCGTCGCGCTCTTTGTCTGGCACATCCGGACACATGACAACGCCGTGGTCAGCCCGTCGTTCTTTACCAATGCTCGCTACGTTTGCGCGCTGATTGTTGTGCTCGTGGTTTACATGGTCCAGTTGGGGTATTCGGCCATTCTGTTGCCGTATATGGTCGACGAGCTCTATGGCATCAACCTCGACGGTGCTGCCTATATCCTCGCGCCGGGCTACCTCTGCGCTGTCATCGTCGGTGTAATGTCTGGCAAGGTTGCCAAGTTCCTGCCCTCGAAGCAGGCCATTGTCGCGGCTATCAGCATCATCATCGTGGCGTTGCTCATCCCCGCAGTGCTGCCGGGGGCCGGTGTTGCCACGGTTATCGTCTCCATGATTCTGTTCCCATCAGGGTTCGCGCTCATGTATGCGCCGTTGGTCGCGACCGCACTGCAGAACATTCCTGCCGCCAAGTCCGGTGTTGCAATCGGTTTCTACAATCTGACGATCAACATTGCCGTACCGGTTGGCATCGCGTTAACGGCCATGCTTGTTGATTCTCGACCGGCCTTCTTCAGCACCCTCTCCATCGCGCAGTCTGAAGCAGAAGGGGTCTCCGCTACCATCGCTTGGTTGCTCGCGCTCATGGCTGTCGTAGGTTTGCTGGTGTACGTCATCTCCGACCGCATCATCAACGACACGGCGGAAAACCGAGAGAAGGTTCACGCCTAGGTTCGCGCAACATCTTGCGCTTGGTGCTTGACGACGGACATTGCGTCGTCAAGCACCTTGTTCTTTGTGTGACGTGGGGTTAGGGGAGGGGCACCGGGAACAAGACTCGGCAAGTGGGGCGATTTCTTCTAGGCCGCGTGCTTAATAATGCGGGTGTGGGTAAGCTGCTAAGGGTAGTGGCTCCTTTCATCGGGAGCCTGACGTTTTGTAGTGGGACAAGGCTGGAATAGCCACCGCTGCAGCCGCTGTTTTGAACTCACTAAGAGTGAAGGACGTTCCTTATATATAAGGTGCGTTCGAAAAACGGCAATTTCAATGAAAAAGGGAGAGGTTTCCACGTGAGTTTCGATGATTGCCCACCCTCGACTCCGGCCCACCGTGAGAAGAATCCAGAGTCGCGTGCATGCCCAGTTGCGGCTATTGACTGGAACACGATTCCTGATGACAAGGATCTCGAGGTTTGGGATCGTCTGACCGGTAACTTCTGGTTGCCGGAAAAGGTGCCGCTGTCGAATGACATCAAGAGCTGGAATACGCTCAACGCGCTGGAGCAGCGCACCACGATGCGCGTGTTCACTGGTCTGACCATGTTGGACACCATCCAGGGCACAGTTGGCGCAGTATCGCTGATCCCCGATGCGCTGACTCCGCACGAGGAAGCTGTGTACACCAATATCGCCTTTATGGAATCGGTGCACGCAAAGAGCTACTCGTCGATTTTCCAGACGCTGGCGTCGACTCCTGAAATCCAGGATGCGTTCCGTTGGGGCGAGGAAAATGAGTACCTGCAGAAGAAGGCCAAGATCATCCTCGACTACTACGAGGGCGATAACCCGCAGAAGAAGAAGGTCGCTTCCACTTTGCTGGAGTCCTTCCTGTTCTACTCGGGCTTCTACCTGCCGATGTACTGGTCCAGCCACGCCAAGCTGACCAACACCGCGGACATTATTCGCCTGATTATTCGTGATGAGGCAGTTCACGGTTACTACATCGGTTACAAGTACCAGCGCAACCTGGAGCGTCTGACCCAGGCTGAACGTGACGAGCTGAAGGATTACACCTTCGATCTCATGTTTGATCTCTACGACAACGAGATTCAGTACACCGAAGAGATGTACGACGAACTCGGTTGGACCGAGGATGTCAAGCGTTTCCTGCGTTACAACGGCAACAAGGCTCTGAACAACTTGGGCTATGAGGGTATGTTCCCGGCCGACGAGACTCGAGTTTCGCCGTCAATCCTGTCGGCTCTGTCGCCGAATGCTGACGAAAACCACGACTTCTTCTCAGGTTCCGGCTCTTCCTATGTCATGGGTAAGGCTGAAGTAACCGAGGATGAGGACTGGGACTTCTAAAAGCACAGGTGTAGGGAGCATTCCGCACCGAGCCCTATTCTGGTGACAGCACACACGGGGGTAGTAGTCCTAGCCTCGACGGTTCCTGCTAAAAAGGCGTTAGCCCAGGTTAAGACAATTCTCAGGAAACTAATAGTGTGCTTAGCTGAGTGGGGAAGTTGGCCGGAAAATCCCTTGGCCTTAACTTTTTCCAAGGTTCAGACTAGAATCTGGCACATAGTGGTAGGTGGGTTCGCCGTCGCGTACTCACCTGCACTATTCTCACAAGGACAAAACTTCAAATCCCTGTAGTGAGTTACAGGAAATCTTCGCGTAGTAAGGAGGAAGAATGACTGCAGTAGCGCCTCGTCCAGATCATGGCGTTGTAGCGCCGGAACGGCCGCAGCCGTTCGGACATGAGCGTAAGGGCAGCTGGGCGTGGGAAATGCTGACCACGACCGACCACAAGAAGCTGGGCATTATGTACATCATTATGTCCTTCTCGTTCTTCTTTGTCGGCGGTCTGATGGCTCTGCTTATCCGTGCTGAGCTCTTCGCCCCAGGACTTCAGTTCCTTTCTAACGAGCAGTTCAACCAGATGTTCACCATGCACGGCACGGTGATGCTGCTTCTGTTCGGTACCCCGATTGTTTGGGGTTTTGCTAACTACATTCTGCCGCTTCAGATTGGTGCTCCGGACGTGGCTTTCCCGCGTCTGAACGCTTTCGGCTTCTGGCTGACCACTGTTGGTGGCATTCTGATGCTGTCGGGCTTCCTGACTCCGGGTGGTGCTGCTGACTTCGGTTGGACCATGTACTCTCCGCTGTCTGACCCGATTCACTCCCCGGGTGTCGGTTCTGACCTGTGGATTGTCGGTGTCGGTATCGGTGGTGTCGGTACCATCGCTTCCGCTATTAACATGACCACCACTGTCCTGTGCCTCCGCGCACCGGGCATGACCATGTTCCGTATGCCAATCTTCACCTGGAACATCCTGGTTACCTCGATTCTGGCTCTGCTGATTTTCCCGATTCTGACTGCAGCTGCTCTGGGTGTTCTGTACGACCGTAAGCTGGGCGGTCACATTTACGACCCGGCAAACGGTGGCGCCATGCTGTGGCAGCACCTGTTCTGGTTCTTCGGCCACCCAGAGGTCTACGTTCTGCTGTTGCCGTTCGTGGGCATCATTACTGAGGTTGTTCCGGTCTTCTCCCGTAAGCCGCTGTTCGGCTACGCAGGTATGGTCTTCGCAACCCTGTCTATTGCAGGTCTGTCCATGGCTGTGTGGGCGCACCACATGTTCGTGACCGGTGGCGTTCTGCTTCCGTTCTTCTCGTTCATGACCTTCCTGATTTCGGTCCCGACCGGTGTTAAGTTCATCAACTGGATGGGTACCATGTGGCGCGGCCACATGACCTTCGAGTCCCCGATGACCTTCGCTCTCGGCTTCATCGTGACCTTCCTGTTCGGTGGTCTGACCGGTATTATGCTGGCTTCCCCGCCGCTGGACTTCCACGTCTCCGACACCTACTTCGTCGTGGCACACTTCCACTACACCCTGTTCGGTACCTTGGTCTTCGCTTCCTACTCGGGCGTTTACTTCTGGTTCCCGAAGATGACTGGTCGTATGCTCGACGAGAAGCTGGCAAAGGTTCACTTCTGGCTGACTTTCATCGGCTTTAACCTGACCTTCCTGGTCCAGCACTGGCTGGGTAACGAGGGTATGCCGCGTCGTTACGCCGACTACCTCGAGACTGATGGTTTCACCACCCTGAACATGATCTCCACCGTTGGTGCGTTCATCCTGGGTCTGTCTGTTATCCCGTTTGTCTGGAACGTCTTCAAGTCCTGGCGCTACGGTGAGGTCGTCACTGTTGATGACCCGTGGGGTTACGGTAACTCTCTCGAGTGGGCTACCTCTTGCCCGCCGCCGCGCCACAACTTCACCTCGATGCCGCGCATCCGCTCGGAGCGCCCGGCGTTCGAGCTGCACTACCCGCACATGGTTGAGCGTCAGCGCGCAGAGGCCCACGTTGGTCGCCAGCTCTAAGAGCTAGTGGCTACATGGCTGATGCAACTCTGAGTTAATAACTACGCGAAGCTACGGCCCCATCACGGAGAACCGTGATGGGGCCGTAGTCTTGTCTTTGAAAGTCTTTCCTAGGGAAGGCGCAGTAAGGGGGGGGGGCGCAGGGAGCGCACCAAGGGAGCTGAAGGGGAGAGCAGCGGAGAGCAGGGGGGCGACAGCTAATGGCTGCGACTGGCCACCCTCCGAAGTGCGGAATCCCGCAATGCGATGAGCACTCTGCCGGGGCTTCATGCGATACTGGATTGGTGAATGAACAGGTAATTACCTCTCCCAGTCAGTCCGCAGATACCGATGCCTTGTCGGTTTCGTTAGCACCGGGACTAGCTCCGGTGCTTATTACCGCTGTTGGCCGAGACCGCCCGGGTGTCTCGGCATCCTTCTTCCGTGTGCTCGCGGCCCACGGAGTTCAGATTCTTGATGTGGAGCAGTCGGTGTTCCGCTCTAATTTGAGTCTCGGTGCGCTTGTTGGCGTCACAGAAGAGAAGGTCGGCGTTCTGCGTGAGGGGCTCATTGAAACACTGAAGCCTCACGGCATGACAGTCAGTTTCCAGCTTGATGCCCCGATTGAGCGCAGCGATGGATCTACCCACGCACTTGTCGTATTGGGTAATCCGGTCAATGCTGAGGATATTTCCCGTATCGGCCGTACTCTCGCAGATTACGGTGCAAACATCGATTCCATTCGCGGTATTGCCGACTACCCAGTTACTGGCCTGGAGCTGCTTGTCTCTATTCCGGACCCGAAGCCGGGTGCGGGCATTCCGCTGCGTAAGGCGCTGGCCGAGCTTGCACAGGACCAGGACATTGACATCGCAATTGAACGCGCAGGTTTGCAGCGCCGATCCAAGCGCTTGATTTGCTTCGATGTGGACTCCACTTTGATTACCGGTGAGGTCATTGAGATGCTGGCCGCCCACGCTGGTCGCGAGGCGGAGGTTGCAGCGGTTACAGAGCGTGCTATGCGCGGTGAACTGGACTTTGCTGAGTCATTGCACGAGCGAGTTAAGGCTCTGGCAGGCCTGCCGGTCAGCGTCCTTGAGGAAGTTACCAACTCCATCGAGCTGACCCCTGGCGCCCGCACTACGATCCGCACGCTGAAACGTCTCGGTTACAAGTGTGGTGCTGTCTCCGGTGGCTTTATCCAGATTCTGGAGCCACTGGCAAAGGATCTCGGTCTGGACTTTTACAAGGCCAATACCCTCGAGATTGAGGACGGAAAGCTGACCGGGCGCGTGGTCGGCGGTGTCGTTGATAGGCAGGAAAAGGCCCGCAGTCTTAAGGCGTTCGCCGCGGAGTCAGGGCTTCAGATGCACCAGACCGTCGCTGTCGGAGATGGCGCCAATGACATCGATATGTTGTCAGTCGCGGGCCTCGGTATTGCTTTCAACGCGAAGCCGGCGCTGAAGGAAATCGCTGACACGTCGGTCAACGTTCCATTCATGGACTCGATTCTGTTCATGTTGGGCATTTCCCGCGATGAAATCGACGATGCCGACCGCGAAGATGGCACCTTCCGCCGCGTGCCGTTGGAGCAGTAGTGCGACGCGAGGATCACAAGAATCTCGCTGTCACGGACGCATCATCGGTGCCGGAGTGGTTCCGCACTGCCCATAGCCTCCTGCCACAACCCGATAGGGAAGACCATGGCGAGGATGTGCCGTGGGCAATGGCTATTGTGCTTGAGGTTCCGAAGAAGGAACGCCCCTCGCGCACTGCGCTGCTCCGCGCCGCCGCGATGGCTGTTGTTGCTTGTTGCCTCGACGAGCGTGCAGGCGATGACACTTCGGCCTATCAACAAGGTCTGGTGTCTTGGTACGGTGCGCGCATCCGCAAGCTCACACGTCGCGCTCGCAATATCGGCTGGCAACGCGCTCAGCTTGCACCGGGTGTCACCGTGGACGTCGACGGCGCGCAAGCTCGCGCACTAGTGCCAACTCCTGTCGACGATACCTACCCGGAGATTGCCAAACTACAAATTTCCGGCACCGATTTGCCTTACGACGACCCGGAGACCACACCTCCCGACGACTCGGGCAACCATGGGAGAGCTGACACCTTTGCTCCGCCAGTGATTTGGGTGGACAAAAACCTGAATATGTCCGTTGGAAAGGTGGCCGCACAAGTTGGACACGGCTCAATGCTCTATGCGGCCAGCCTGTCGGTCGAGGAAGCGTGGGCGTGGGCGCAAAGTGGCTATGCGTTAGATGTTAAGGAAACACCCCGGGAGCAGTGGCCAGCGCCAGAGCTCCGCGCGGTTGAGGTTCAGGATGCCGGGTTTACTGAGATTGCACCCGGCTCAGTGACTGTCGCTGTGACTCCTGGGGCGGCAGCTTAAAGCTGAGCGCGTGCTGCCTCCATGGCCTTGAGGTCCTTCCGCAGAATCTTGCCCGTTGCTGACTTCGGGATTTCCTCCATGAATTCGACGACCCGCACCTTTTTGTACGGTGCGACGCGGTCGGCGACGTAGTCCATAATTTCGTCTTCAGTCACCTGCTTGCCTGCCTTGAGGACGACGTAAGCCTTTGGAATCTCCTCGCCGTCGGAGCGAATGACACCGCTGCAGGCGGCATCGGCAATACCCGGGTGGCTGAGCAGCACGGACTCGAGCTCAGCCGGCGGAACCTGGTAGCCCTTGTACTTAATCAGTTCCTTAAAGCGGTCGACGATGTACGCATTGCCGTGTTCGTCGAGTTCCGCAACGTCGCCGGTACGCAACCAACCGTCGACAAGCGTTTCTGCCGTAGCTTCTGGGTTGTTGAGGTAGCCCTTCATGACCTGCGGACCGTAAACCCACAGTTCGCCTGGCTTCGAGCGCCCCTGGGAGGGGACTGGAATCTCCTCGAAGCCGTCGGCCTCGAGGTCCACGATTTTGTATTGGGTATTCGGCACCGCGCGGCCGATGGAATCCAGCGGGCTATCGTGACCGATACGGATGTGGGCGGCGGGAGAGGACTCGGTCATGCCGTAGCCCTGAGCGACGACGCAGTCGAGGCGCTTTTCCACCTGTTCCGCGAGATCGAGCTGCAGGGATGCTGCGCCGGAGAAAACAGTCTCCAGGCTGGACAAATCGAAGGAATCGACAGCCGGGTGCTTAGCCAAGCCGACAGCAACAGGCGGTGCGATGAATGCGAACTTGACCTTGTGCTCAGCGATGATGGAGAGGAAGTCCAGGAGGTCGAACTTGCCCATGGTGTACTGAGTCGTGCGACGCCACAGGGACAGGTTCAGGAGTGCAGTCAGGCCGTAGATGTGGAAGAACGGCAGGATAGTGACGGCCGGGGTGTCCTCAGTCAGCGCGTTGACTGTGGCTCCGCCTGCCTGAGCGACGTTGGCCACCAGGTTGCGGTGGGTGAGCTGGACGCCCTTCGGCACACCGGTGGTTCCGGAGGAAAACGGAATCACGGCAACGTCATCGGGTGATACCTCGACGTCCGGGGCTGCGTGTCCCTCTGCAAGCAGCTCGCCCATGCCGTGGAGACCCGTCAGGCCGATAATCATCTCTTCCGGGAGACCAGCGGCCTCAGCGCCGTTAGCACCGGCCCAACCAATCGACGAAGTCGTTAGCATCATCTTGGCGTCAGAAATACGCAGCTGCTTTTCAACGTCCTCAGCAGTTGCCAGCGATGCAACCGTCGTGCAGACAGCCCCCGCGCGTAGGACACCGTGAAGAGCGACCGCGAAGGTTGTCGAGTTGGGGCAGTGGAGAGCCACAACGTCGCCCTTCTTAATCCCACGTGCTGCCAGCGCACCCGCAAACTTCTCAATGCTGGCCTTCAGATCACCGAAGGTGACCTCGGAGCCTGAGTCAACGATTGCAAGCTTGTCCTGGTGACGTGGCTCAATTTCTCCGAAGAGGAACTCAAAGAGTGAGGTCTCCGGGATGTCGATGTCGGGGAGGTTGCTGGAAAGGGGCATGCAGGAAATCGCCTTTCTAATCTCGTGCACGGCTGCCAAGTGTCCTGCTTCATTAGCTCGGGCACTGTAGCAGTGCTGTGTTTCACATCACAATAATGTATTGGATAGAAAAGCGTGGGATTTTTTCCAGAAACTATGCCTAATCCAGCGTCACCTCGTGAGCCCAGACAGCCCCCTCTGAATCAGCTTTGGGTCAGCCGCTGCAACGCTCCAGCCGCAATATCCAGGTTGGTCGTCCGCCAGAAGTCAGGCATCGACGCGGCAATCCAGGAACCATAGCGTGCAGTAGCCAACCGTGAATCCAGTACCGCAACAACCCCGCGGTCATCGACTTGGCGTAGCAGACGACCAGAACCCTGCGCCATCAGCAGCGCTGCATGTGTCGCTGAGACCTCCATAAAACCGTTTCGGCCAGCGGCATTAGCCGCATCGGAGCGCGCGGACAAAAGCGGGTCGTCGGGGCGGGGGAACGGGATGCGATCGATGATGACACACGATAGCGATGGGCCAGGAACATCGACGCCTTGCCACAGCGTCAGCGTGCCAAACAAGCATGTCTGCGGATTAGCTGCGAAGCGATCAACCAGAGCACCGATAGAGTCATCGCCTTGGCACAGCACGTCGTAAGGCAGGCGCTTGCGCATTTCCTCCGCCGCTGCCTCGGCGCCTCGGCGAGAAGAAAACAGCCCGAGCGTTCGCCCACCAGCGGCGCGGATGAGGCGCTCCATGATCGCGAACTGCTCCGGTGTGGCGCCGTCGCGTCCAGGTCGTGGCAGGTCGCGTGCGACGTAGAGGATGCCAGATTTCTGCGGGTCAAAGGGCGTGCCGACGTCCAAGCCATCCCACCCACCGGAGGGAAGCCCCCAAGCGGCGGCCATGGCATCGAACTTGCCGCCAAGAGCAAGTGTTGCTGAGGTCAAAACGACGGTGGATTCGCCGAAGAGGCGTTCGCGAAGCAGTGCTGCGATGGACAGGGGAGCGACATAAACTGTCTTGTTCTCGCCAAGCCATACGACATCGTCGCTACTGAACTCTAGAATTCGCACGACTGTGTCGTGCATATTCTCCACGGCAGCGCGGACGGTCTGGCGCTCAGTGTTGTCAGAGTCAGAACTCGAACCACCGGAGCCCGACCCGCCAGAGCTGCCTGAACTAGAGGTGCCTAGCGTGGTCTGTAGTTGCCACAGGCTATCGCGGAGCGAAGCTAGCGCCGCTCCAAGCTCACCGGGAATTTCTTCGAGTGCGCCGCTGTAGGCGTCGGCAAGCAATGCGACGGTCTCGCCGAGTAGATCCGTGGCATCGGTGACATCATCCACCTGCTCTGCGGCTCCGAATTTGCGGGCGCGCCGGGCCATCATGGTGATACCGGCAGGGGAGAGCTCGTCGGTGGCAACAGAGGTGATTCGACCGTCGAGCTCGTGAGCCTCGTCAATGACAACGCAGTCGTGCTGCGGCAAAATCATGGCGTCGGAGAGCGCATCGATGGCCAACAGTGCGTGATTGGTGACAACGATGTCAACGTTGGAGGCCTCGCGGCGGGCTTGTTCGGCGAAACACTCCTCGCCGAAAGGGCAGGAAATGGCACCGACGCATTCGCGAGCCGTGACGGAGACCTGCCGCCAGGCTTCGTTGGAAACGCCCTTGTCCAGGCTGTCGCGGTCGCCGGTGTCGGTGTCATTGGCCCACTCGCGTAGCCGCATGACCTCGGCAGCGGTTCGGCTGAGCTGCGCTTCGCTGAGGAGGGCAGTGGGGCCAACGGCGTCACCTGAGCTGGCCTGCTCGGATTCATCACCGTCCATGACGGGATCTTTGATGACATTTCCGACCTTGGACTTGCACAGGTAGTTCGAGCGGCCCTTGAGGATTGCGAAGGTTGGCGTGCGGGACAAGTGTGGCTCTAGCGAACTGACTAGCCGCGGCAAGTCGCGTTCGACCAGCTGGCGTTGCAGCGCAATGGTCGCCGTGGAAACGATTACAGACTCGTCGGACTCCATTGCTTGCACAATGGCAGGCACCAGGTAGGCCAGCGACTTACCCGTACCGGTGCCTGCCTGTACCGCTAGGTGCCGCTCGCGCGCAAAGGCGGAGGCCACCGACCGGGACATTTTGACCTGATTCGGTCGAGTCGTTCCGCCGAGTCCCTTCACTGCCGCATCGAGAAGAGCTTCGATGCTATCCGCGTTATGGACGCTGGCTCTCGGTGAAGCTAGCTCGTCAACATCGTCAAAGTCCTCAAAGTCGTCCGATAGCTCAGCAAAATCTGCGTGCCCGATACTGTCCGACACAGTTCCCCCGCCGCCTAAACGCCGTGAAAACGGACGGACAGTACCGGCTCGTCACGGGAAAGTGCAAGTCCCTCCCACGGGAGGCTGACCAGCGCTTTAACCAAGTGATCGCGGGACTCCTCCAAGGTCGGTAGACCATCGACGACCTCGCCATCGCGCATCATCGGAATGGTCAGATCGCGGTAGTGCAGGTTGCCCACATCCGGGATTTCTGAGCCGAGCGGGAAAGCGATTTCCTCCACGGCGGTACCGGAACGACGGCAGGTACGAATAGCCGCCTTCACGCCACCGTGGCTTCGCTTGTCCAACGAGCGCTTGGCGACGGGCACCCCATCAACTTCGACCATCTTGTAGACCAGGCCCGCAGTCGGTGCGCCGGAGCCAGTGACTACAGAGGTGCCCACGCCGTAGACATCGACCGGCTCTGCCCTCAGCGCCGCAATGGCGAACTCGTCGAGGTCAGAGGACACTACGATGTTGGTGTTGTGCGCCCCCAGCGAGTCGAGCTGCTGACGCACCTGGCGAGCGAGAACTCCGAGGTCGCCGGAGTCAATACGTACACCGCCGAGTTCCGGACCCGCGACCTCAATAGCCGTATTGACGCCCTCGGTGATGTCGTAGGTATCCACCAACAAAGTGGTGTCGGTTCCCAGTGTGTCAATCTGAGCCTTGAAGGCCGCAGCCTCGTTCGTCGTGCCATCTGGGTTGGTGTGCAACAGAGTCCACGCGTGCGCAGCGGTACCGGAAGCTGGGATGTTGTACCGTGCCGCTGCCTCCAAGTTGGAGGTGGCGCTAAAACCTGCCAGGTAGGCGGCACGGGCAGCAGTCACAGCTGCTTCTTCATGAGTGCGACGCGAACCCATTTCAATAATCGGGCGCCCACCGGCAGCCGTGACCATTCGGGTTGCTGCCGAGGCGATGGCGGAGTCCGCATTGAGAATGGAGAGAATAACAGTCTCCAAAATGACGCACTCGGCGAAGGTGCCTCGCACCGTCAAAATGGGCGAGGCGGGGAAGTAGAGCTCTCCCTCGCGGTAGCCGTCGACTTGGCCACTGAAGGAATAGTTACGCAGGTAATCCAGCGTCCTGTCATCGAGGAAGTCCAGCGAAGCCAGCTGTTCCTCGGTGAAGCGGAAGTTGCGGATAGCATCCAACACACGCGCTGTACCAGCGACAACGCCATAGCGACGCTCATTCGGCAGGCGACGGCCAAACACCTCGAAGGCGACCTGGCGCTCGCCGGATCCGTCGGCAAGCGATGCCTGCAGCATCGTCAGCTCGTACTTATCGGTGAGAAGGGCGGTGGAGGAATGCTTATCAATCACGGTCAATAGTCTAGTCGGCTGAAGCGGGCCGGGGCAGTCGGTTCCGGCGAGCGCGCGCCACTCCGTACTATCCTGGTGCCTATGAGCATGCCAGCAGCAACACCGATGCCCACTATGGATGCCGATGTCGTGACGGAATCGAACCGACCCTGGCAGTGCATTGTGTGGGATGACCAGGTTAATTCGATGAGTTATGTCACCTACGTGTTTCAGATGCTCTTCGGCATGGACCGAAAGAAGGCGCACGCGCTAATGATGACGGTTCACACGGAGGGCAAGGCAATCGTGTCTTCCGGTGAGCGTGACAAGGTGGAGGCCGATGTGAAGAAGCTCCACAAGGCAGGCTTGTGGGCAACAATGGAGCAGGCTGACTAAGCCGATATTCGACAGCGGGAGAGAATTTACATGCGTCCTTGGAAGCGCAAGCGATCCCTTCTCGGCGGTGGCGTCAAGTACGTCACGGCTTTTGAAGGCACGGAGCGGGATTTGCTGCTGAATCTGGCTGCTACTGTGGCGGACTCGCTGATGGAGCGAGCCCGGTCGGCGCCGAAGGATGAGCTCGCGGAAATGACGGGAATGCCTGTCGGACACTCCGAAGCCCCATCCGATCCGAAGCTTGCGCGACTGTTGCCGGACTTCACCAAGCCGGGTGAGGAGAGCGTGGAGGGGGAAAACGCTTTCATGCGCCAGCTGCATGAATCGGAGATTGTAGAGAGCAAGCTCCATTCCCTGCGTGCGATTATCGATGCCCTGGAGCCCGCCGAGTCGGGGCAGGTATCCATTTCGGAAAGTGATGCCCATGCCTGGGTAGCGGGTATCAATGACTTACGTATTTACCTGCATGTTTCCATGGAGAACCTCAATGGCTCCATCGAACAGATTGAGCAGACCGACGCGATGTACCAGTGGCTGTCCTACAACCAAGAGTCACTGTTGGACCAGCTCATGGGTGAGTAGCGAATCCGAGCAAAACCCCGAAAAGATGCAGTAATCAACTGAGGTTAGCTGCCATGAACTGTGGTGAAAGGTGCCGTGGTCGACAATGAATTCTGAGATCTTCGCAATCAGCCCCACCGACATTCGACACCAAGCCAGCAGTGCTGCGCTGGGCACGAGCATCGACATCGGCGCAGGCTGTCTCGACTCCATCGACGGCATCTCCATCGGCCATGCTGCTGAGGGGGATACCGGAGTCACCGTCATCGCCGCTCCAGGCGGCGCTGTCGGCGCTGTCGATGTCCGCGGCGGCGGTCCGGGCACCCGCGAGACCGACCTGCTCGCACCGGAGAATACGGTCGAACGCGCCCACGCTGTCGTTTTGGCTGGCGGCTCCGCGTACGGCCTCGCAGCTGCCGACGGAGTTATGCGTGAACTGCGCGACCGCGGCATTGGCTTTGAGGTCACCCCAACTCGTCCGGATATCCTCGTGCCCATCGTTCCCGGTGCTGTCATCTTCGACTTGCTGTTGGGGGAGCCGACGCTGCCCACCGCTGCGCTAGGGCGCGAGGCGTTGTCTCACGCGCTTGACGACGTCCCGGAGGACACTCCCTCCGGCACAGTAGGTGCCGGTGTCGGCGCTATGGCTGGGGCAATCAAGGGTGGTTTTGGACAAGCCCGTGTGACCTCCGCCGATGGTAAGTACTTTGTGGCTGCCGCAATGGTGGTGAACTCCTTTGGTGCGGTCATTGACCCGGAGGGACACCTTTACGGAATGCCGGCGGCTGCCGGTGCCAGCAAGGAGGCATTGGCCCAGCTGGACCAGGTTTTCGTCGGTAGAACCAAGATTCTCGCCGATGCGGCTGGCGACGGGGAATCGTCGGCAAGCACGCGAAACACAACGATTGGCACGTTGATAACCAATGCGCCGGTGACAACTGCGCAGTTGAAGCGGTTGGCGATGTGCGGTCATGATGGGCTGGCACGAGCGATTCGGCCGGCCCATGCGCCGATGGACGGTGACACGCTGTTTGCCCTCAGCTCGGCCGAGGCGGCGGATAGCGGAAACGCTGAACCCGTGGGCTCGGATGTGGTGGCCCTGTTGGCTGCGATGGCGGCCGATGCGGTGCAGATGGCTATTGTCGATGCCGTGATGAGTGCAACGGGACGCGCGGAAGTAGCCGCGCTGTCAGAGATGCTGGACAAGTAGTGAAGGAAGTTCGCCAATGAATCCGCAATGGAGCTCGGGACAACAGCAGAATTACCAGAACTATGCGCAGTACCCGATGGGCGGTCCCGTGCAGACGCGGCGGAATAATCAGATTGTTCCACAGGATCGCGACGGCGGGCTCGGGGCGGCCATCAGTACGGCTATTGGGTACCTGGCACTTATCTGGACGGTCTTTCTTGTCAACGAATTCATCTTTGGTGGGGCGCTGAACAACTTCGGTGTGCGCCCACGCGAAACCTCGACGCTGTGGGGAATTTTGACCGCACCGCTGCTGCACGCAGATTACGGGCACATTGTGGCGAACTCTCTGCCCGGGGCGTTGTTCGCCGGTTTGATTGCAATGTCGTCGAAGCGGCTATTTTGGCAGGTCACACTCTTGATTACGGTCGTTGGTGGCGGTCTGACATGGCTGGTCGGCGGTGTAAATACCGTCCACATCGGTGCGTCCGGCCTGATTTACGGCTGGCTGGCGTTTTTGGTGGTACGCGGTTTCGTGAATCGTCGGGTGATGCAGATTATTTTGGGCGTAATTCTGGCATCGATGTATTCGGGTCTTATCTGGGGAGTGCTGCCAACACAGATGGCTGTTAGTTGGCAGATGCACCTCTTCGGCGGGCTTGCGGGCATCTGGGCTGCGGTGATGTTTAAGCGTGGTCGTGCGCGTGGCTAAGAGTGCACGTGGTTAAGAGCCCGAGGTACGTGGCATCAGCTCCTGGCGGAATCGGCCTAGAATAGGAGCTTCGGTGTTTGACCAACGATATGAGGAGTCCAGATAGCGGTGGGAGCAGGAGCAGAAACTCAGGTAGTCAATCAGCTGACAGCGCAGGATAGCGGCTTCCCCGACCGAACAGCGCCGATTGGCATCTTCGACTCCGGCGTCGGTGGGCTGACAGTGGCACGTGCCATCATGGATCAGCTTCCGCACGAGTCGATTATGTACATCGGCGATACTGCCAACGGCCCTTACGGCCCGTTGCGCATCGCCGAGGTTCGTCAGCACGCGGAAGCGATTGCCGATGAACTGGTTGCACGCGGCTGCAAGATGATTGTCATTGCCTGCAACACTGCTTCGGCCGCATTTTTGCGTGATGCCCGCGAGCGCTACCCAGTCCCAGTAGTCGAGGTTATTCTGCCTGCTGTGCGCCGTGCGGTCTCGACCACCAGGAACGGAAAAGTCGGCGTAATCGGTACCTCCGCCACAATTCGCTCTCGTGCCTACCAAGATCTCTTTGATGCAGTGCCCGGCGTGGATGTCTCCGCGGTCGACTGCCCGCGATTCGTGGACTTTGTCGAGCGAGGAATCACCTCTGGTCGCCAGATTCTCGGACTTGCAGAGGGCTACCTCGCGCCATTGCAGGCCGATGGTGTAGACACCCTCGTTCTGGGCTGCACCCATTATCCGCTGCTGTCTGGTGTGATTCAGCTGGCTATGGGGGAGGACGTCGCCCTAGTGTCGTCGGCGGAGGAGACGTCGAAGGATGTTCTGCGCATCCTCACAAAGACCGACATGCTCGCTGACCCGGAGAGTAATCCGAACCCTGTGCGCACATTCGAATCCACTGGAGATCCGCAAGTTTTTGCATCCCTGGCAAAGCGCTTCCTTGGGCCGGGTATTAGCCAGGTCACTATGCATTCCCAAATGTGACCTTTCTTATTAAATCCAGACACTCCATTGGTTTTTTGCTCGTTTTTGATCAATTACATGGCAAGCTTGAAGTATGCGATTGAAGGTTCTGGGATGTACAGGCAGCATGGGTGGCCCATCGGCGCCAGCATCTGGCTACCTCATTGAGCTGGATAACGGTCGAACCTTTGTCATTGATTTGGGTCCCGGTGTCCTCGCCGAATTGCAGAAGATCTCTGATCCTGCAGCTTGTGATTTGTTACTAACTCATGTGCACCCAGACCACACTGCAGACATTCCAGGGCTGCTCGTCTGGCGTCGCTTCCACCCGACAGCCCCGGCGAGTTCCCGGAATCTCCTGGTTGGCCCCGGAGACATTCACGACCGGATAGGCACCATGTGCAAAGCACTGGGAAGTGAAGAAGATGCCAACCTGGAAGACACTTTTGACCAGGTTGTGAGTAACCCAGGTGAGCCACTGTTAGTCGGTGGGGGCGAAGCGGACGGAGGCGCCGTCGTCACGCCGTATAACATGGTCCACCCGGTGCCAGCTGTTGGATATCGCATTGAAGCAGATGGTCTGACCATTGCGTACACCGGAGATACTGCGTGGACCGATGAATTGGTGGAGCTGGCGCGGGATGCGGATATCTTCATCTGTGAAGCCACATGGTGCAGCAACGAAGAGGGCACCCCACCGGACATGCACCTGACAGGCTTTGAGGCCGGAAAGGCAGCGACGCTGGCGGGGGTTAAGAAGCTGGTGCTGACTCACATTCCGCCATACGCCGACGGTGAAGAAGCACTACGTGCTGCGAAGAGTACCTTTGCCGGTGACGTTGAATTGGCCTACCTGGGCATGGAGCTAGGCGGCTAGTCACAGCGACTATCGGGTTTCCGTACAGCTGTCGCACCGCTTCCGCGCCGGGCGGTAGGGTAGTTGGCATGACTACAGCTAATTCCGATTTTCGCCGTGCCGATGGACGCGCGGTTGATGAAATGCGCAAGGTGACCATCACTCGCGGCTTCACCGACAATCCGGCCGGTTCTGTGCTGGTTACTTTCGGTAATACGCGTGTAATGTGCACCGCTTCCGTCGAACAGTCGGTGCCACGATTCAAGCGTGACTCCGGCGAGGGCTGGTTGACCGCTGAGTACTCCATGCTGCCGGCCTCTACCCACGAGCGCATGCCCCGCGAGTCAATGCGCGGCAAGGTCAAGGGTCGCACTCACGAGATTTCCCGTCTGATCGGTCGCTCCTTGCGAGCTGCTATCGACTTGAAGGAACTCGGTGAGAACACCATCAACATCGACTGTGATGTTCTGCAGGCGGATGGTGGTACCCGAACCGCTTCCATCACCGGTGCGTACGTCGCGCTGGCTGATGCCCTGACCTACCTGCATGCAGCGGGTGCAGTTCCGGGCACCCCGCTGAAGGCACCAGTCGCAGCTGTTTCGGTTGGCATTATTGATGGCCGTGTCTGCCTGGATCTGCCTTACGAGGAGGACTCTCGCGCTGAGGTCGACCTCAACGTGGTGATGACCGCAGAGGGTAAGTTCGTCGAAATCCAGGGCACTGGCGAGGAAGGCACCTTTGACCGAGGTCAGCTGAATGACATGCTCGACTCGGCGGAAAAGGGTCTGCGTGAGCTCGTTGCCCTGCAGCAGGAAGTTCTGCGTGCGCCGTACCCGGGTGAGCTGCCGTGAAGCTCCTCGTCGCTACCCGAAATTCTAAAAAACTAGTCGAGCTCGACCGCATCCTGCGTGCGGCGGGTATTGATTCGGTGGAACTTCTTTCGCTTAGCGACGTCCCGGAGTACCCAGAGCGCCCCGAAACCGGTCGCACTTTTGCGGACAACGCCTACATCAAGGCTTTCGATGGTGCGACACACACCGGCTACGCGTGCTTGGCAGACGATTCGGGGCTCAGCGTCGATGAGCTAAACGGCATGCCGGGTGTGCTCTCGGCGCGCTGGTCCGGCACTCACGGCGACGATGTCGCTAACTACGAGCTGCTGCTCGCCCAGATGGGGGACTGCCCAGATGAGCGTCGTACGGCGTCCTTCCGTACCGCCTGCGCGTTGGTCGTCCCCGGTGTCAAGGAGGTGCCGTCCGCGCTTGCCGACGGCGGTTTCCCAGCCGTCCTCGATGAAGCCGGTAATCTGCTGCTGGTTGTAGAGGGCCGCTGGCCTGGCGCCATTCTGCGCGAGCCTGTTGGGGACAATGGGTTCGGCTACGATCCGGTGTTCGCGCCCGCAGTTGGGGAGGGCAACGAAGCTGAGGGGGCCTTGTCTGCGGCACAAATGAGCGCCGAAGACAAGGACGCTTTTAGCCACAGGGGGCGTGCACTGCGTGCCTTGACTCCGGCGCTGAAAATTCTGGCTGAGGTTGAGGCTAAGGGGTAGCCCTCGGGCTGCCGAGAGCCCGCTACTTCAGCTGGAAAGCGGTCTCGACTTCCTCACGACGCTTCTTCTCGACGAAGAAGGAGAGGAACGGGACCACGCCACCGAGCGCGGTGATAATCCACTTTGCTGGTTCCCAGCGGGCCTTGGTACCCAGGTTTACGGTGGCAATGAGGAATGCCATGTAGCCGAAGCCGTGAATCTGGGCGGTGTAGAAGAACCACCGCGGCGCGTCGGCGGAGTTGTCGAGGATGAGGTACTTGTAAATCATCTCGGCACACAGCAAGAGCAGCATCACACCCGTGAAGTAGGCGGTGACGGAGAAGTACGTCAGTGCCTTCCTTACGCGCTCTTGACGATCTGGATTGATGTTGGTCACTAAAAGTCCTTTTCTCGAATAAGCAGTTATCGCCTAGGCGTTGGTGCCAGAATCCGTCGATTGTGTCTCATCCACACGCTGCACCTTTCGCGAGCCATCTGGGTTGGTCGGCAGGAATTCGTCTGGAATTTCCGTCATGACATCGTCTTTAGCCTCAAATGCGGCCTCGCTATTGCCGCTCAGGCGTTCGCGTTCGTACTCCATGTATTTGCGGTAGGCCCAAATAAAGAACAGGCCGAAAGCTGGCCACTGCAGTGCGTAGCCCAGGTTTTGGAATGAGCTGGTTGTGTTCCACCTGCTGAGCTGCCAGTAGGCGAGTGCAAGAGTGGCGCCGACTGCAAGAGCCAAGAAGATTAGTTGCACCACGCGGGTACGAGTGGGAATCTTCGCTGGCTTGTCAGTGGTATTGGAATGCTGTGAAGTGGACACATAACCACCATAGCTAGTCCGTGACCTGCCAAGCTAGCGCGCTCGCTGGATAGGCAGGGGATGGGACATTAGGAAATCTGCGGCAAACCCGTTAAAGTGTGTACAGTCCAAATGAGCTGTGAAAGTTCGTTGTGCCTGTAGGTGGCTAATAGGTAGTCCATGCTTACGGGGACTGTACGTAACTGTCACGGATTCGCGACGGGCGCCTGTGGCGGAATTGGCAGACGCGCTGGATTTAGGTTCCAGTGCCTTAGGGCGTGGGAGTTCAAGTCTCCCCAGGCGCACACATAAATACCCCGTGACTATGCAGGTCACGGGGTGTTTTCGTTCTCCAGCCCGCCAGATTTTTCGCCCTCATTACGCTGCGTGCCCAAAATCTGCCCCATTTCCCGCCCGAAGCTATTCCAAGGTCGCTAGTCTCCCGTGCACGGTGTAGAACCATGACTATGAAAATTGTTGTCTGCGTCGTTTATCCCCGCTATCCGGATAACACTGAACCTCTCGGCGGGTTCGTCGAGTCCGAGGAGACCGCCCGCAAGATAGACGACTGGTGGCGTGCACAACCTGGCGACATGATTGGTACCTGGGAAGATTTCGAGGTCGAGGTCGAAAGCCGCGACCAACTCCTCTATGGAGTATTCACCGGCACCCCCACTCTCGAAATCACCGATAGCAACTTCTGGGACCCTATCTGTTACGGGGTGTACACCGACCGCAAGGTGGCTGAACACGCAGCTAAGCCGGAGACAATGTGGGAGGCCAACAACTGCCCTCCTAAGTTTGTGCTTCCGTTCCGCCTGGGCTGGAAGTTTGACCGGTATTTCCCCGATGGAAAACCCTGGCCGCCAGACCGGTCGTAGACCTGCGACAGTTTTCGCATCGATAAGGGGAACGCAAGACGGGGCAGCCGCACAGCGCGCGTGAGTACCATTCTGGGAAACCTCTGTCCGCTCATTCCACTGCGTAGGGCAATCGAATCTGTCGATACAATGACGCTGATCGAATCGTATCTTGAATCGTAAGGTGGAAGCAGGGAGGCAACATGAGCATCTCGATGCATCTGGATGAGTACATGGCGCGTCGTGGCATAGTTCCCGACGACACTGTGGTCAACGATGATCCCTGCGCAATCTTCGACGGCAAGGTCGAGCGCGATGGTAAGTCGCAGCAGGACCTTGAAGAGTCAGAGCGGCGCTTAGAAGAAGCGGAGTCCACAATTCTGGATATGCTAGGCGATTAATCGAGGAAAGATTGAGCGTTCTCGGCGCCCATTGACACGCATTCCGGGTGTGATGTTCATCACCGATTGGGCATAAATTGGCTCAGTCTTCCGGGCTTCATTTTCCACTGCCGGTGCTGACAGAGTGGTGAAGTGCAAGCAATTTCTCGACAGGGGAACACTGTTTTCTACCTGCGAAGTTCTTTCATTTTAGAAGCGTTGTACCCGCTGATTTCGCAGCCGTGTTCGGCCTCTCGTTTTGGGGTTGCAAATTATCTTCGCGTTGATGGCATCACAAAACCGCACGAGAAAAACATGATGGATTCCTCATGATTTATGGCATAGTGTCCTGGCAAGGATTTGGAAACAAAAGATGTTTTCATTTCGTACTCCACAAGACAAGGACCTCAGCCACGTGAAATACGAAAAACTCGCCACTTTGCAGACCAATGTCGTAACTGCTCCAGACCTGGGTACTTTTGCAGTCACTTTCGCCGGTCAATCGCAACCATGGCTGGACACTCTCTCCAGCGTCATGGCCAGTGGCAACTCAAAGAAACTACGGGAAGTTTTCACTCGCGCTGAGGAACTGCTCGCACCGCTTGACGACGATCTCATCGGCCAGCTTCCCGCAGGTTTCGACCCCTTCGGCTGGGCAATCTCACTCGTTACAGACGAGCCATTTACCGGAGATACAACCAACCCTGCGGTCAGCGTCCCGGGCATCGTCTTGGCACAGTTGGGCATTGTCGAGTTGCTGGAAAAGCAGGGAATTAATATCACCGAAGCGGTAGCGGTAACCGGTCATTCGCAAGGTGTTCTTGCCGCTGAGATTGTCGCTCGCCCAGAGAAGGCAGCAGAGCTTCTGGCGCTAGCTCGCCTCATCGGTGTGGCGTGTGCGCGCGGAAGCCGAGTAGCCGGATTTGGGCGCGCGCCGATGATGAGTATCTCTGGCCTGACGGTCGAGGAGTTGGAGCCTTTCCTCCCCCAGGGCTGTGTCATCGGTCTGAAGAATACGCAGACTACCAGCGTAGTTATCGGCAAGCAGGATGAACTAGACCAGCTGGCAGAGCAGCTCACAACGCAGCAGCCGAAGGGTCGGAAAGTCGAATGTACAGTTCTGCCAGTTAGTGGCGCATTCCATCACCCAGCGCTGGTACCTGCTGTGGCATGGGTAGTGGAGCGAGCTGAGCGCATTGGGCTAGATGCGGAAACGGCGGACCGGCTTGCGCGTGCAATCTTGGTTGACCCCAGTGACTGGAGCGCCGAGGTACGGGGGCTCATCGACCAAGGAGCAACCACCATTTTGGATTTGGGGCCGAACACAGGCGTCGTCAAGCTGACAGAACGTAACGCTGAAGGCTATGGCGTGGCGGTGATTCCTGCGGCGACAGCTGCGGGTAGGGGCGTCCTGTCTGAGAGCGACATTGAGCATCCGACATCGTGGCTGGAGTTTGCGCCGCGTCTGGTCACTGGAGACAAGCCCCGTGTCGAGACGAAGTTCACCAAGTTGACCGGGCGCTCGCCAATTCTGCTCGGCGGTATGACCCCGACAACCGTTGACCCTGAGATCGTGGCGGCTGCTGCGAATGCGGGGTTCTGGGCGGAGCTGGCCGGTGGCGGCCAAGTCACGCCGGAAATCTTCGAGGCTAATGTGGCGCGACTCTCCGATCTGCTCGAGGAGGGGCGCAGTGCACAGTTCAACACCATGTTTTTGGATCCGTACCTGTGGGGTTTGCACATTGGAAGCCGCCGTTTGCTCCCGCGCGCAGTGGCAGCGGGGCGACCGATTGATGGCGTCACCATCTCCGCGGGAATCCCCGAGGTGGACGAGGCAGTTGAGCTAGTAAAGCAGCTGCGTGAGGGCGGGATTCCGCATATCTCCTTCAAACCGGGCACAATCGCTCAAATCGAGTCGGTGCTCGAAATTGCAGACACCTTGGCGCAGCAGGGCACGCCGTATCCAATCATCATGCAGGTTGAAGGTGGGCGTGCCGGTGGCCACCACTCCTGGGAAGATCTCGATGACCTGCTAATTAACACCTACGCAAAGATCCGCAAGCGAGATGTGGTGCTTGCTGTTGGCGGCGGTATCGGCAAGCCAGAGCAGGCCCGTGATTATCTGATGGGCACGTGGTCGACACGGTGCGGATTGGCGCCGATGCCGGTAGATGCTGTCATCATCGGCACAGCTGCGATGGCAGCAAAGGAGTCGACCGCCTCCGAGTCCGTGAAACAAATGTTGGTCGACACCGTCGGCACTGACAACTGGATTCCCGCTGGTAGCGCCATGGATGGCATGGCGTCGGGGCGCAGCCAGTTGGGTGCTGATATCCACGAAATTGATAACGCCGCAGCACGCGCAGGCAGATTGCTTGACGAAGTCGCAGGTGACCTCACTAAGGTGACTGAACGACGCGCAGAGATCATCGAGGCGATTAACGCCACCGCGAAGCCGTACTTCGGAGATGTCAGCACCATGACGTATGCCGAGGTGCTGAACCGCTATCTCGAACTGTGTGCGCCCGAAGGGACGTTCCTCGATCCAACGTGGTCGACGCGCTTCGTCGCACTCGTCGACCGCGTAGAGGCACGACTGAATGCAGTCGACGCGGGCACGTTTGACGCGCTTGCCGACGGCGACAGCTTGCACACCCAGCCGCAGAACGAAATCTCGCGACTGTCCGGCCTGCTGGATCTGGATACCCAGCTCCACCCAGCAGATGTCACCTTCTTTATCTCTGAGCTCTGCCGCACACCTGGCAAACCTGTGCCATTCGTTCCGGTTATCGATGATGAGGTTCGTCGCTGGTGGCGATCGGACTCCCTATGGCAGGCGCATGACTCTCGCTACGATGCGGATCAAGTCTGCATCATCCCAGGGCCGCAGGCTGTTTCGGGCATTACCCGCGCGAATGAGCCAGTAGCGGAAATTCTGGGTCGGTTTGAAAAAGCTACTGCACAGGCATTGACGGATACCGGCTACCTGCCGGAGGCACCTGTTGACGCCCTCAGCCGGATGCTCGCAGCACCTGTGATTTGGTGGGCTGGTCGACAGCAGCCGAATCCGGCGCTGGCACTTGGCGCGGAACATGAGTGGGTATGTGTATCTGACGCAAGTGATGTCTCTCGTTCACAACGCCTGGAGCACCCAGGTACTGGTGCCATTTTGGAGACCATTGGAGCTGATGGCAGCAATGATGAGGGCGGGGAGGAGCTCGTCTGGGCACAGCTGACCGTTCCGCTGCCCGATGCTGCGGGGGAGAATACGCAACTGCGAATTCGCCTGTGCCAGAGTGCAGCGGTGGGCGCAGTGCCCGTCGTCAAGCATGAGGATGCGGCAGCCGCGATGCGGGAGCTGACGCGAATCGCGGCTGGCGGTGAGCTTGCAAACATCGTCGATGGGGTCGCGGAGTGGGAATCCGTGTGGGATCCGATGGCGATGGCTGACTACGATGCGGTCACTATTGCAGCTGCCGGCGATGAGTCACAGGCGACGGTGCCGGACGCGTTGGTCGGGCATGCTTGGCCAGCGATTTTTGCGGCAGTCGCGCAGGCGCGTACTGAGACCGGCATTGATGTTGTTGAGGGCATGCTCGCGCTTGTTCACCTTGAGCATCACATTCGTATGATTGGAGCTCTGCCGCAGGAAACCACAACGTTGCGGATTAGTGCGCGTGTCGACGAGGCCGTTGATACGGACTTAGGGCGACTAGTTGTGGTGCGCGCGGAGGTTCGTGATGGCGATACGCTGCTCGCCACCTTGAGTGAACGCTTTGCCATTCGTGGCCGAAACGGCGGCGAGACAGCGCGGACCAATACTGTGCCATTTCCAACGGTCACGGATACGCCACGGAGTTTCCGCGGTGCCTTGACCGTGGAAGCGCCTAAGGCGATGGAGCCATTTAGCTGTGTCACGGGCGATCGCAATCCTATCCACGTCGATTCCCGGGCAGCAGCGCTAGCTGGTCTACCAGGGGTTATTGTCCATGGAATGTGGCTGTCGGCGATGGCCGAGCATGCGGCTGTTGCCACGTCGGATGCCGGCATTGGCAATCGGGTGATTGAGTTCACTGCGACTATGCTGAGTCCGGTTCTACCTGGTCAGGAAGTGAAATTCTCTGTCGAACGCCGTGGTTTTGATGACCGTCCAGGCGCCGGTGAAGTCCGTGAAGTCACGGCCACAGTAGAGGGCGAGCTGGTACTGACTGCCACTGCTGTAATTGCCGCACCGACGACTGCATATGTCTTCCCTGGCCAGGGGATTCAATCACAGGGGATGGGGCTGTCTGCCCGGACTCGCAGCGTAGCGGCCCGCCGCGTGTGGGACCAGGCGGATGCGATGACCCGAGAGAAGCTTGGCTTTTCCGTACTGGCTATTGTTCGGGACAACCCGGTAGAGGTGGTTGTGGATGGTGTGCGCTATTTCCACCCAGAAGGTGTCCTGAATCTGACTCAGTTCACCCAGGTTGCGATGGCGACGTTGGGGCTGGCGCAGGTTGCGGAGCTCCGTGAAGCAGGGCTGCTGGATGAAACAGCTCACTTTGCGGGACACTCTGTCGGTGAGTACAACGCGCTGGCGGCTTTCGCTGGTGCGCTTGACGCAGATGCCGTGTTGGAGGTTGTCTACCGCCGCGGTTTGACCATGCATGAACTGGTCGAACGTGATGAGCAGGGGAGGTCCAACTATGGTTTGTGCGCCCTGCGTCCGGACAAGATCGGCGTACGCGAGGACGAGGTCACTGAGTTTGTTAATCGGTTGTCGCAGGAAACCGGTGAGTTCCTCGAAGTCGTAAATCTCAACCTGGCAGGCAAGCAGTACGCCGTCGCCGGCACCGTCGCGGGCCTTGCGGCACTGGCTGAACAGTGCGAGCGCCGCAGCTCGGACGGCAAGGGATACGTGCGTATCCCAGGTATTGATGTGCCATTCCACTCCAGTGTCCTACGCGACGGTGTGGATTCCTTCCGTAAACACCTGGAGCGGCTGCTGCCAGCGGAAATCGCTCCAGAACGCCTGGTGGGACGCTATATCCCGAATCTCACCGCGACCTCTTTTGAGCTGACCGAGAAGTTCGTCCGCCAGATGGCTGCAGTCGTCGACTCAGACATTCTGGAAAACATCCTTGCCGACTTTGATACTGCTGCTGAAAACCCGGCGCGCCTGGCCCGCATGTTGCTGGTCGAGTTGCTGGCCTGGCAATTCTGCTCACCGGTGAGGTGGGTCGAAACTCAGGATCTGTTGCTTGAGGATCTCGGTGTCAGCCGCATTATTGAAGTCGGTGTAGGTACAGCGCCCACACTGGCAAACCTGGCTGCCCGTACCTGCCAGTTGCCCCGCCACCGAAGCCGTGACATTCGAGTGCTCAATCTCGAGCGTGATGCTGATGCAGCGTTTATGCGCGACCAAATTCAGCCGGAAAAGACTGAGCCCGAGTCGGAGGTGACACCAGAGCAGGACGCGGCGCAGACCCTATCTGGAGCAGCAGGAGCATCGGGAGAAGCAGGATCAGCGGCGCCGGCGGTATCCGCAGACCAATCCGCGGCGACCGAACAGGCAACCACGATCACGAGTGCTGCCACTCCGGCTGCCGAAGTTGCTGATATCGCAGTCAGCCCGGCAGAAGCGCTGGAAGTTCTTATTTGCCAATGGACGAAGGTGCGCCCCGACCAGCTCGGCGCCGCCGACTCCATTGAGACTCTGGTCGATGGAGTCTCATCTCGACGCAATCAACTGCTGCTCGATCTCGGAGTGGAATTCGACCTCGGTTCAATCGAAGGGGCCGCAGATGCGGAACTGGCTGATCTAAAGGACAAGATTGATAGCTTGGCCAGTGGGTATTCGGCATTCGGTCCGATTCTCTCCGAAGCCATTGCCGACGGTATTCGCCGGATTACCGGTCCTGCCGGTGCAGGCGCGAATTACATCGATGACTATGTGGTCGATGAATGGCAGCTCGGCAAGGGGTGGGCAACCGCAGTTAGCGCCGAGATGATGCTCGGTACTCGCGAGGGCGCATCCCTGCGCGGCGGTGATCTTGCGCATCTGGCACCGGCCGCCCCAACCAGTACTGCTGAACTCAACCAGCTGATCGATGAAGCAATCCTCGCGGTCGCCTCGCAGCGAGGTGTATCTGTCGCTAAGCCGTCGGCAAGCGACAGTAGTGCTGGGATGGTCGACTCGGCTGCACTCACTGAGTTTGCAGATAAACTGACTGGTCAACGAGGAATTCTTGCCACCGCTGCACGCACGATTCTGGAGCAACTCGGCCACGAGATTACCGGTGCCATTGACTTCGATGCCGAAGACGCCGACAGCAACCTGGTAAATCTCGTCACTGCTGAACTCGGTGCGGACTGGCCGAAGCTGGTCACCCCGACGTTTACGCCCACCAAGGCAGTGCTGCTCGACGACCGCTGGGCCACCTCCCGCGATGACCTAGCACGCCTCTGGGCAGCCGCTGATGAAGACGTGGCTGACACCGCGCCGGGCAGTATCCACGAAACCGCAGTCGAGCAGGCACAGTGGTGGGCTGCCAAGGCAGACGCGGCAGGGCGAACACAGTTGGCGAGTATCTACCGACAGCTGGCGGATGAGTCCATCACGAATGTGGACGAACTATCGATGAATGCCGACATCGCAGTTGTTACCGGTGCATCGCCAAATTCGATTGGCTCCGCTGTGACTGCACAGTTGCTGTCTCAGGGAGCAACCGTTGTTGTCACTACCTCACGCCTGGGACATGAGCGCCTGAGCTTCTACAAGCAGCTCTACCGCATGCATGCGCAGGGCGAGGCGAAGCTGTGGGTGGTACCGGCGAACCTGTCCAGCTTCCAGGACCTGGATTCCCTTATCGACTGGATCGGAACCGAGCAGACTACGACGATTGGTGCGGAAGTGGTTGTGACCAAGCCTGCACTGTCACCGACGTTGCTATTCCCGTTCGCGGCGCCTACGGTTTCGGGTTCGCTTGCCGACGCCGGTCCTGCGTCCGAGACCCAAATGCGTCTGCTTCTGTGGTCGGTGGAACGACTCATCGCAGGGATGTCAGCACTTGGCGGGGACAATAATCTGGACCATCGTTTGCATGTGGTGCTGCCGGGTTCACCGAACCGTGGTCGCTTCGGCGGTGATGGTGCCTATGGTGAAGCCAAGGCCGCACTCGATGCAGTGGTGGCGCGCTGGAATGTGGAGGACGCTTGGCGCACCCGCACCACTCTGGCTCATGCACAGATTGGTTGGGTTCGAGGCACCAACCTGATGGGTGGAAACGACCCATTGGTTGCTGCAGTGGAAGCAAAGGGAGTACGCACCTTCTCCACCGAAGAAATGGCAGCTGAACTCATTGAGCTCGCGAGCTCGGAGGCTCGGAAGAAGGCACAAACCCGCCCGATTCAGGCCGATCTCACCGGCGGATTGGGTGACGTCGACCTCAACATTGCGCAAATGGCGCAGGAGGCTGCACAGGCGGCTGCCCCAGCAGCTCAAAACTCTGAGATCTCTAGCGGGGCGAGCTCGCAGGAGCCGTCGTCAAGCCGTGTTTTGAGCGGCCTGCCAAGCCCTCGCCGACCAATTGCGCAGACAACACCGACCTTTGGTGACATCGCAGCGGCTCTGGAGGACATGGTGGTCATCGTGGGCGCCGGTGAGCTTGGGCCGTACGGTTCTTCCCGGACGCGCTTTGAGGCTGAAGTCGATGATATTTCTGCAGCAGGAATTGTGGAATTAGCCTGGTCAATGGGGTTGATTTCCTATGAGGGTGGCTGGCGCGACGCCGACGGGCAACCGTTGGCAGAAAGCGACATTGCTTCGCGTTACCGCGATGAAGTGCTGGCGCGAGTTGGTGTGCGTCGTTACGCCGATGATGGCGATTTGGTTGATAATACGATGACTGAGCTGACCACGGTCTACCTGGATCGTGCGTTGAGCTTTGCTGTGCGTGACCGCGCGGCAGCGGAGACTTTTGTCAGTTCCAACCCGGACAACACCACTGCGAGCTTCGATGCCGAGACAGGGCAGTGGCTTGTGACACGAGCCGCTGGCACACCAGTGCAGGTTCCGCGCCGAATGGCGATGAGCCGCTATGTTGGCGGTCAAATTCCGCAGGGCTTTGACCCGGCACGATACGGTATTCCGGCAGACATGATGGACAATCTGGACCGCGTGAGCTTGTGGAACATTGTCTGTACTGTCGATGCCTTCTTGTCATCGGGCTTCAGCCCAGCGCAACTGCTGGAAGCGGTCAACCCGGCGCGAGTGTCGTCGACCCAGGGCACAGGTATTGGTGCGATGGAGTCGCTGCGCAGTCTCTACATCGACGGCCTGCTGGGGCAACCGCGAGCCAATGACGTCCTGCAGGAGGCATTGCCAAATGTTATTGCCGCCCACGTTATGCAGTCTTATGTCGGTGGCTACGGGCAGATGATTCACCCTGTCGCAGCCTGTGCGACGGCAGCGGTGTCGGTGGAGGAGGGCGTCGACAAGATTGCCCTGGGTAAGGCAGATTTCGTTGTCGCAGGTGGCTTCGATGACCTATCCACAGAGGGAATTACAGGTTTCGGCGACATGGCCGCCACAGCTGACTCCGCCACCATGGAAGACAAAGGCATCGACCATGAGTACTTCTCCAGGCCGAACGATCGTCGACGCGGAGGCTTTGTGGAATCGCAAGGCGGTGGCACGGTGCTGTTGGCTCGCGGAGACATCGCTCGTGACATGGGGCTCCCCGTGCTCGGTGTCGTCGCATACGCCCAGTCCTTCGCCGACGGCGCGCACACGTCCATTCCGGCGCCGGGTTTGGGTGCGCTAGCGGCCGCTCAGGGCGGCGAGAAGTCTCGATTGGCTCGCGCACTTGCAGTACTCGATGTCACTGCGGATCAGGTCGCGGTGTTGTCCAAGCACGACACCTCGACCAATGCCAACGACCCAAATGAGTCCGAACTGCATGAACGCATTGCAGATGAACTCGGTCGCGAGCGCTCTAACCCGCTGTTGGTGGTCTCTCAGAAATCGCTGACGGGACACGCTAAGGGTGGTGCTGCAGCGTTCCAGATCATTGGTCTGACCCAGGTATTGCGCAGCGGCATTGTGCCAGGTAATCGATCGCTGGACTGCGTCGATCCCGCATTGGCTGCGCATTCGCGTCTGGTATGGCCAACGAAGGCAGTCAATTTCGGCAATACGTTGCCGCTGAAGGCTGGCTTTGTTACCTCGCTCGGGTTCGGACATGTCTCGGCACTGGTGGCAGTCGTCCATCCGGAAGCTTTCTACCAAGCGATAGTGCAGCACGATGGCGCTGAGGCTGCGGAGCGTTGGCGGTCCGCGGCGCACAACCGCGAAGCGGCTGGTCTGCGTCGCATTGATGAGGCTATTTACGGTGGGGAAGCTCTCTACGAGCGTCCACGCGAGCGAAACCTGGCGGACGGTGGTCGGTTCGGTTCACCCGCTGCATTGGAAAAGGCAGTTCTGCTTTCCGACGGCGCCCGTCTGATCGATGGTGTCCTCCAGCCATGATTGGCGTAGACCTCGTCTATATTCCGGGCTTCGAAGAGCAGCTGAATATGCCAGGAAGTCAGTTCGCGCAGGCTGTTTTCACACCTGCGGAGCTACTGGTAGCTAGGCGCCGCGGAGCAGTCGGCGGCGCTCTGGCGCGTCACTTAGCGGGCCGCTGGGCTGCGAAGGAAGCCTTCATCAAGGCCTGGTCGCAGACTCTCTTCGGCAGCCAACCGCCGATTGCGCGCGATCAGCTGGACTGGCGGGAAATAGAGGTGCAGCCGGATGCCTACGGTCGCGTGAGCATCAGTCTCCACGGGGCTGTGAGCCGCCATTTCCACGATCAGGAGTGGCAGCTGGGGCCGTCGTTAAGCATCTCGCACGACGGCGACTACGCAATCGCCGTCGTACGCTTGGACTAGCCCGGCGCCGTGCTAATCGACGGACTTCTGACGGCGACCGACCAAGATGCCGGCACCGAAGATTAGCGCGCCCAGGATTGCGCCGGTTCCGGCGACTGCGGCGGTTTGGAGCGGGGAGTTGGTCGCGGCCTGCTGAGTCTGCACATCAACTTCGTCGAGGCCATTGCCGGAAGCGTTGGACTTTGCGGAAGCCTTGCCAGATGCCTTGGATGAGCCGCTGGCCTTGGACTCTCCGGTCTTGGAGGCACCGGTCTTCACAGCTTCTTCGCGTTCCTTGGCGGAGCCGCCGACGCTGAGGTCCGTGGCCGTGTCCTGGCTGCGGTCGGAGGAACCGTGAGCAGCAAAGGTGTAGAGTGCGCAGTCATTTTCGACGCAGTTGGCGGCCGATGTGACGGCCTCGACATTGAGCGTTGTGGAGAAGCTGCCGTCGGAGGACATCTGGGAGGTGCGGACAAACTCAGCGGCGGAGAAAGCATCAGCGTTGGTGGTGGAGAACTTGTTCTTCTCAGCCACTGCGACGTAGATGCCGTTGCCACTGGTCTTGAATCCGGTGCCGGAGACGGTAATTGGGGTGCTGCCCGATGGATTCAGTTCCGTGGTGGACAGGCTTACCGACGGGGTGCCGGTCGAGGAGCTGCTGCCGTTGGAGCTGCTGGAGCCGCTGGAGGCGCTGGTGCTACTCGTTCCACTAGACCCTGTGCTGCCACTGGTGCCGGAGCTTGCGCTGCCTGCGGACTGTGAGGAGCCACCGCCGGAGGGCAGGGTAGCGTCCTGCTTGGCAGCTCCGCCGGCAAACGATACCGCGGTCGCCGTGTCCTGGCTGCGGTCAGAAGAACCGTGAGCAGCAATGGTGTAGACCGAGCAAGCGTTCTGCATGCAGTCTGCCGTGCCGAACTTCGCGCTGACCGGAAGATCCACGCTGAAGCTGCCGTCGGACTTCAGGTTGCCGCGAGAGGTAGACACAAACTTGGTATCCGGGCCGAAGGAATCGGCGTTGGTCACATCCATCTGGTCATTTTGCGCGATACCGACGTAGATGCCCGGTCCAGAGGTCTTGAAACCCTTGCCTTCGACTCGAATGGTGTCGCCGCTCGGGTTCAAGTCTGAGGTCTTGGACAGGCTCACCGATGCGTTACCCCGTGACTGCGACGGTGACTGCGAGCCCGACTGTGACTGGGAGCCCGAACCAGCGCTCTGGCCACCGCTCGGCGCCGCGCCGGTGGAACCCTGCGATTGAGCAGCCTGGGAAGTAGCACCCGCCTTGAAGGTGATGGGGACCCACTGGTCATTGCTGCGGTCAGAAAGATTAGGGAACGCAGTAAAGGAGGCTACGTAGCACTGGGTAGAGGTGCAGTCGACATCGCCAAAGCTGGTCGCGACCTTCATCTCCTGCGTAAAACTTCCGTCCGCGCCAACCGTGACCTTGGCCGCTTCGCCGTAGGTCGAAGGGTAGCCCGACTTTGGCTTCTCGATTGTCTGGGCCAGGTAAATATTTGCGTTAGCGGGGTAGCCGACTCCCTTGATGGTCACGGTGGCGCCGTCGGACAGATCGGTGGCAGGGGTCACGGAGAGCTGGCGCTCAGACTGATCGGTGCTGCCGCCGAGAAGGTCGCCGATGCCGGGGAGCGAACCGCCGAGCTGTCCAATCGATGGCAGTGACTGTGCCGATGCGGGGACTGCGGGTAAAAATCCCGTACTCACTACGATTGCCGAAGCTAAAACAATAGAGCGGGGAAGCAGGCTCCGTCGGAAAGCGCCCTGCGTCGTGGACATGTGAACCTCTGATTCTGTTTGGGAGTTCCGGCGCAGGCGCGGCGAAAAACAGGGAACCCCACCGCGCTGACCAGAGTAAAGCGTAAACTAAGGCAAGCCTACCCTCCGCGTATTGATAAGGGCAATAAATGCCCCTGCCGAGGTGGGCGAGGGGCGCTCTCTAGTCTGCGGCCTCCGCGACGCTCATGAGATAAGAGATTGTCATGCGTTTGATTTCCTGCACCGTCAGCTCGTAATGAGCTTCCCGCTCAGCATCGCTTCCCGGATGGTCCACCGCATAATTCAGCAGGGCGTACGTGGCGTTAATCATGAGGTCGGAGATGAAGTTCAGTTCCGCATCGCTTGACGACGGCACCAGCGGGCGCAGCACCTTTGAAATCTCGGTGACCAGGCGTGACTTCGTATCTTCTGCGGTTGCGCGTGTGGCGGGCGTTGATTGAACAGCCAGCCATACGGCTCTTCTGGAAACGTCCTCGCGCCAGAGTTTTGCCAGGTGATCGATGAACTCCGAGAGAAACTCCGGCCATTTCAAGGTGGGGACTGTTTCGCCGAAGCGTGAGACTTCCTCGATGACGGCCTCGGTGTCCTGACGGTCGAGCTCGCAGATCATCACATACTTGTTTGCGAAGAATTGGTAGAGCGTGCCAATGGGGATATCTGCGATGCGAGCGACTTCGTCGAAAGTGAAAGACTCAAACCCGTGCTCGATGAGCACTGTGCGTGCCGAGCTGAGCATGCGTGCGTACCGCTCTCGGCTGCGTTGCTGAGCCGGAGTGCGACGGGGACGAAGAATATTCGGTGCGTCCTGGGATTGAGTCACTACTACGAAACCGTCTAATCGGGATGATGTGGGAGGAGAGTTTGGGGCCAGGGTCAAAGTAGGCCTTGCGGCTAGTTAGCTTTCGGAAGCCTGTGATTCCACGCCCAAGTCACGCAGTACGCGCTGGACGTGCCCCTTGGCGCGAACGTTGTACCAGGCCTTTTCAATTTCTCCTTCGGCATTAACCAGGAAAGTCGAGCGGATGACGCCCTGGACAATCTTGCCGTAGTTCTTCTTCTCGCCGAAAGCGCCGAATGCGGTCATGGTTTCCTTGTCCGGATCGGACAGAAGGGTGAAGTTTAAGCCGTGGTCCTCGCGGAACTTTGCGAGTTTCGCCGGCTTGTCCGGAGAAATACCTACGACAGGAATGCCGGCATCGTTCAGGGCAGCGGATTCATCGCGGAAGTCGCATGCCTCAGTGGTGCAACCTGGGGTGTTGGCCCGCGGGTAGAAGTAAATCAGCACGGGCTTGCCCGCGTAGTCCGACAGAGAAACCTGCTCTTCGGCGTCGTTGAGAAGAGTAAACGCTGGGGCAGGGTCGCCAGCTTCCAGACGGATGTTGTTCTGGCCGTATTCTTTGTCGCTGGAGGAAGAAGTAGTCATGGCTTCATCGTATCGACTCTGGAGCGGTGCGTGTCGACTCTGAAGCAATGCGTTGAGTTTTTCCCCGTGCTCGCCCACGTTGCTGTAGTGGAAGTGTTAGTCTTTTAGGCGAACAATCACTTTAGATATTCAACTTTTTAGGGAGTTTACGTGGCTCGCAGCATTGAAGATATCCAGCGCGATATTGAGCGTAACCGTAACCAGCTCGCCCGTACTCTGGATGAGCTAACCGTGCGAACGAATCCGAAGAACGTTGCGGATGACGCAAAGACCCGTGTTTTCGATGCTCTGAATGAGCCGAAGGTGCAGGCAGCACTGGGCGTCGTTGCCGCACTTGTTGTTGGTGGCATCGCAATGGGCATTCGTCGCAACCGCAATCGCAGCAAGGAAATTGACCGCATTCGCGAGATGATTGAGACTGCTGCTAAATAGTTTTTCGGTAATTAGCGCACGCGCTTCGGGTGGTTGCCTGGGGTCGTGCGCTTTTGCGTATCTAACCCTTGTTTGAGTCAGGCGTGGGGTGCGAGCGAGGGTTGCAAGTTGGGGGTTAAGTAGCAAAAAGTGTGTCCGCTCG